>JBCBMF010000032.1:0-20315 GCA_039822905.1 Planctomycetota bacterium
CGTCGCGGACCTCCAGCTCGAAGAGCTCGACTCCGCCGAGATCACCATCGAGTTCCGCGACGCCGTCGGTGCCGGTGGTGTCGAAGACCGAGTCGTCACCCTCGAAGATGCCACGGAGGCCGCCCGGCAGGACGCCGTCGTAGCCGGGCAGATCGGTGGGCAGCGTGGCGCCGCCGGCGATCGAGAAGACGTCACGCCGCTCGTTGATCTGGAAGACGCCGTCGAGGACCTGGCCCCGGACATCGGCGGTATCGATGTTGAGCGGGCCAAGGTCGGCGGTGAGTGCGAGCGCGGCGAAGGAGCCGATCTCGTAGTTGAACTGATCGCCGAAGAGGTCACCGAAGACATTCACGGCGTCCTGCTGCACGGTGGCTTCGAGATCGATCTCGAAGGTGCCAGTGGCGATGTCGCCGACGACGATACCGGTATCGGCGTACACGCCGGCCGGGTCGTCGATGGCGATGACTCGACCCTGATACTGATAGGCCACGGTGCTCTGGGCGGCCGCTGCAGCGGTGCATCCGGCGGCGGCGAGAACGGCGAGTGTGCGTGCGAACATGGGGCGTCTCCTTCTGGTGTAAAGCGCCACGAGTGTGCGCCTGTCGATGCTCTTCGTCGACACTATTCCTTGGGATGCACCGATGCAATAAAACGCAGAAAAGTTTCTGAGAAACACTCCTGGTGAAAGGTCGCTCTTGCGGCTGTCAAAGACCAATGGCTCGCTCACGGCTCACCACACGCGACGGCACCCGTCAGCGTCACCCGTCAAATGACCGCCGTAGGCTTGGCCCATGACTCAGCGGGGAGCCCTTGACGAACGCGTGGCCGGCCTGAGCGAGGAGCTCGCGATCGCGTTCCGCGCGCTGATCGAGCCGCTGGTCGGCTCGTCGCCCCGGGCGACGGACGTCCAGGAGCGGCTGGGGCTCGACAAGACCCAGTCGTGGCGGGTCGTCCAGCTGATGGGCGGCGAGGACCCGTTCGAGGCGGTGTACGAGTCGCCGGCGCCGAAGGGCCTGCTTGGGATCGTGCGGGCGGCGGACGCGGCGGGGGCGTCGGCGGAGGCGATCAGCAAGGCCGAGGACGCGGTCGAGCTGTTCGAGAACCTGCTGAGCGAGTTCCCCGACGGCCGGGCCGGGCTCGACGCGGCATTGGCGGCGCACGTTCCCAAGGCGCGCGATGCGCTGTACCGCGACGCCCGCCGGAAGATGGCGCAGGGCATGGCGCAGATCTTCGGCGTGCGGGCCTCAGCCCGGTACTCGGCGGCGATCATCGTGCCTTCCGAAGAAGACGGCGTCTCGTGCGATGTGCTGTTGCTCACCGGCTACGTCGGATTCCGCCGGCTGCGGACGGGACCGAAGCCGATCGTGTTCGCGGGTCGGCACTACAAGGCAGTGCCTGGCGCGGAGCCGCCGAGGCTGCTCACGCTCGACGGCAGGGGCGATGACGACCCGCGGCTGCGCTACATGGAGGACTTCAGCACGCTGCCGGCGTCGAAGCTGGATCTGGAGATGTCGGGCGAGGAGCTCCGACTGATGCTGGCGGCGGGCGAGCCGGGCGTGAACGAGCCGGTGACGATGTTCTTTGGTCAGAAGATCGCGCGGGGCCTGCGGAGGCACAAGATCGACGATCGGCCCTTCGAGGTCATCAACAACCTGCTCAAGAGCCCGAGCGACGCGGCGGTGTTCGACACGCTGATTCACAAAGACCTCTACCCCGAGGCCGACCCACCAAAGCTGACGATCGAGCGATTCGGCTTCAACCCCACGCGGCAGAGCAGCCGGTTCGAGGACGACGCGTTCCGGATCGAGGACTCGATCGCGGCGAAGTCGCTTGGCGACGGCCTCGCGCGGAGCCCCTCGCGCGAGGTGCCGCGGCTGAAGGAAGTGCTCGAATCGGTGTTCGCGACCAGCGGCGAGGACCCGGCGGACTACCGGCTGTACCGGGCGACGCAGGTGTACCCGCTGCCGGGGTTCAGCGTGGTGACTTGGCTTAAGCTTGGGCTTGGGCTCGGCGAGCGGGAGTAGTTAGCCTCGCAGCTCGCGTTCGAGGGTCTTTAGCACGTCGCTCGCCGACCCGTTCTCGGTCGAGTCGATAACGGTGCCGTCGGGCGACATCAGATAGACCACCGGCAGCATGCGTCCCGGGAGCGAGCGGGTGTTGGCCGCGGCGAAGACGTTGGTGTAGGGCACGACCTTCCACGGCATGTCCGCTTTGCTCACGTACTGGTTGAACGACTGCTCGCTCCGGTCGTCGGACACAAAGACGACCTCGAAGTTTTCGTGATTCTGCTTCAGCTTGCGGTAGGCGGTCTTGAGCTCGGGCGTGAACCGCGCGCAGCGCGAGCAGCCCTCGCGGCCGCGGTAGACCAGCACGTACTCGGCCGACGCGAGCGCGGGCGTCGTGCGCTCCGGATCGAGCGCGGCCTCGATGGATCGCACGAAGTGGGGGCGCGGCGGCGACGCCGTTTCGCGAGACGCGATCTCTCGCGCGCGTGCAATGAGGTCGGTCTGCTCGGCGGCGAGCGTGAGCGGCTGCTGGGCCGGCGGGTAGACCGCTTCGATCTGTCCGTTTGCGATCGTTCGGAGCGGCAGCTCGGTGCCGGCGGCGATGACCAGCCCGCCGCCGAAGTCGAGCGTCTGGGTCACGGCGACGCGGACGGGCCAGAACTCGGACTTGGTGGCGAGCGTTTCGAAGGTCAGCGCGAGCGCTTCGTCGGAGAGCCCGTTGATCAGCTCGGCGGTGCGTTCGAGCAGGTCGGTGTCCTCGTGCTTGGCCTCGAAGATGAACGCGCCGGAGTCGAGCGTGATGCCGTTTGCCGAGACGCCGTAGACGGCGAGCTCGGTGCCCTTAGCGATGCTGTCGCCGCCGCCGAAGTTGAAGTCCTTCTGGGCGGTGACGGTCGCGGGGCGCAGGTCGGGGCGGTCGAGCAGGGTCTGGATGGTGGGCTCGGGGCGGTCCGCCTGGGCGGAAGCGGGCATGGCTGCCATGGAAAGGGCGGCGAGAAGCAGGGCGGCGGCGGCTGTTCTGCAGATGGGTCGGGGCATGGTCTTTCGTCCTCCGTGAATGACGGTGCTCCCGAATCGTACAAAGCCGGCATCGCGGCGGCCGGTGTCTCCGTGCGGATCCGAAACAAAGGGGCTCGGGATGCTGAAAGTGATGATGTGTGCGGCGGCGGTGTGCGTGTCGGCTGGGGCGGCGGCGCAGGGTGTTGACTACGCGAACGACGCCGAGCTGCTGATCGGGGCGTTCGAGACCATCCATCCCGGGTTCGACAGGTACGCGGGTGAGATCGAGCTGGAGCGGGCGGCGGAGGCGTTGCGCGGCGTGGCTGCGGGCGGGCCGAGCGAGGGCGAGTTCTATCTGGCGGTGCAGAAGTACTTGGCAACGCTGCGGTGCGAGCACACGGAGGCGGAGCTGCCGGCGGGGTTGGCCGAGCGGCTGGCGGCGACGATGCTGCCGGTGGACTTCGAGTATGTGCCGGACGCGAACGATGACTTCCGCGCGATTGTGGTGGGGGTGGCCGAGGGTGTGGAGAACGTCAACGCGGGTGACGAGCTGATTGCAGTGAACGGGCGGGCGATGGGGGAGGTGTTCGATGCGGTGTTGCCGTACATCCCAGTGGACGGGATCACGGATCACACGAAAACGACGCTGTTCGCCGGCAGCGATGACATCGGGCTGACGACATTCGACATCCTCTTCCCGCTGCTGTTCGGCGATGGCGATGGGTTTACGCTGCTTGTTGAGTCTGCTGATGGCGATCGGCGAGAGGTTGTTGCGGAGGCGATCGACGAGGCCGCATCGCTCGCGATGCGGGGCGCGAAAGGACAGACGAACTTCAGCGACGACGGTGCGGTGCGGTGGGACATGCTCGACGATCGCACGGCGGGTTTGTGGGTCAACACGTTTGTGAACTACCGCACGCCAGTTGATGCTGAGGAGGTCTTCGCGAAGGTCTTCGCCGAGATCAACGCGAGCGGTGCCGAGCGGCTGGTGTACGACCTGCGGCTGGTCGGCGGCGGGTCGGGCGATGTGCACACGGCGCTCTTGCGGCACCTGATCACCGAGCCGATCACGGTCGAAGGGCCGACGCGGGTGCGGGCGACGAGCGTCGGCGAGTATCGGCCCTACCTGAGGTCGTGGGCGCAGGGCGTGTTCGACATCCCCGAGATGATGTTCACGCCCGACGATGATGGCATGCACATCGTCAACCCGATGGTCGGCGGCGGCAGCGCGTCGAGGATCAAGCCGGCCGAGAACGCGTGGCGGGGCGAGCTGGTGATCTTGTGCGGGCCCAACAACGAGAGCGGCGCGACGATCCTGCTCAGCGAACTGAAGTGGCAGCGCGATGTGACGTACGTCGGCGAGCCGACCGGCGGGAGCGCCGAGGGGCCGACGGCGGGGATCCTGGCGTTCATGACATTGCCGGGGTCGAAGGTCGTTGCGCGGCTGCCGCTGCTGCGGTCGCGAACGAGCGCGCCGGAGTTCGATGAGGGCATGGGCATCACGCCCGATCTGCTCGCGCCGGTGACGGTCGAGTCGCTGCGCGCGGGCACGGACCCGGCGATGCAGGCGGCGCTTGCGCTCGAGTGATTGATTGAGACCGGAGTGTCTAGGCCGCGCGGGCGCTGGGCTTCCGCTTCGACCAGCGGGCGCAGGCGGCGATCAGCTTGCCGGCGTCGATGGGCTTGGTCAGGAAGTCGTCGCAGCCCGCGGTCATGCACCGCTCGCGGTCTTCGGGCATCGCGTTGGCGGTGAGCGCGAGGATGGGCAGCGCGCTGCCGCGTTGCCGGAGCGTGCTGGTGGCGATCAGGCCGTTCATCACCGGCATCTGCACGTCCATGAGGACAAGGTCGACAGGCACGGCGGTGTCGTCGACGGCGTCGATGGCCTGCTGACCGTTCTCGACGGCTGTGACCTGCGCGCCGTGCTTTTCGAGGTGGAAGCGGACGAGACGTTGGTTGTCGATGCCGTCTTCGGCGAGCAGCACGCGCAGGCCCTCGAGCGGGCGGCCGCCGACCGAGAACGTCTCGTCCAGCGTGGTGTCGTCTGCGTCCGGCGTGGCGAGCAGCCTTGGCTCGACGCCCGCGGGCATGTGCAGCGTGAACGTGCTGCCCTTGCCCTCGGTTGACGTCACGGTGATGCCGCCGCCCATGGCCTCGGCGAGGTTCTTGCTGATGCTCAGGCCCAGGCCCGTGCCGCCGAAGTGCCGCGAGGTCGAGCGGTCGGCCTGATCGAATGCGTTGAAGATGTCGACGAGCGCGTCGGCGGGGATGCCGATGCCGGTGTCATCGACCGCGATCTCGAGCCAGTGCTGCTGGTCGTCGCGCGCGGCGTGGTGCGTGTTGTCGTCGGGCCGGGCCATCCTCGTGGTGACCGTGACCGAGCCGCGGTCGGTGAACTTGATGGCGTTGCTGATGAGGTTGACCAGGATCTGCCGGAAGCGGAGCGGGTCTGCGGCGATGGTGCTCGCGACCGGGCCCTCGATGCGCGAGGTCAGCTGAATGTCCTTGTCGGCGGCGCGGTTGCGCATCAGGCTCATGCTGTCCTCGACGAGCTGCCGCGGGTCGCAGGCGACGCGCTCGACCTCCAGCTTGCCGGCCTCGATCTTTGACGAATCGAGGATGTCGTTGATCAGCCCGAGCAGGTGCTCGCCGTTGGTGCGGATGGTCTGGATGTAGTCGGCCCGCTGGGCGGGTGTGAGCTCTGGCTCGAGCATCAGATCGGCAAAGCCCAGGATGGCGGTCATCGGCGTGCGGATCTCGTGGCTCATGTTGGCCAGGAAGCGCGCCTTGTGCCGGGCGAGGTCCTCGGCGCGGCGTCGCTGGTCGTCGATCGTGCGCACCTGTCGCGAGAGCGTGCGCACGGCCGGCTCGAAGACGATCGCGGCCTCGATCATGAGCGCGATCAGCGTCGCGATCAGCAGGATGTTCTTGGCGGCGACAAGCTCGGCGACGCGCTCGTTGGCGTTTGCCTCGTGCAGGTCGGTGATGACGTTCATCTGCGCGAGGAACTCGGTCTCGGCCGCGAGGATCGCGTCGATCGAAGCGAGGACCTCGGGCGCGTGGTTGCTCGCGACGGTGTGGGTGTTCTCCCAGACCAGGAGCGCGGCCACGGCGTCGCGCATCGCGTCGAAGGTCGGCTGGAGATCCTCGTAGGCGTCGGCGATGCGTGGGTCATCGCTCGCCGGGATGCCGAGGTCGTCGGACCCGAACCGGAGCGCGCGCTGAGAGGCCGTCCAGAGTTCGAGCGCGGCGGCGAGTTCGTCGCGCGCCCGCAGCATCTCCGCCTCGCTGGTCGCGTGCTCGTAGTGCAGCGCCGCTTTGGCAATCTTCTGGCTGAGCATGCGCTGGCGGCCCGCGATGTTGACGGTTGCCGCGTCGTGCTCGGTGCGCTGAAGGATGATGGACGAGACGATGGCCTTGGCGCTCGCCAGACCCGCGACGGTGATGAGGCCAACGATGTATGCAGTGCGCAAGCGGCGTCTGGCGGCGGTCTGCCGTGAGCCGGTGCCGTAGCTGGGGATCGCGTCTGTCATGCTTGTGGCCGGGAAGAGCATCGGCGTTCGCGGGCCGGTGCTGGCGGCGGTGTTCGGCGTTTTCGGGCCTCGCGTGGCCGCCGGCGGATTCGTACCATCGTGTCTCCCACCCGGGTTCCGCCAACGCGGATCGGCGCGTGGGGATGCGCGGGTGACTCCCCGGTCTGCGGGGCGGCGTCGGTCGGTTGGGTGTGACTGTCGGGGCGAGTGTCAGCCGGCGAAGGAGCGGTGCGGTGGCGACGGTGTTTCTCAACGGCCGGTTTGTCGAGACCGGCGACGCGCGGGTGTCGGCGTTCGACGCGGGCCTGACCCACGCGGTCGGCCTGTTCGAGACGATGGCGGGCGGCGTGCGCGAGGGTGAGGCAGCGGTGACCCGTTTGCACGACCACCTTGATCGGCTGGCGCTCTCGGCGCAGCAGCTGCGGCTGACCGACGAGCTGCGCAAGCCCGCGCTCGCCGAGGCCGTGCTGCGAACCGTCGAGAAAGAGGGCGGCGAGCGCCAGCGTGTGCGGCTGTCGATCACGGGCGGCGATTTGAACCTGCTCGCGAGTGGCAGCGAACGTGCGCACGATCCAACTGTGTTGGTGTCCGCGCAGCCGGCAACGGCGTACCCCGACGCGATGTACGAGCAGGGCGTGGTGGTCGCGATCGCGGACGCCAAGGCCAACCCGTTCGAGCCGACGGCGTCGCACAAGACGCTGAACTACTGGTGGCGGCTGTCGGCGCTGCGCGACGCGAGCGTGAAGGGGGCGGCCGAGGCGCTGGTGTTCCAGGTGACCAACCACCTCTGCGGCGGGTGCGTGAGCAACGCGTTCGTCGTGAAAGATGGAGCGCTCTTTACACCGATCGCGCGCGGCGAGGAGGCGGCGGGTGCGCTGCCCAGCCCGGTGCTGCCCGGCATCACACGCGGCGCGGTGATCGACGCCGCCCGCGAGCTGGGCATAGACGTGACCGCGCGCATGCTGACCATCGATGATGTGCTCGGCGCAGATGAGCTGCTGCTGACCAACTCGAGCTGGGGCGTGCTGCCCGTTGTCGCGGTGGAGGCGTCGAACATCGGTGCGGGAACGCCCGGCGAGGTGACGCGACAGCTCCGCGCGTCAATCTCCTGAGCCGTCGTTCTTGGGCGGGAGCACGTTGGGCTCCGGGGTTTCCTGCGGGTTGCCCTCGTAGTAGAAGCTGGGATCGAAGCGCTGGCCGCACTCTGGGCAGGTGCGGATCCAGGGCGTGCTGATCAGGTCGGCGAGGTCGTGGCCGCAGTTTCGGCAGCGGAGGATGGGCCTGGGCGCGGGCACGCCGTGATTGTTGGCGTCAGTCGTCGCGTGTGCGGTTGAGCGCCTCGCGCAGGTCGAACTCGGCGGGCTCGTCTTCGGCGTCCTCAGGCGTGGCGAAGCTGTCGAGCATGCGGGAGATGCGGTTGTCGCGGAGTTTGGTCGTCGGAGCGGGCCGCCCGGTCTTGGCAGTGATGAGGACGTCGATGTGGCGCACGCGTTCGATCGCGGAGGCGGGCATCGGGGTGTCGGTCCAGGGTCGGAGCACATCGCGTCCGAGCACGGGCTCCGTGGCGTAGGTTGTTGGGTAGAGCACGGCGATCTGGAACGACTCGGCGAAGTCTTCGAGCACGTTGGTGCGGGCGTAACCGGAGACGGTCGTGCCCTTCGGCGCGTCGCCGTTGGGCCAGAACCGCTGCTCGAACGCGCTGCGTTCGGCGTCGTTCAGCGCGTACCAGAAGACGTGTCCCAGCTCATGGGCGTAGGTCTCGAGCCAGCCACGGTGGAGAATGTGATCGTCGTCGGGCTTCGTCTCGGGTCCCCGCGCGACATCGATCGCGATGAGGCGTTCCCCGAGCGTGACACCGCCCGAGTGGAGTCCGGGCGCCATCTGGAGGTCTTCGACGAGAACGACGCGTGGTTTGAGAAGCTGCTGGACTTCCTGCATGCGGCCGATGAAGCCGGTGTTGCGGAGACCGTATCGCGCGGCTTCGACGTTCTCCGCCGACGGGAGGCTGGCCGAGGCCCCGCGACGGGTGAAGCGTGCGAAGGTCTCGTCGTTCCAGCCAGCTTCTTCCGGTGTCCGAATGATGCGGCGCTGGCTCTTGCGATACGAGGCTCGCCGGGCGGGGTCGTCCAGCCAGTCGTGATCGATCCACGACGCGAGCTCGACCGGTGGATGAGCCACGAGCTGAACGACGAAGCCGCCCCGGAACAGGCTGACCCAGTCGATCGGGTCGAACGGGTGAAACCAGACCAAGCCGTCGAAGGGAAGGCCCAGCTTGATGGTTCGGGCCGGCTGTCGGAGGTCTTCAAGTTCCGTGTCATGCCAGCGGTTGGTTGTTTGATCCTGTGCCCCTGCGGGAAGGGCGAGGAGGATGAGCGCGAGGAGCAGTCGGGTCATGCCGATAAGATAGTGTACGCAAACTCACGGTGCAAGCCAGAGCGATCAGTCGCGCGTCACGACGCGCACGTTCTCCCGCCCGTCGGTCCGCACGCCGGCGACGCGGCTGTTGGGTCGGCCGATCGCACGGAGCTTCCGGCGGATGCCGATCACCGCCAGCATCACGATGCCGAAGACGATCGCGAGCAGGAAGAGCGGGATCAGCAGGAGAATGAGGACGATGCAGATCGCGAAGCCGGCGGCGGTGAGCAGAAAGCGCGACACTGGGCCCATGTTGGCGTGCAGATCGACCACTCGCGTGCGGGCAGCCTGGGCCCGGGCGGCTCGGTTGGCGAACGTTTCGACGTCCATGCTTAATTGTAGGGAGGGCCCGGCCGCGGCTTTGGATCGCGGTCGGTCGGCCGGCCAACTGCCAGCCTGTCCAGTGTAGAATCCACCCTTGCAGGAGGCACGCGCGGATGGCACGAGATGCTGGGGTTGATGCGGGGTCAGACACTACCTGCGGGGTGAGTGACAAGCCGTTCGTCCACCTGCACCTGCACAGCGAGTACTCGCTGCTCGACGGCGGCAACCGGGTCGACAAGCTGGTCGCACGCGTCAAAGAGCTCGGCATGAACGCGGTGGCGGTGACCGACCACGGCAACATGCACGCGGCCGTGCATTTCTATGAGAACGCCCGGCGCGCGGGCATCAAGCCGATCCTCGGCGTCGAGGCGTACGTCGCGCCGAAGTCGCGGCTCGACAAGACTTACACCGGCGTGAACGACGGCGGGTATCACCTGGTCTTGCTCGCTGAGAACGAGACCGGCTGGAACAACCTGCTGTACCTGTGCAGCGAGGCGTATCTGACCGGGTTCTACTTCAAGCCGCGGATCGACCGCGAGCTGCTCGAGAAGCACAACTCGGGTCTGATCGCGATCAACGGGCACCTCGGCTCGGAGATGGGCGAGCATCTCTTGAGCTACGAGACATCGGGCGGCCTCGAGCGCGGCGACGTGAAGCACTACGAGGCCGCGCGGGAGAGCGCCGAGTGGCACGCGCGGGTGTTCGCCGATGAGGGCACCGGCCCACGGTTCTACGTCGAGATGCAGCACCATGTGCTCGAGCAGATCGCGATCAACCCGCACCTGATCCGGCTGGCGCGGGAGATGGACCTCCCGCTGGTGTGCGACAACGACAGCCACTTTCTCAACGAACAGGACCACGATGCGCACGACACTCTGATCTGCATCAGCACCGGCAAGAGCAAGTACGACGAGACGCGGATGAAGTACACGCCCGAGCTCTACGTGAAGAGCCCGGAGCAGATGTGGGAGCTGTTCTCGTCGAGCGAGTACAACAACGATTCGTTCGGCGAGGCGGGCATCGAGGCTCTGCGCAACACGCAGCGGATCGCTGACCGCTGCAACGTCGAGCTGCCGATCGGCGCGAACCACGCGCCCGTGGTGGTGGTGAAGTCGCCGCCGAAGAGCAAGCTGCCCAAGCACTCGGCCCAGGAATACGGCGGGGACCTGACCACGTGGTTCAAGGCGTTCTGCGAGACGTTCGCGCTCGAGCCCGCGAACGACCCGGATCTTGACCAGGCGCAGCTGAAGGACGAGTGCGACAAGGCGCTGCGGCTCTTGTGCCAGGCGGGCATGGTCTGGCGATACGGGCCAGCGATCCTCAAGCACGAGCACGAGGTTGTCGAGGGCACCGAAGAGATGCCGGAGGGCCTCCACGATGCCCAGCAGCTCGGCTGGCTGCGTTGGGCGCGGCTCAACCGCGAGCTGAAGATCCTGGCCGACAAGCTGATCTCGGCGTACTTCCTGATCGTGTGGGACTTCACCAACTGGGGCCGGCAGCGGGGCATCCCCGCGCTCGCGCGCGGCTCGGGTGTCGGCACGATGGTCGGCTACGTGCTCGGCCTCTCGAACGCGTGCCCGGTGGACTACGGCCTGCTGTTCGAGCGGTTCACCGACCCCGACCGGAGCGAGTACCCCGATATCGATATCGACCTGTGCCAGGACGGGCGCGGCGAGGTGATCGAGTACGTGCGCGAGAAGTACGGGCACGTGGCGCAGATCATCACGTTCGGGACCCTCAAAGCCCGGGCGGCGGTACGCGACGTGGGACGCGTGCTCGAGTACCCGCTGCCCGACACCGACAAGCTCGCCGAGCTCGTCCCCGATGAGCTGAAGATCACGCTCGACAAGGCGCTCAAGCAGGAGCCGGACCTCAAGAAGGTCTACGACAACGACGACGTCGCCAGGCGCGTGATCGAAAACGCGAAGGTCATGGAGGGCCAAGCCCGGCACAGCTCGGTGCACGCGGCGGGCGTGATCGTCGCGACGCGGCCGTTGCATGAGGTCGTGCCGCTGTATCGGCAGGCCGGCTCGGCGGACCACGAGCTCGTCACGCAGTGGGACGGCCCGACCTGCGAGAAGATGGGCCTGCTCAAGATGGACTTCCTGGGTCTGCGGACCCTGTCGATCATCGAGCGTGCGAAGAAGCTGATCGTCGACACGCTCGACGAGGACGCGATCTGGGCAGCAGTGGGGAGAGGTGGTCTCGACGAGCCCGAAGCGCAAGCGAGGGACAAACAGAACACCCAATCCCTCGCTCGCGCTTCGGGCTCGTCAAAGACAAAGACGCGACGCGAGGGTCCGCACCCGCTCGATCTCGATCGGCTTGAGTACACCGACCAGCGCGTGTTCGGCATGTTCCAGCGCGGCGACTCGACGGGCGTGTTCCAGTTCGAATCGGGCGGCATGCGGCGCTTGCTCATCGAGATGAAGCCCGACCGGCTCGAAGACCTGATCGCCGCGAACGCGCTGTTCAGGCCGGGGCCGATGGACCTGATCCCCGACTACAACAAGCGCAAGCACGGCGCGGCCGAGGTGCCCACGGTGCACCCGATCGTCGACAAGTTCACGGCCGAGACCTACGGCGTGATGGTCTACCAAGAGCAGGTCATGCAGATCGTGCACGAGCTGGGCGGCATCCCGCTGCGGCAGGCCTACGCGCTCATCAAGGCGATCAGCAAGAAGAAACAGAAGGTCATCGCCGAGAACAGGCCCAAGTTCGTCGAGGGCGCCGAGAAGCAAGGCCTCGACGCGTCGAAAGCGGAAGAGCTGTTCGAGCTCATCCTCAAGTTCGCGGGCTACGGCTTCAACAAGTCGCACTCGACCGGCTACGCGATCGTCGCGTACCAGACGGCGTACCTCAAGACCTACTTCCCGTCGCACTACATGGCGGCCTTCCTCACCTTCGAATCACAGGCCCAGAAGGTCAGCGACTGGATCCCGTATCTCGAGGACTGCAAACGGTGCAAGTTTATCGAGCCATCGACGGGCGAGGTGATCAAGACGGGCGTCGAGGTCAGGCCTCCCAACGTGAACCTGTCGCAGGCGGACTTCTCGGTGGTCTACGAGAAGAAAGACGACAAGCTCGCGAGCGCGGGGCACGTGCGGTTCGGCTTGAAGGCCCTCAAGGGCGCGGGCGGCAAGGCGATCGAGGCGATCATCACCGAGCGCGAGAAGGGCGGCGCGTTCAAGTCGTTGCACGACTTCTGCGAGCGCGTGCCCTCGGGCAGCGTGAACAAGGCGACGATCGAGGCGCTGGTCAAGAGCGGCGCGTTCGACGATGTGCACTCGCGCGATGATCGGGCGTCATTGGTTGCGACGATCGACTCGGCGGTGAGCGCGGGGCAGAAGCTGGCCGCGGACAGGGCGGCGGGGCAGGGCGCGCTGTTCGGCGCGCCCGAAGACGACGGGCGGGACGCCCGTCCCACCGAAGACAGCGCCCCGCTCGTGCGTGTCGACCCGTGGAGCGAGTCGGAGACGCTCAAGCAGGAGAAGGAGACGCTCGGGTTCTATGTGTCGAGCCACCCGCTGGAGCAGTGGAAGGACTGGTCGGGCGTCTTCGCGAAGGTGCGGGTGGGCGAGCTCGCGGATGTGCCGCAGGACCAGCGCGTGATCGTGGCGGCGCTGATCCAGAGCGTGCGGCCGATCGTCGTGCGCAACGGCCGGAGCGCCGGGCAGAAGATGGGCATCGTGACGATCGAGGACCTGTCGGGCTCTGCGGATGCCGTGATGTTTGCGGATTGCTATGCGAAGTACATGCATCTGTTCGAGGATGATGGCCCGAAGTTTGTGCTGGGCCGGATGGACCACTCGCGGGGCGGGCCGCAGATCATCGTGGACCGCATGGTGCCGATCGATGGCGTGCCTTTGGAGAAGGGCCGGCTGCACCTGCGCGTCGACGCCAAGCGGCTCAACGGCAGCAGCGAAACGGTCGTCGGCTCGCTCCGGCAGATGCTTGGCGAGCGGGCCAAGACCAACGGCACCAGCGTGCCGGTGCTGCTGGACATCGAGACCGAGTCGGCGCTGGTCACTGTACAGCCCGAGCCGGTGCTGCGGGTTGACCTTGAGCCGGAGCTGATCACCGAGGTCAGCGGCGTGCTCGGCGCGGGATGCGTGAGCCTCGTCGGCGGCAAGGCGATCGATATCGAGGAGAAGAAGCCGCGGTACCGGCGCTCGTAGGCGTTTACGGCGTGGGCGCGGTGCGCAAGGCGTGGCCCAGCCTGAGCTGCACACGCGCGCCGGCGACGACGGCGATCGCGACGATCACCGACAGCACCATCACGTACGGCACCGTCGCGATCGCGAGGAACGGCAGCAAGATCGGGATAAGCGCCGTCATGCCGACCGCGACGACGGCCGCCGAGAGCGTCATCGCGGAAATGCCGAGGTACTTGGCGACCGCGTTGATGGACCGCGCGAGGTCGGGCCGCTCGGCCTTGCGCGCGATCTCCCGCGCGTAGAGCAGGCACAGCGACGTGCGGGCGGCCCAGAGCGGCGCGAGCACGCCAACGTCAACAAACGACGATGCGAGAACGGCCTCGCTCGTGAGCGAGACGGTGATAACGGCCGCGGCGATGCACAGCGCGGCCTCGATGAGGATCGCCAGCCGTGCCGCGATGCGCAAACGTCGGCCGGGCAGCGCCCGCTGCACGCGTGGGTCGGGTGTGGTCAGCATCAACCAGCCGACGGCGGCGACGATGCACACCACGGCGTGCGCGATCATGGCGGCGCGGAGGCCCGCGTCGATGCCGGCGATCAGCCACAGCAGCGCGCCGAGCGAGCCGAGCACACGCAACGCGAGCCCGAAGTTCACGACGCGCGCACCTCCGCGCAGCAGCATAAAGAATCGCGGCGGCGTATTCCGCAGCAGGCTCAGCTCGGGGAGGATCGCCTCTTCGAGGACGCCGCACTCGGGGCACGCGACGGACGGGTCCGCGCGGGTGTACCGGCAGACGGGGCAGGGCGCGGCGCTCGCGGCTTCGCTCTGTGACTCGGCCGGTTCAGCGGCCGGCGTATGCTGCAGACGCTCGGCGGAGCCCACGCTCACGGCTGGTGCGCGTCGGCCGGCGTCGCGGCGTCGCTGTGCGCGTCTTCCCAGCGCGTCTTGAGGTCGTGCTGCACACCGAGAAGGTCGAGGACCTTGCCGACGATGAAGTCGACGATCTCTTCGACGCTCTGCGGGTTGAGATAGAACCCCGGGTTGGTCGGGCACATGATCGCGCCGGCGAGGGCGAGGGTGCGCATGTTCTCGATGTCGATCAGGTTCAGCGGCATCTCGCGGTGGCAGACGATCAGCGGGCGGCGCTCCTTCAGCGTGACCATCGCGGCGCGGGTCAGCAGGTTGCTGCCGGCGGAGGTTGCAATCGCGCCGAGGCTGGTTGATGAGCATGGAAGCACGGCCATGCCGTCGTGCAGGAAGCTGCCGGACGCGATGACCGCGCCGACGTCCTTGTTGGGATGTGCGATGAAGCGCTTCTGATGGTCAGGATCCGACGCGAGTTCGGGGAGCATGTCCTCGAGCGTGACGCGTTTGATGCGCTTCTCGTCGTAGAGCAGCCGCTGGCCGTAGGTGCTGACGACGCAGTGGACCTCGGCCCCGGTGAGGAGCAGCTGCTCGAGAAGCCTGAGGCTGTAGGCCGCCCCGGACGCGCCCGAAACGCCCAGGACGAAGCGGTTGGTTCGTGGGAAGGACATGAACGCATCCTAGTTCGGCACTCCGGCACGGTGTGTCGATCGGATGCCCGGCGGGCGCGCCGGCCGGCCGCGGGCTCGATACAGTGGACGCGGCGGCAGGAGGCCCAGGAATGCGGAACGCAAGCGTCGGACGGAAAGCTGGTATCGGGCGGTTGATCGGGGCGGCCGCGGCGTCGGCACTGATGCTGACGGCCTCGGTGGGTTGCCTGAACTACGGCAACTACCCCCGTGCCAACAACGAGTTCACGTGGCACAACACGCGGGTGACCGCTGGCGTGCTCGAGCTGATGGAGCAGAGCCTGGGCTACGTGATCGCGGACGACGCGACGTCGCAGCCGAGGCTGGCCACGCCGCCGGCCGGCGAGCCGCTCGCGGCGATCAACCTTCCGGGCGGGATCACGCCCGAGCAGTACCGCCGCGTCGCCGAGCGGGCGTACCCGGGCGTGGTGCCGCTGAGCGAGGCGCGGGACGACCTGCCGGTGTACCAGATCGCGCGGATCCGTCTGCGCGGCGGGTCGACACGCGTCGATGTGCTCCGCCCGGCGACCGGGCTCGAGCGCGGCGTCGAGCGGCCCGTGTACTCGGCGGTCCAGCTGACCTTCGAGGGCGGCTCGGGCTCGTGGGTGATCGTGGGCCAGCGGCTGCGCGAGATCGGCACGATCGACCAGCCGCGCTGGGTGCCGATCGAGGCGCTCGAGCGCGCGATCGAGACGGACGATCCGTCGCAGACCGAGACGCCCCAGGACTCGATGCAAGCCGAAAGCGGCACGCAGGAGTAACGCATGCCGGCGGTCGATGCACAGCGACACCTGCTCGGGCTCGACGGCATAGACCGGTCCCGGCTCGTGTCGCTGCTTGAGCGCGCGCGGTCGTTCGATGATGGTCAAGGCCGGGCGAAGCGGGGCGGGGCGCACGCCGAGCTGCTGCGTGGGCTCAACGTCTGCAACCTGTTCTTTGAGGACTCGACACGCACGCGGGTGAGCTTCTCGCTGGCGGCGACGAACCTCGGGGCGGGCGTGATCGACCTGACCGCGCCGGGTTCCAGCGTGACCAAGGGCGAGACGATCATCGACACGGCGAACGTCGTCGAGGCGACCGGAGGCGGTGCGCTGGTCATCCGCGCGAGCGCGCCGGGCGCGGCGCAGAGCGTGGCGGGGCATGTCGGCGTGCCGGTGATCAACGCGGGCGACGGTGCGCACGAGCACCCGACGCAGGGGCTGCTCGACATCTACGCGCTTGCGAGCGCGCTCGGGCGTGCTGATGCGTTTGATCTTTCTGGGCTTACGGTGGCGATCGTGGGCGACATCATCAGCTCGCGCGTAGCACGGTCTGACATCTTCGGCATGACAACGCTCGGTGCGCGGGTGATGTGCGTGGGGCCGCCGACGCTCGCGCCGCCGGCGCTGATGTCGATGGGGTGCGCCGTGTCGAGCGATCTGGACGCGGTGCTTGGCGAGGCGGACGCGGTGCAGATGCTGCGGCTGCAGTTCGAGCGGCACGGGGGGTCGGGTGAGCGCGTGCCGCCGGGCGTCGGCAGCCTGCGCGAGTACCGGGCGCTCTACTCGCTGACCTCCGAACGGGCGGCACGCATGAAGCCGGGCGCGCTCGTGATGCACCCGGGCCCCGTGAACCGGGGGCTCGAGCTCGACGGGGCCGTCGCCGACGGCGGGCGCTCGATCATCCTCAAACAGGTCTCGGCAGGGGTGCTCGTGCGGATGGCGGTGCTCGCCGAGCTGCTGGGTTAATTGCTGTTTTGCAGCACGAATTCGCGTCTGGCCGGAAACGCTGCAGCCAGAATTGCGTATACTCGTGTCACGTGATGCGCGAACTGGTGGAATCGCGGTCGGTCATCGCTGTCGTCGTCGGCCTGTACGTGCTGGCGACGCTCGGCGCGATCCCCGTGCCGGCGTTTGTGCTCACACATGCCGCCGCGGACGAAGCATGCGTGAGCGTGTGCACGTGCACTGGCTGTTCGCCCGCGACGTGCTGCTGCGCGATGCTCGAGCCAGTTTCCGACGATGAAGACGACGAAGACGGCGGCCTGGCCATGTTCGGCTACAGCTGCCAGCCGACGGTGACGTGGTTCATTGCGATCCTGCCGACGGCGGTGGAGGGCGCGGCGCTCTCGGGCGTTGATGCGCTCCCGCTTGTCGAGCGCGCACCGCCCGCGGTCGTGCGCCGTGCCGAGTCTGACATGGGCGTGCCGACGCCCCCGCCCCGGCGCAGCGCCTGACCTTGCAGGACCGCTGTTGTTTCTTCCATGAAGACATGTGATGCGTGCGCACAGACCTGTGCGCACGGGAAGGGGTGTGGCATGGGTATGCCGTGCACCGGTGTGGATGTGCGACGGCGCGGGTTCACGCTGATCGAGCTCTTGGTGGTCATCGCGATCATCTCGCTCTTGATCGGGATCTTGCTGCCGACGCTGGGTCGCGCACGCGACGCGGCGCGGTCGGTGGTGGAGCTGTCGAAGCTGCGCGATCTCGGGTTCGCGACAACGTTCTATACCGAGGCGAACGATGGCCTGCTGCCGATCTCGTCGCACTCGGCGAACTACGACTTCAACTGGTTCCTCAACGGGTTCCCCTGGCCGCAGGCGTTGTACGAGTTCTTCGCGGACGAGCCGTTCGATCCGCTGGAGCCGCCGAGCGACTCGGCGTGGGCGAAGGTGGTCAACGAGCACTACCGCTCGCCGCTGGACCGGTCGGACGGTGTCGAGCCGGGTGAGTTCGCTCCGACCGCCATCACGCGGCTGTCGTTCGGTCAGAACGCGTACTTCGATCTGATCGAGGGGCTAGAGCTTCCGGGTGCGCAACTGAAGCCCGGCAAGGCGCCGGTGCGGACCTTCCGCGCCCTTCGACGGATCGCCTTCCCAACGACAACGATCGGCCAGGCCTCGATTCTGATCGAGACCGTCACCGACATGTCGGACCATCACATGGCCCACCAGTGGAAGGACAGCATGGTCGCGGCGGAGCCGGGCGACTCGGTCGACACCGAGCGGCACGGCGGCGGCGTCGGCTTGCTCATGCTCGATGGGCACGCCGAGGTTCTGCCGTTTGAGAACACCTTCGACCTCGAACGCGAGGTCGACCGCTGGGACCCGGAGGGCTTCTAGCCCCTTCTTGATTAATTTGTTTCGATTCAGAACACACACGCGGGCAACGACTCGTGAGATATAGAAAGAAGTTTGAGATGACCAAGACAGTTGTAACGGTTTCGATGATCGCGCTCGCCGGTGCCGCCGGCGCGCAGCTGCCGCAGTTCATGTGGGATGGCGGCATGAAGCACGTGCTGATCACGTTTGATGGCGTGAGCGTCGGCGTCGAGGTTGACCCGAACACGCCGTCGCTGGAGCTGCCGCTGGAGATGCGGAACTTCGGCGGGGCGTACCAGGGCAACGCGAGCGTGCTCGACGGCGCGTACTACAGCAGCCAGTACGGCTTCCTGGCCGACGGGTTTATCACGCTGCCGCAGGGCGCTGCGATCTCGATCGAGATGCTGAGCGCAACGCCGGGCCTGAACGTGTACGAGGGCGGGCTGCGGATGATGCGCGAGAACCACACCTACGCGCCGATCTTCGGCACCGACGGCTCGGACACGTCGTGGGAGTGGGGCGGCACGATGCACCACCCGTGGTTCGCCGTCGATGAGCTCGGCGTGTACGAGGCCCAGTTCGAGGTGTACATCAGCGACGCGGTGACGGGCGATCGGCTGTCCGGGTTCGCGTCGGACACGGTGACGCTGTCGTGGCAGGCCGTGCCGACGCCCGGCTCGGCGGTGGCGCTGGGGCTCGGCGGTCTTGTCGCGGTGCGTCGTCGCCGCTAAAGGAGGTCGCGTATGAGACACGCACTCACGGTATGCCTTGCTGTGTCGGCGAGCGGAAGCGCGATCGCGCAGCCGCTGGTTGATCCGGCGGACATGCTGCACTTGCTTGTGTCGCAGAACGGCCAGTCGCTCGAGCTGGACTTCGAGACGCCGGTGTTCGAGCCGGTGCCGCTCGTGCGGACGGGGGCGTCGTACTCGGGGCCGGGCTCGGTCTTGAACGGGCGCGGGTTCAACTCGCAGTACGGCTGGCTGGCGAGCGGGTTTTTCAACCTGCCGTTCGGGTCGGCCGTGTTCGTCGAGGCGGACCGCGTCGATCGCGGGCTGGCGTTCCATGACGCGTTCACGTTCGACCCGATCCTGACGACGTCTGGCAGCGACCCGGCGTGGCGGTGGTCGGGGCAGATGACGCACAACTGGGTATCGGCTGCGCGGCCCGGGCTGTACGAGGCCGACCTGACGGTGTACGTCGGCGACGCGTCGACCGGCGCGCCGCTGGCGGGCTGGACGGGCGCGAGCGTAAAGCTGGAGTGGGAGCTCGGGTTCGACGCCATCGGGCTGTTCGCCGAGCTGGCCGCGAACGAGGTCGGGCCCGTGCCGGCTCCGGGCGTGGCGACGCTGCTCGCGATGGGGCTGGTGCCGCTGTCGCGTCGGCGTCGGTAGGAGCGCTGCCCTTTGGTGAACCAAGGCGGGCCGGCCGGGCGTTCGATGCTCGGCCGGCCCGTTTCTCGTTGCGGCCCGTTCCGTGTTGCGGTCGATTGCTACGCTGGTGGCATGAGCGACGCGGGGCTGCTGCTGATCATTTCGGGGCCAAGCGGTGTCGGGAAAACGACGATCACGCGTGCGGTGCACACGCGGACGGCCGACGCCGTGGTGAGCGTCAGCATGACGACGCGGCCCCGGACCTCGGCCGACCGCGAGGGCGTGGACTACTACTTTGTCGACGAGACCGCGTTCCTGGGGATGATCGCGCGGAACGAGCTGCTCGAGCACGCCGAGGTCTTCGGCAAGCGCTACGGCACGCCCCGCAAGCCGGTCGAAGAGCGGCTGGCCGAAGGCAAGGTCGTCATCCTGGAGATCGATGTGCAGGGGGCGGCCCAGGTGAAGGCGGCGATGCCAGACGCCTTCGGCGTGTTCATCCTGCCGCCGAGCGAGGACGAGCTGCTCCAGCGGTTGCGCGACCGCAAGCGCGAGGGGGAAGAGGCGATCCAGAGGCGGTTCCAGGAGGCGCAGCGTGAGATCGCGGCGGCCCGTTCGGGCGATGTCTACGACGCGTTTGTGGTCAATCGCGACCTCGACAAGGCGATCGCCGAGACGCTGGGGCACGTCGAGCAGGCACGGATTGCGCGTCGCGGCTGATTGATCGCGGTGATGGTCTGAAAATGTGGGTTGCGGCTGATCGCGCGGGGTGCGGCGCGTCGATGTCTCGCTGCCGACGGGCGGTGTGCGCCCGGGACAGCACACATGCCGCGGCCGCGACGGTCGCCGACAGAGACGAGGGAACGCGATGCTCCGAGCAC
>JBCBMF010000033.1:0-19231 GCA_039822905.1 Planctomycetota bacterium
GGCGTTCACGATCGCCGCCTACCAAGAAGTCAGCAAACGGTTCGACGAGCCGCTGCACCTCGGCGTCACACACGCAGGACCGAAGGAGACCGGCGCCGTGCGCTCGATCGCGGCGCTCTCGGGCCTGCTCACACAGGGCATCGGCGACACGGTCCGCATCAGCTACGCGAACGACCCGGTGTACGAAGTCGAGGACGGGCTGGAGCTGCTCTACTCGCTGGGCCTTCGCGAGCGGAAGGGTGCAGAGCTGATCGCCTGCCCGACGTGCGGGCGGATTCAGGTGGACCTGTTCACGCTCGTCCAGGCCGTGCGCGAGAAGCTCGGCAGCGAGATCACCGTGCCAATGAAGGTCGCGGTGATGGGCTGCATCGTGAACGGCCCGGGCGAGGCGGAAGGTGCCGACGTCGCCGTGTTTGCCGGCAACAAGCGCGGCATCATCTACGTCCAGGGCGAACGGGTCGCGACCGTCCCCGAAGAGGACATCCTTGATCGGCTGCTCGTCGAGTGCCAGGCGTTTCAGCGGGATGTGCTCGACGGCACCGTCAAGCTGGGCGAGAAAAAGGTCGACATCGTCCCGCCCGACCCCATCGGCGAGCTCGGCTCGGGCTTCGAGAAGATCGCCGCGGGCGATGTGGACACGACGGCACAGCTCACGGTAGACGGGCAGGAAACCGTTCGATAGTGTTTCCTAAGTAACGGGGCGATCCGCGGATCGCTCGGGACGCCCGGCGGCGGAGGCTGTTGTGACCATCGACTTTCGGAGACTCCTCATGCTCGCCGGCGCGTTCTACGTTGCGACGCATCAGTTGGGCTGTTCGGTCAACCGTGCCGTCGAGAACCCCGCGTTCCCTCTGACATTCGCGGACGCGAAAGCGGACCTCGACCGAATGCGCGACGACCCGAAGCCGCTCGATCGCCCCGTCGTCGTCCTCGCCGGGTACCGCGCGTGGCCCATGCTTGCCCAAGGCGTGCGGTACAAGCTGTTCTCCGTCACCAGCGGCGAGCCGAAGGACTTTCTGCCGATCTCGTACACGTTCCAAGGCGACATCGAGAAGATCGCGGGGATGGTCACCCGGCGCATCGAAGAACGCTGGCCGAGCGAATCGCCCGACGAGACCATCGAGGTAGACATCGTCGGCATCTCGATGGGAGGCCTCGTCGCACGAACGGCGTCACTCCCGCTTGGCGATCTGCCCGACGGCAACGAGACACGCACGAAGCGGCTGAAGATCGGCACGTTGTACACAATGGGCTCGCCGCACCGCGGCGCGATCCTGGCGAACCGCATCGCACCGGACAAGGCGGCGCGGTCGATGAAGCCCGGCTCCGAGTTCATGGAGTACCTCAACGCGCAGGCCGAGTCACACGAGTTCGAGATCGTGCCCTATGCGCACCTCAACGACACGTGGGTCGGCGCTACGAACACAGCGCCTCCCGGTCAGGAGCCGATCTGGACCGGCGGCACAAAGATCATGAGCCACTTCTCGATCACGACCGATGACCGGATCATGGCGGACCTCGCGCGGCGGCTGCGTGGCGAGGAGCCGCACGGCAGCCCGAGCCCGGCTCCCGAAAACTGACGCTCACCGAGTTCTCACTACTTCGCGCTGACAGCGAGCATCCGGCGAGCGCACCTTGTCGCCCGAGTGCGTTCCGCAGCCGTCGCACCGTTTCGGGCAGAATCCGCAACACGGGCGGCGATCTCGGCCCAACGCCGGCCCGCGATCGGCTTCAGCTCGGCCGCGCTGCGCTCGGTCAGCCACAGCCCCGCGGCCCGTCGCAGCGGCTCAGACGAAGACACGAGGTCTCGAACGCGCTCGCCGGTGCGCTCATCTGCCTCACCAGCGAGCAGCTGCGCTCGCACGGAAGTCGAAGCGGGTCGATGGTGCGCATCGTCGAGCCGGAGTACGAGCGGCGAGCGCTTCCATCGACGTGCGCGGAAGGCCAGGGCCTCGACGCTGTTCGCACGGACGCGCGGCTCGTCGTGCTCAACGCTGCGCATCAGCAGCGCGTCGGCCCGCTCGGACCGGGCAGAGCCGAGCGCCGAGGCGGAGCGGGCCGCCACCTGTGCATCATCCGATCTCAGCGATGCTTCGAGTGCGGCGAGAACGTCGTCGGCGCACTCAAGGTGTGCCGAGAGCTCGATCGCAACCACATCGCCGGCCTCGATGCGTCGCGACAAATCATCAAAGACTCGCTGCGGATCTCGCCGCAATCTCGCTCGAACCGCGACGCGCGATGCCGGGCTGATCTCTCCTTCGCTCGGCATGCGCTGAGCAAGCCTTCGCACGGCCGCGTGCTGTGATCGCATGAGAACCCGGCGTGTGCCCCCGTCGACCAGTGTCTGCTCCGGGTCGCGGGGCGACGGCACGCCGATTCGCATCGCCGCTGAAAGCGCGACGGGTGCCCGCGCGTCGAGCGCCTGATCGAGCCGAAGCTCGTCGCCGCCGAACAGCACAGCCGAAAGCCGCGTCGATGCGTCGCGATCGGCGAGCGCCAGCTCGAAGGACCGCGTCCGTTTACTCGCGGGAACGCCCAGCAGTTCGACGAAGTCCGACAGCCCCCGCGAAGGAGCCACGGCCGATTGACGCTGTTCCTCGACCCGCTCGCAGACGCGCAGCGCCAGTCGCAGGCGGGCGTCTGGCTCGAGCCTCGATCGCAACGCAGAACGGCGGATCGGGCGTCTGCCGAGGTGTGCCCGGTCGAGCAGAGCGTCGAGGTCGTCGTTGGACACTGCGGTCGCGATCCGTTCAACCGACGCTCGTCGGACGCCCGGATGCGCAACGAGCTCGAACGCGCGGACGACGCCGACCGCCCCCGGCAGCCTTCGGAGCGATGCCCGGATCGCGAGCTCGAGCGACTGTGACGCTTCGCTGAGCCACCGGCGTGGTGCCGCACCGAACCGCCCCGCGCGGGCGGCGGGCGTCAGCATAAGAAGAGCGAGATCGAGCGCGCTGCGTCCCGGCGTTGCCCCGGAACCCCGACGTTCGCCGAAGTGCGCTGCCGAATCCAAGACCGCCGCGATCGCCCGTTCAAACGCCGCGGGTTCCAGGTCTACCGGTCCGCTAAGTGACGAGGCGAGAATGGCGATTGCCTCGACGGCGGCTTCGCTCTCGCCGGGCGTCTCAGATCCGATCAGGCTGGTCGCACGCGGGACCAGCGACCAGTCGCCCGACACCGCGAGCATGTCCAGCGCTGCCCGCCGATGTTCCGAACGAGCGGCCGACATAAGCGATGCCGTGATGGCCCGACGGCGTGAACCGAGCCGCTTCAGCAGCAGGCTCTGGTCGGTGGGCTTGAGTCTGGAATATACGGCGGCGGCCGCCATTTCGGCGCGCTCGGCGGCGCGGTTGGACCGCCGGGCCAAGGCCCGCTCCACAACGCCGAACGGATCGTTTCGAGAAGCAGACGGCAGTTCGTGACGGAGCGATGCCGCGGCGTCGAGCAGTTGGGTCACCGGTGCGGCGATCGACTCCGTCTCCGCGGTTGCCAGGGCCTGTTCGGCCTGCTTGATGGTTCGGTGGGCCCGACGGGTCATGCAAGACCTCGTATTTCATGGAAATATCGTCTATAGCATGGTTTATCGTAAAAATCGTAGACTTGGGGGTTCCATTTCTTGTCCTCCCCAATATGCTGTATCCGGAATCGAAAAGGACTTCTCGCGGGAGCGTACGCATGGACCTGCCGACTCACACGATCTGCACGCAATCCTATCAAGCGGTGCTGTATGACCGAGCGCTGCATCCGGAATTGTTCGATCTGCGATCCAGACAGGTTCACACCTCCGCCTCCGCCGAACTCGAGACCTGGCTTATGCCCGGTTGCCATCTGCTGCGATTCGAGCGTGCCCGAACCTGTGCGACCGAGCTTCTGATCGATCGCGAAGACGGCCTGCCTGAGTCTGGTGTTCTTTCGGCGATTCTGTGCGCGGGCGAGCACGAATTAGAGCACGCGCTAGGGGGCTCGCCCGTGACGTACATGCTTTCGGTGCAGACCGAGACGCTGAGCGAGAACCTGTACGCCGCGACGATGCGCGAGATGCGCGAGCACGCGGCGGAGAACGAGTCGGACGCGTTCGCGTGGTTCAGCGACGCGGGCGAGAACCTCTCTTTGCTCGACGTCCAGACGTTTCATGATCAGGTGCACGTGCAGGCGTACCACCTGATCGCCGAGGGCGGGTTCGTGCTGCGGTCGCAGTCTCTCTTCGAGCATAAATAGCGTCGGAAGTCGGCCCGATCGCTTGGCTCGGCCGGGTCGGCCGCGGATACTTCTTTCATGGCGATCCGCCCGGTTCACTTCGACGAGCGAATTCGCTGGCCCCGCTGAGGGCCGGCCTGGGCATCGCCGCATCATGCTGTAGACGCCGATGGCAGGTCCCTCGCCGGGGCTGACGCCGTGCCTTTGCCGAGGCGAGGGTGTGGCGGGCGTGATCCCTACGATTGAGTTCGACCTTTGACGACCCGCCGCGGATCGCGCGGCGAGCGGAGCAGACCCATGAGCGGCGCGACCGATGCCAACACCGGCACCAACGCAGACAAGAAGCCGGACAAGAACCGGTTTAAGAAAACCCTGAACCTGCCCAAGACCTCGTTCCCGATGAAGGCGAACCTGGTGCAGAACGAGCCGGCGAGCCTGAAGCGGTGGCAGTCGCTCGGGTTGTACGAGAAGACGCGTGAGGCCGCGAAGGGCCGCGAGCGGTTCGTGTTTCACGACGGGCCGCCGTACGCCAACGGGTCGATCCACCTTGGCCACGTGATGAACAAGTGCCTGAAGGACTTCGTTGTGCGCTCGAAGAGCGTGCTCGGCTACGACGTGCCGTTTGTGCCCGGCTGGGACTGCCACGGGCTGCCGATCGAGCACAAGGTGATGTCCGATCTCGTCGAGTCGGGTAAGGTCAAGAAGCTGCTGGATCTGGATGAGGACACGCGTCGGGTCGCGATCCGACGGGAGTGTCAGAAGCATGCCGACAAGTTCTGGAAGCTGCACACAGGGCAGATGCAGCGGCTGCTCACGCTTGCTGATTACGAGGATCCGTACCTGACGATGCAGCCGCGGTACGAGACGGCGGTGCTTGAGGTGCTGGCCGGCTTGTGCGAGCAGGGGCTGGTGTACCGGGCGCTCAAGCCCGTGCACTGGTCGGTGGACAACGAGACGGCGCTCGCCGACGCGGAACTGGAATATCAGGACCGCGAGGACTTGTCGGTCTATGTCGACTTCGAGTGCGCCGACGCGGCGGACGTCTACGCACGCTTCGGCCTCGATGACGACAGCCGGCCCGAGGTCGCGCCCAGCCTGATGATCTGGACAACCACGCCCTGGACGCTGCCGGCGAACGTAGCGGTCGCGGTCAATGAGGGCTTCGAGTACTCACTCGTGCGTGTCGACGGAAACGTCACGCTCATGGCATCGGGGCTTGTCGAAAGGGTCACTGGGCTAGCGAAGTCGGAAAACGTCGAGGTGTTGGCGACGACGATGGGCGAGAAGCTCGTCGGTGTCCGATACAAGAGCCCACTGCGAGACGACTTGCCAGCGATGGACGGACCAACAGAAAAGGTCTGGTCGGTCGTAACCGCCGACTACGTCACGCTCGAAGACGGCACGGGGCTCGTGCACACAGCGACGGGCCACGGCGCCGAGGACTACCAGACTGGCCTGAGGGAAGGCATCGGCGTGTACTGCCCGGTGAAGGCCGACGGCGCGTATGACGACACCACACCGGAATGGCTTCGGGGCGTGAACATCTGGAAAGCCAACGGGCAGATCGCCAAGCGGCTGGAAGACAGCGGGCATCTGTTCTACTCGCACCGGTTCATGCACAGCTACCCGCATGACTGGCGGAGCAAGGGCCCGGTGATCTTCCGCTGCACCGAGCAGTGGTTCGTGGGGGTCGACCGCCCCACAGCTCGCGACGGCAAATCGCTGCGCGACATCGGCCTGTCGACGACCGAAGCCGGCGTCGAGTTTGTGCCCGGCTGGGGCAAGAACCGTATGCGTGGGATGCTGGAAAGCCGACCGGACTGGTGCATCAGCCGCCAGCGGTCTTGGGGGCTGCCGATCCCGAGCTTCGTTCTGCCCGATGGCACGAGCTTCATGACGCCGGCGAGTGTGCGCGCGGTCGCGGCGGTTATCGCGCAGAAGGGCTCGGACGCGTGGTACACGCTCGAACCCGCCGAGCTGCTCGCGTCATACGACCCGGCCAGCGACGCAGACGCTCCCGACACGCTCGATGTCTCCACACTCAACAAGGGTCATGACATCTTGGACGTCTGGTTCGAGTCGGGCTCGTCGTGGAACGCGGTCATGCGCGAGCGATCGGGAGGCGGCGACTTCCCGGTCGATCTCTATCTCGAGGGATCCGACCAACACCGCGGCTGGTTCCAGCTGTCGCTGCTGCCGGCGCTGGGTGTCATGGGCGAGCCGCCGTTCAAGACGGTGCTCACGCACGGGTTCATGGTGAACAAGGACGGTCGAAAGCTCAGCAAAAGCTCGGGTGACTCCGTCGACGATCTATTCAGCCGGTACGGCGCGGACGTGATCCGCTGGTGGGTCGGCAGCCTCGCGTACGACAACGACGTGAAGGTGGATCGGCAGTTCTTTGATGAGGCCGGCGAGAGCTACCGCAAGGTCCGCAACACGCTGCGGTTCATGCTCAGTAATCTCGATGACTTCGAAGCAGCAGAATTCGATGCCGACTCGTTCGCGCCAACATCGCTTGAGGCATGGGTCCTCGGCGAGCTCGATGCACTGACCGAGAAAGTGTCGAATGCGTACCAGTCGTACCAGTTCAAGACGGCGCACTCGGCGTTGTACACCTTCTGTAACGACACGCTGAGCTCGGTGTACCTGGCGGCCGTGAAGGACCGGCTCTACTGCGACCGTATCGATTCGCCGCGTCGACGGTCGACACAGGCGGCGCTGCACCGGATTACCGACCAGCTTTGCCGCCTGCTTTCGCCGATGCTCCCGCACAGCGCTGACGAGGCCTGGCGCGCGTTGCATAAGGTCGATGTCAAGGACAACGGATCGTGCGTTCATCTCGAAACGCTGCTGCCAGCGACGGGCGTTTCGGTGGTTCCATCGTGGCAGACTGTGATGGAGACCCGCGACGGCGTGATGGTCGCGATGGAGCGGGCGAAGCTCGCCGGCGTCGAGAACCCGCTCGATATGAGCGTTGTCTGGCCCGGCGCGGACAATGGTCACGAGCGCGTCGATCTTGCCGATCTCGTCGGCGTGAGCGATGTGGTGTTCGATGCCGGCCGTGCCGAGCCGCACGTCGACGATCTCCGCGATCGGCCCCGCTGCGAGCGGAGCTGGAAGCGCGACGGCACGGTGCGTGAGCGGTTCGACGGATCGATGTTGTCCGATCGAGACGCGGAGGCTGTCAGTCTTTGAGTTCTCGGACGCATGCGACTCCGCCGGAGTTCTGCGACGGTTGCGCGGGGCGATAACTTGACCGTCCGCTCGTCGATGCCGCATCGGGTGTCGCGTGTGGGCGACGCCTTCCGATGGTGTTGCCATGCCGCAACGCTTAAACAGCAAGACCCCCACCGCGTCTCGGATTCTGCTTATCGATGATGATCCGATCGTTGTTGACGCCGTCGGCGCGCTGCTCGAAGCGCAGGGGTTCATCGTCACCACGGCGCTGGGCGGTATTGAGGGCTGGGCACGACTCGAGTCGGAGTCGGACATGTTCGATGCCGTCGTATCGGACGTCGTGATGCCCGGGCTCGACGGGATCGAGCTGCTGCGCCGCGTGCGAGAGGCGAAGCTCTCCGTCGCGGTGGTCATGCTGACCGGCTACGGCTCGATTGAATCGGCAGTCGATGCGCTCCGGCTCGGTGCCGCGGACTACCTAACGAAGCCGGTCGTCGAGGCCGAGCTACGACTAGCAATCGAACGCGCGATCGCGCAGCATGCATTGCTCCGCGAGAACGCATCGCTCCGGCAGCAGCTCGATGGCAGGTATGGGCTGGACGCCATCGTCGGCCGAGACGGGCGAATGCAGCGGGTCTACGAGCTGGTCGAGGCGGTGGCACCGAGCAAGACGACGGTGCTCATGTCGGGCGAGAGCGGCACGGGCAAGAGCCTCGTCGCCCGCGCGATCCACCAACGCAGCGACCGCGCGGGCGGCCCGTTCGTTGAACTCGCGTGCGGATCGATCCCCGAGACGCTCCTCGAAAGCGAGCTGTTCGGCCACGTGAAGGGCTCGTTCACCGGCGCGCACTCGGACAAGGTCGGCAAGTTCGAAGCGGCCCACAATGGGACGCTGTTTCTTGACGAGATCAACTCGGCGAGCGCCGGGATGCAGCTTAAGCTGCTGCGCGCATTGCAAGAACGGCGGTTTGAGCCGGTGGGCAGCAACGCGACACGCGAGGTCGACGTGCGCGTTGTTCTCGCGAGCAACGAGCCGCTCGAGCAGCTCGTCGCAGAGAAGCGGTTTCGGCAGGACCTCTACTACCGAATCAACGTCGTCATGATCGAGCTGCCACCACTTCGCGATCGGCTGAGCGATGTGCCGCTGCTGGCCGAGCACTTCCTTCAGCAGTTCGGCGATGAGCTAGGTAAGGAGCTCATCGGGTTCACTCCCGAGGCATCGGCGGCGCTGCGTGGCTACGGCTATCCGGGCAACGTGCGCGAGCTTCAGAACATCGTCGAGCGGGCGGCCGTGCTCTCGCGAGATGTGACGATCGGCGTTGATGCACTCCCAACACATGTCGTCAACGCTGACACAGCTGTGCGTGTCGGTCGGGTCGCAGACGATGGACCGTGGGAACCGATGCCGCTGGCCGCCGCACTTCGCGGACCCGAACGCCGAATCCTGCTGCGAGCGCTCGAAGCCAATGACTGGAACCGGCAGTCCACGGCGGACCAGCTCGAGATTAACCGGACGACCCTCTACAAGAAGATGAAGCAGCTCGGCATCGAGGGCGAAGAACGCCGGGTGGGCTAGACCTGCTCGGCGATCACGATCAGCGTATCCGGCCGAAGATCAAACAACGACTGCGCGAAGATACCCGGCTGAAGGTTACCGTCGATCGGGTCGTTGCCCGCGATCTGGCCTAAGCGCTCGCCGATGCGGAAGTCGGCCGAGAGCACACCATCGAGACCGTTCCGCGTAAGACTCGACTTCATGGTGGTCATCAAGCACCGCCGCGACGCGCACGCCCCGCCAACGCCATGGCTGGCGGATAGAGCATCGGGTGTGCTGCTCATCTTGCAGATACCGGCCTGCGGGGGCCCACTTGGAAAAGGAAAGACGCCCGGGCGGGTGTGCCCGGGCGCTTTCGCAGTGTGGGGAGAGGGATTCGAACCCCCGAAGGCTTTCGCCGACAGATTTACAGTCTGTTCCGTTTGACCACTCCGGCATCCCCACAGGGCCAAGAGGCAAGACTAGGTCGCGGGCCGGCGGGCGGCAAGAGCCGTGCTATCTCGGCTTCGACCAGTCCCAGTCCGGGTCCTTGTCGAGCTTTGTCGCGGACTGGATGATGCACCGCCGGCAGATCACAGCTTCGGGCCTCACCGGGCTCTGCCAGCAGGCGTCCGCCCGCGTCTCAAGGCACATCGTGCATTCGTATGATCCCGGCTCGAGCGAAGACTCCGAACCGAGCACGACCTCCCGGAAGGCCGCGTCGAGGCTGTGGCCCGAGATCAGGCTGCCCTGATGACCCTCGACCATCGGGAACGCGCCATCCCAGGCCTTGCCCGAGAAGTCGCAGATGAAGTCGGTCACCTGCATGTCGGCCGGGTTGGCGCCTCGCCGCTGCACGGGATTACTCGCTGCGGACAGCGGTCATGACGACATCCAAGTCGGCCGAGTCAACCACGCCGTCACAATTCTCATCGCTTGGGTTCTGGTTCCAGTGGTAGACGTCCTCGACATCGACCTGGCCGTCGAGGTTGGCGTCGCCGCGGGGTGTGGTGAGCCGGCGGAGGGCCTTGGCGAACCGCTCGCCGAGCAGCAGCGTGCTCGCCTCGTCGTAGTGATAAAGGTCGAGCTTGGTCAGGTCGTCCGTGTCGATCCAGCACGCGTATGGATCGGTGTTGGCGATCATCACCTGCGTGTCGCGGACGATCTCGTCGTAGCCCAGGTTGTTGTTGGCGATCCGGCCGATGATGTAGGGCATCTCGGGGTTGCCGACGTACGTGCGCAGATCATTGATAAAGACAGGCAACTGGTCGTCGTGCAGATCCGCCCGCCAGCCGTGACCCGAGTCAGATTCACCCTGCATCCAGATCGCGCCCTCGACCGTGTACTCGTACCCGCGGGCGTCCAGTTCTGCGAACGCGAGGTCGAGTTCGTTGTAGAACTGGATGTAGACCGGGCCGCCGTCTGGAAGGTCCGCCTGCGTCCCGGGCGGAGCCCAGTGTCGGGCCATGCTTGTGCCGCCGTCGGAGAACTTTATGAGCACAAGCTCGCCGTCGGGAACGAGGTCGAGATAGGCGTCGGCGAAGCCGATCTCCGGGCCGTAGTGATCCGCCTGATCGTTGGGCGAGTGGTTGCAGTCGTCGTCCGAACTGCCGTAGGTCAACGGCTCGAAGCCGTCGTTGAGCTGATGCCAGAACATAAGATCCGCGCGGGGCGTGAAGTCCCAGCTTGCGAGGGTCTGGTTGGCGCAGCCCGACATGTTTGACTGGCCCGCCGCGATCACGACGCGGACGGTCGGCCGATCGATGCGGACGCTGCGCAGGCCGATGGTCTCGCTGCTCGATGTCGCCGAGTCGGCGGTGATCCGCAGGTCTTGAAGGTCGCCGAGCACGTTCCGCACCTCGCCGGCGGTCGCGAGGCGCGCTTCGCCGACCACGGTCCACTCGGCCCGCTCGCTCAGCCGAATGCGGCTCGATGCGAAGCCGTTGAACGTCGCGGGCGGCGGCAGCTCCTTGCGGAGAATCATCGGCGTGCTCATCGGGCCAAGATCCCCGCCCGTCAGTTCGACGGCGGGCACGCTGGGCTGGAATGGACGGACGGACGGCAGCAGCTCGAACGACAGGGTGCCGCGATACGCGAGCGCCAAATCACCCACGAACTTCGCCGGCGCGACAAACGCGAGGTCTGCCGGGTCGGCGTCGGTGGTGCTGATGTGATCACCGGCGTGCACAACCGGCTGCGCGCCGTTGTTGGCGACGGTCCAGCCCTCGATGCCCTGGGTGAAGTCAGAAGCGGCGAGCTGGCTACGGGCCGAGGTCGCGCTCGCCGCGCAGACCGATCCGCACACGCCCGCGACGGCCGCTCGATGAATGGGATGCATCTCGTCTCTCCGCAAGCCTCGTGCAGTTCAGCACTCGGCCCGATCGGGTTCTGTGCGGGCTGCCACCGGCTTGCCGGCGCCCGGGACTACTTGCCGCCGAGGTATCGCCCCGCCAAACCATACTCGTTCAGCACTTCAGAATACACCGGTATCGGCATTTTCGCAGCATCCTTGAGATGCGGCGCAACGAGCTCGCGGAGCCGTTTCTGCTGCTCGGCGATTGGTAGGGTCGCGTCGATCACGTGGAGGTTGAACTCGTCCACCATCGCCTCGTACTGCTCGAAGATCCGCCCCTGAAACATCGCGAAGCTCTCGTAGGGGTCCTGCGAGAGCCCAAGGTCCATGCCGGCCTCGTAGAACTTGAGCTCGGGCCGACCCGCGAGGATGCGGTTCAGGGCCTCCTCCAGCGGGACGCGGAAGTACACGGCGACATCGGGCTTCGGGGCAAAGCGGTACAGCTCACGAACGTACTCGGGGTCCATGCCGCGGGCCGCGTCGCGGGCGAACGCGGTGTAGATGTACCGGTCGGCGAGGACCACGCCGCCGCCGCGGAGGCTCGGCAGGATGTCCCCCTCGAATCGGTCGGCGAAGTCGGCCGCGTGGATCAGGCTGAAGCTGAGCGGGCTGAGCAGCCGCATCGCCTTGCCGCGCTTGGTCGTCGCGCGCACAACCTCGGACGAGTTCCACTCGCTGAAGTACGAGCACAGGCGCTGGCTCGCGACCCACTTGCGGAGCAGATCGAGCTGCGTGCTCTTGCCCGAGCCGTCGATGCCCTCGACGATGATGAGCCTGCCGGGCAGGTCGGGATGCGCATCGTGCGGGTCATTCGTCATGGTCGGTCTCGACCTCCGCTGCGTTGAACCAGACAAACTCGGGCGATCGGCCGAAGACCTCGGCCAACAGATCCGCACGGCGCTCCGCGCCCCACAGGCACACGGCCGGGTCGGACGCCGCCACACAGTCGAACCGCACGCGGTCGCGGTCGACAACAACGTTCACTTCCGTGATATCCGCGGCGTGCGTTCTGTTCAGACCATCGGCGACCCGCAGGATCGCGGCGAGCACACGGATGCGCCGCTGATCCGCCGGCGTGTGCATCGCGAACTCTTCGTGCGAAAGGCTCGGCTTCGCCTTGCGGTGATAGCGGGCGACAGTCGCAACAAGCCGGCGCTGCTCCGCGTCCATGCCCGCGAGGTCCGCGTGCAGGATCAGGTGATAGCTGTGCTTGTGGTGCTTCGAGTAGTTCACGACGTAGCCAACGTCACGCAGGATCGCGGCCTGCTCAAGGACGAACCGGTCGTCGCTGCTCTGCTCGACGAAGCCGAGATCCGCGAACTGGTCGTAGATGCTCACGGCAAGCCTTGCGGTGTGACGAGCATCATCGGCAGCAACGCCGCACCGGGCGGCAAATTCGGCCGCCGAGCCCGAATGATCAACCGTCCGCTCCCCGTCGGGCTGTTCCGAGCCGGCCAGGCCGATCGCCTCGATCATCTCCAGGATGATGCCGTCGCGGATGCCGCGGTCGTGCACGCGCAGCCGATTGATGCCGAGCCGCTTCATGAGCCGATCGATCACGACAAGCCCGGGCACGATGATGTCGGCCCGGTCGGCGCTGAGCCCGGGGATCATCGTTCGGCGGTCGATCGGCATCCGGCGGATCGCTTCCGTGAAGTGCCGGATCTCGTCACGCTGGATCTCGTGGCTCCGCAGCGTTCCGGGCAGCAGGTCAGCTCGGTCGGACGTCGCCGCCTCGTGCATGCTCATCGCCGCGAGCGTGGTGAATGTGCCGCCAGTACCGATGAGCAGCTGCGGCGCATTCGCGGGCCGCTCGACATGATCACGGATCGTCTTCCGCACGAACCGGCGCACGGCGTCGAGCTGATCACCTCCCGCGTCATCGCACGGGCCGAACCGCTCCCGCAGCCGGACCGCACCGAGCGGCAGCGTGTACACATGCTCGATCATGCCCTGCACAGAGACCACGACCTCGGTCGAGCCGCCGCCGATGTCCGCGATGGCGACGTCGGTCGCCGACAGATCGAACGCAGCCGCGACCGATCGGTACGCGAGCCGGGCCTCGGCCTCGGCCGAGATCACCTCGAGCGTCTCGCCCGTCCGCTCGGCGACGAGATCCACAACGCGCGGGCCGTTCTCCGCGTCGCGCACGGCAGCCGTCGCGATCAGGCGGATCCGATCCGCCGCATTGCTCCGCGCGATCAGCACAAGCTTCTCGATCGCTTCGACCGACTCATCGATCGCGGCGTCTTCGAGCATGCCGCCGAACCCAGCGCCCCGGCCGAGCCGTGTGATGATCTTCTCGTCATCGATGATGCGGTAGGTGCCCGCAGCCGCGACATCGACGATGATCAGCCGGATGCTATTGGTGCCGACATCGATCGCCGCGAGCCGGGCGACCCGGCCGTTCGTCGGCGTGGTCATGGGCGTAGGGGCGGCCTGGGTCACGCGGTCTCGCTTTGCGAGTTCTGGTGGTGCACCTCGTCTGCGAGCCTAAGCGACGTAAGGGGCCTAAGCGTGGCCATCGTGTCAATAACGGGGGTGATGCAGGCCTTGCGGTGAGCGCCGAACGCGACCGCCCGGCGATCACGCTCGGATGACGCCGCAAGCAGCATGCGGTCCAGCCCCGATCGCAGCTTGCCAAGGCCCGATACGTTGGTCATATCGGCGTGGAAACTGGCCAGCTCGGCGGCGAGCTCGGCGAGATCGTTCACAACGCCGAGCTCATCCTGCAGCGGCGTCGCCGACTGAATCAGCGCGGCTGCGGCTGTATCGCCGATCACCGGCGCGGCAGACTCCGCGGCGTACCGCAAACGCTTCACGCGAAGCCTGAAATCGTGCAGCCCCTCGAAGTCCAACGCGGGAGCACTTGAGGTCGCGACGAAGTCCGCGCCCGCCCGCTTGAGCATCGACATCGCAAGCTCGTCCGTGTCTTCCTCGCCCCCACCGTCGGCAGGAACATCGATCGCCCGCAGTGCGACGACGGCATCGTCAATGGACAGAGCCTCAACGAATGCTCTTTGCGCGACGCCCCGCTCCCCGCCGAGCCGGCCGATCAGCGCGATCGATGCCTCGGCGATGTCCTGCCCCCGTGCGGCGGCGGCCGTCTCGCGGAGCCGGTCGATGAACACATCGCACCGGCGGACAGCCCCGCCGGCACGCCGGAGCGCCTGGAGCGCCCGCCGCGCACGCTTCGTCGCCCGACCATCGATGATCGGCGATGCAAACCTCACCGCCATGTCGGCTCGACGAGTGGCGACGCGGAGCTTTTTGATGCGCTTGCCGACCGGCTCGGATCGCGCGAGCTCGATGCAACGCGCCAGCCGAGCCGTCCGCTCGTCGAGCAGATCGCGGGCGGCGTCCCGCCCCGCCGATGTCCCATAGCTGGCGAACCACTTCGCGCCGGGCACGATTTCAGCGTCGCCGCGAGCGTCCGGAATGTCTGTGCGGGGGGTCGTCACTTCGGGCTCACCCCGGTGTCTTCGAGTGTTTTGCGGACGGCCTTCAGGATGTCCGGAAAGACCGCGTCGAGTTCACGATTCGCGTCGATTCGGATGAAGTCGTGTTTCGTCGCGAGTTGGTTAAAGACTTCAAGCAGCCGGGTCTGGTAGGTCACAAACGCGTGATAGACGTCGCGTTCTTCCTGGAAATCCAGCCCGGACTCCCAGTAGTCGAAACCCCCGGCCGCCAGCACGCGGGGCACGAGGCTCTCTACGCTCACATCAAGGTAGATGACCGCGTCGGGCTCGGGAGCGAAGCGGTAGGCGTCGGCGATCCAGTCGGGATCGGACCCGCGAACGATCGACCGGGCGATGGTGGCGTAGGTGTACCTGTCGGTCAGCACAACGAACCCGGCGCGAAGAGCCGGCAGGATCTGGGTCTCGAGCCGGTCTGCGAAGTCGACGGCGTAGAACAGGTCCATCGTGCGCGGGCCGAGAGATCGTCCTTCCTTGGCACGGGCGAGCCCGGCCGAGGCAAGCTCTGACTTGGTCAGCGCCGATGTCGCCACGCCGAAGCCCGCGTTCTCCAGCCACTCGCGGAGCAGAGCCACGTGCGTCGACCGTCCGACGCTGTCGGTGCCTTCGAGCGCGATCAGCGCTCCGGGGTACGCGGAGATATCGACGGGCGCCTTGCCGGCGAGCGGGTAGTGCTCCGAGCGGTGCGTGCCGCGAAAGCCGGGTTCCTCAGCGGGCGATGCCTGCATGGTCGTCATCGGTGCGACGCCTCCTGTCATTCCATTGTAGCGAGCGGCGAACGCGGGCCGGAGGACTACGATCGCGGATGCGTTGTCTCGTGGTGCTGCTTGTATGTCTGTTTGCGGCAGCCGTCTCAAATGGTCAGATCGAAGGGGTCCCGGCCGAGCAGCCTCAGGCCGAGGCGATCGCCGAATCGCCATCCGCGCCCGAGCACCTTCGGAGCCCCCGAGACACGATGCGGGCCTTCATCGCCAGCATGGAGAGGCTGCTCGACGCGCCCACCCCGGCGTACGAGCTGCGCCCGGGGCTGCAACCCGGCGAGGTGCTCCGGCAGACCCTCGGCATCGAGTCCGGCTTCGACCAGACGAGTGTGAAGGAGATCGGCACGCGCCTCTACGCCGTGCTGCACCGCGTCGCCGATTACTCCGGCAGCGTCGACTCGCTTCCCGACGCGGCGAGACTTGAAGACACAGCACGAACCGCCGGCCTCGAGGACGCGCTGCCCAGCGTGATCTGGCCCTGGTCGGGGACAGCGGGTCTGAGCAACCAGCAAGCGCTGCTCCACGCGCAGATCCGCATCGCGCTCAACGGCGCCGAGATCCAGCCCCGCATCGAGATCGTCCAAGCGACCGACGGTCGATGGGTGTTCTCGCCCTCGACGGTTGACGACATCGGCGAATTCTTCGATGCCGTGCGCGGCGTCGATCAGCAGTTTGGCGTCGCGACAGACAACGCCACGATCTCGATCTGGATCGAGCGGCACATGCCAGAATGGGCGCTCCGGCGGGACTTCACGCTCCGCAACTGGCAGTGGATCGGCCTGGGCGTCGTCATCTTCGGCGGGTTCGTTGTCGACCTGATCTCACGCAGCCTGCTGCTCGTCTTCTGGTCGCGGCTCCGCAAACGCCGCGCATCCATCCTCGATCTCGATGTGGGCAAGCGGGGCGTACGCCCGTTCGGCCTGCTGATCGGGGCGACCATCTGGTACTGGGGCGTCGCGGCGTTGGGACTGCCGATCCTCTGGGCGACCGTCTTGCAGGTCGCGGCTCGGGCGGTGCTCACGCTCGCGGGCGTCCTCGCGGCGTGGAGGCTGACCGATGTCCTCGGCGAGCTTGTCCTGGCCCAAACCCGCAAAACAAGCAGCCAGATCGATGACCTGCTCGTGCCGCTGGCCCGCAAGACGCTGAAGATCCTGGTCGTCGTGTTCGGCGTTGTCTGGATCGCCAACAGCCTGAACCTCAACATCGCGCCCGTGCTCGCCGGTCTCGGCGTCGGCGGCCTGGCGTTCGCGTTCGCGGCGAAAGACACGATCGAGAACCTGTTCGGCTCGGTCGCGGTCATCCTCGATCGGCCGTTCCAGGTCGGCGACTGGGTCATGGTCGACGGCACCGAGGGCACGGTCGAAGAGCTCGGCCTGCGCTCGACGCGCATCCGGACCTTCTACAACTCACAGGTCACCGTCCCGAACGCAGCGCTCGTCCGCGCTGTTGTGGACAACTACGGACGCCGACGGTTCCGGCGGTACAAGACGACGCTCAACCTGACCTACGACACGCCGCCCGACAAGATCGAGGCGTTCTGCGAGGGCATCCGCGAGATCGTGCGCCTTCATCCGTACACACGCAAGGATTACTACCACGTCTGGATAAACGACTTCGGGGCGCACAGCCTCGACATCCTCGTCTACGTCTTCTTCGAGTGCCCAGAGTGGGGCACCGAGCTGCGCGAACGGCACCGGTTTATTTTGGACATCATCCGGCTCGCCAACAAGGTCGGCGTCGACTTCGCCTTCCCGACGCAGACGCTGCACCTGATGCAAGCGGGCGAAGCGCCAGGTGATCACGAGATCGGCGACCTCGCGATCGACACCGAACGCCGCGCGAGGCGCTCCGGGCTTAAGGCGGCGCAGGCGATGACCAAGGACGCGGTGTGGCGTGATGTGAAGCCCGCGCCGGTCGCCTTCTCGGCCGACTCAAAGGACACCTCCGATGACTTGGGCGATGACGGCGACGGGGACGGCGACGGCGGCCGCTGATCAGGCCGATGCCTCGGCGGCGAACATCGCCTCAACGAACGTATCGGGATCGAAGGGCTCGACGTCATCGGGCGTCTCGCCGAGGCCCACGAACTTCACAGGGATGTCGGTCTGATCCCTGACTGCAACGGCCATGCCGCCGCGGGCGGTGCCGTCGAGTTTCGCCAGGAAGATACCGGTCACACCCGCGGCCTCCGCAAATCCCTCGGCCTGACGCAACGCGTTCTGACCGGCCGTCGCATCGAGAACCAGCAGGACCTCGTGCGGCGCCCCGGGGATCTGCTTCTCGGCGACTCGCCGGATCTTGCTGAGCTGATCCATCAGGCCGGCCTGGGTCTGCAGCCGCCCCGCGGTGTCAAGGATGATCACATCGGCGTTTCGCGCCCTCCCCGCCGCGCAGGCGTCGAACGCCACCGCGGCGGGGTCGCCCCCCTGCTGCCCCTTGATGACATCGACTCCCAGCCGTTCACCCCAGATTTCTAGCTGGCGAACAGCACCGGCGCGGAAGGTATCGCATGCGCCGAGGAGCACGGTCTTGCCGTCGTCTTTGAGCTTCTTGCACAGCTTCGAGATGCTCGTGGTCTTGCCCGCGCCGTTCACGCCTGTGACCAGGATGACCGTCGGCCCGGACTCGGCGAACGTCAGCTCGCGATCCTCGGGGGGCCACATCGCCTTGAGCTCGCGCTGGAGATACGCGAGCACGTCCTCGCCCTTCTCGAGAGTGCCGGCCTTGTAGTCGGCGCGGATGCCCTCGATCAGTCGGCGGGTGGCCGTGACACCAACATCTGCGCGGATGAGCCGGGCCTCGATCTCGTCGATGAGCTGCTCGTCGAGCCTCCGGCCCGTGAGCATGGAAACGAGTCCGCCGAAGACCGTCTCGCGGGTCTTCGCGAGGCCCCGGCTCAGCTTCTTGGCGATGGACTTAAAGAAGGCCATCAGGCATCGGCCTCAGTCGCGGTCGCGGTCGACGCCGGCAGCCTCTTGAGCAGCTTGTCGAGAATCGCGTTGACGAACGCGGGCGATTTCTCGGTGCTGAACTCCTTGGCAAGCTTGACCGCCTCGGACACCGCGACCTTGGGCGGTGTGGTACCGGCGGTCATCTCGTGGTACGCTAGCCGCAGCACGTTGCGGTCGACCGCGGGCTGGCGGTGTGGGGGCCATTCGGGAGCCAGCTCGGCGACAGCCGCGTCTGCGCTGCCACGGCCCGCGTACGCATCGGAAGCCAACCCAACGACCCGATCACGCTCGCTTGCGCTGAGGTCACGCTCATCGGCGACGGGGCCGACTAGTTCCCGTGCATCGGCCTCGCCCGTGATGTCCATCTGGAACAGCACCTGAAAGGCGACGCGGCGGATCGTGCGGGGCTCGGCCATCAGACGGTCTTGTCCTGCGCCGGCGACGCGATTGTTGATCGAATCTCGGTAGGCGTACCGGCTTCGAGCGCAGCATCGATGGCGTCGAACGCTGCGAGCGTGTCGAGCAGCGCGGCCATGGCTTCCTGTCCCTTGTTGCCCTTGCTGCCGCCGGCCCGGTCCCGTGCCTGCTGGGCGTTCTCAGCAGTGATGACACCGAACGCGGCGGGCACGCCGGACTGCACGGAAACATCGGCGAGAGCGCACGCGACGGCGTTGTTGATGTACTCGTCGTGCCGGGTATCGCCCTTGATCACGCAGCCGAGGCACGCGATCCCTCGGTACGCGCCCGTCTCGGCGAGACGGGCGGCGACCGCGGCCAACTCG
>JBCBMF010000034.1:0-19148 GCA_039822905.1 Planctomycetota bacterium
TCCAGGATCTCGTGCGGCGGCGTGGTTCGGACGTCGTCGTAGCTCGTACCAGATCGATCAACGAGCGAACAGCGGTACTCGACGCCGGGCTTGATCTCGCAGGTGTCGAACAGACCGGCTTCCCGCCACGCGTGCTCAACGGCTTCGAATAGCGCTCGGCCAGATGAGGTATCGATACCGCCGGCGGAATGGTCGCGCATCATGCCGCCTTCGATGGTGACGAGATTGATGCGGCAGACGACAACGGTCGGATCTGCATTGAGGCCGGCCGCAGCGGCTTCGATCGGTGCTCGGCCCGTATGGTACTTCGTCGGGTCGTAACCGAGCAGCGACATGGAGCAGACATCGGAGCCGGTGCCGAAGCCGGGGGGCGTCGTGTTCACTGTTCCCTGACGACCCATGGCGGCGAGACGGTCGAGGTGTGGCGTGATCGCAGCCTCGAGCGGCGTCTTCCCGCCGAGAGCTTGGATCGGCAGGTCGGCGGCGCCGTCGGGGATAATGATGCCGAGCTTCATAGAGCCACGATACCCGAACGGGAGGAGCCAAACCGTGTCTTTCGATCCGAACGCCGCCGCGGCTTACAACTCGTTCTTCGGGCTTCCGGAACGGCCTGACGCGGCCGTCCAGATCATCCCGGTGCCGTTCGAGGGGACCGTCTCCTACGGCAGCGGCACGGCGAAGGCACCCGACGCGATCCGAACCGCGTCGCAGCAGGTCGACCTGCTTGATCAGCACTTCGGCGATGTCTGGCGGGCGGGTCTGCACGAGCAGCCGGCGATCGAAGCGGCGGAAACCGACCCCGATGTTGCTGCGGAGGCAATCCGTTTGGAATTGCGGCGGCGTGTCGCCGACTGCATCACGACCGGCCGGATCCCCGCGATACTCGGGGGCGAGCATTCGGTTTCGTTGGGTGCGATAGAGGCCGCCGCAGATTCTGTGCCATCGCTAGGCATGATTCAGATCGACGCGCACATGGATCTTCGCGATTCGTTCGAAGGCCATCGTTATTCGCATGCGTCGGTCATGAAGAACGTGATCGCTCGATGCCCGACAGTCACCCGGCTTGTGCAGGTCGGCGTGCGAGATTTCTGTGAGGAAGAAATCGAGTTCGCTCGCGGGTCGGACGATCGCGTGTCGGCGGTGTTCGACGCGGACCTCTGGGATATCGCCGACTCGGGCCAATCTGTACGAGCCTTCTTTGACGAAGTCATGGCAGGGATGCCCGAGCATCTGTACATTTCGTTCGACGTCGACGGACTCGACCCTTCGCTGTGCCCGAACACTGGAACGCCCGTGCCTGGCGGGCTGACCTTCAACCAGGCGTGCGCACTGCTGCGTGCGGTCGCCGAAAGCGGCCGCAGGGTCATCGGGTTTGATCTTGTCGAGGTCGCGCCGGGTATGAACAACGAGTGGGACGCGAACGTCGGCGCTCGGCTGCTGTACAAACTCGCGGGGTGCGCGTTGGCGTCGCAGGGACAGCTTACGACGGCCTGAGCAGATCAGCGATCAAGCCGATGCCGGTGTTCGCGACGTAGATGCCAGGCTCAAAGATGAACCGGCCCGCAAAGAAGAACACGAAGACGAACAGGCCCAGGCCGATCCACTGGCCGTTCTCGCTCTGGAAGAGGCCGCGGTAGGACGGCACGAAGTCGCCGAGGATCCGCGAGCCGTCGAGCGGCGGAACAGGGATCATGTTGAACAGCGCGAGCGTGATGTTCAGCAGCACCGCGATGTAGCAGAACGTGAGCAGGTTGGGCCCGAGCGGGTCGCCGAGCTGCTTGCTGTACGCCGCGACAAACCCGCCGACGATCGTGAACACAATCGCGAGCAGGATGTTCATGGCAGGGCCTGCCGCGGCGACATAGGCGTCGCCGTACCGGCCGCGGAAGCGTGACGGATCGACAGGCATTGCGCCGAAGGCGATCCCGAGCACGGCGAACAGGATCAGGCTCATCTGGCCCATATGGACCAGAGGGTTCCAGGTCATGTGCCCGGTGTACTGCGGCGTCGCGTCGCCCTGGCGGATCGCCGCCCAGCCGTGTGCGAGCTCATGCAGTACGATCGAACCGATGACCACAACGATCCACGACACGAGGCCGACTGGGCCGAACGTGTCGAGCATGCGTGGAACCCACCATCCGTCAAGCATGGCCGAGGGTAGCCGTGTTGTCGAGGAGCATCAGGCCTTGGCGGGGGTCGCCTTGGACGCGTCGACCGCCATCTGCACGAGCTCGTCGAAGGCCTTGGGCTCTTCGATCGCGAGCTGGCTCAGCATCTTGCGGTTGAGGTTGACGCCGGCGAGCTTGAGCCCGTTCATGAACAGGCTGTAGCGGGTGCCGCGCATCCGGCAGGCGGCGGTGATGCGGGTGATCCAGAGACCCCGCATATCGCGCTTGAGCTGGCGACGATCGCGGTAGGCATAGACGCCCGAGCGGATGATCTGCTGCTTGGCGAGCTTGCGGTGCTTGGAGCGGGCGCCGTAGTAGCCGCGGGCTTCGCGGAGGATGCGCTTGCGAGCTTTGTTGCGGGTGGGGCCGTTGGTCGCGCGGGGCATGGGTCGTTCCTTCCTTCACACCCGGCGGAGCGGCATTCAAGCCGTCTTTCGCGGCCCGACGGGCGATGCAAACTATCGGATCAGTCCTTGTTAGCGACCTTGGCGGCGGCCTCACGGGCGGCGCGGCGCTCGGCGGGCGAGGGGCTCCGCTTGATCGAGGCCAGCGGCTGCGTGCGGCCGCGCAGGCGGCGGTAGAGCAGCTTCTCGAAGCGCTTGGCGTCGGGGTTGGCCGCGTACGGGTCCTTGCGGAGCTGGCGGAGCCGCTTGCCGGACTTGTGGCTCGAAAGGTGCTTGTGATAGGCCGAGCGGTGACGGACCTTGCCGGTCTTCGAGATTCGCACGCGCTTCAGGAGGCCTTTGTGGATCTTGTTCTTCGGCATTCGTCTCGCCCTTGGCGCAGATTGATCAGTCAGCCACCGTCAGCCAGCGGCGGTGGGCTGCGATGCTAGGCAAACCGCGATCTCGGGACAATGGCGGCGGGTTACGGGCCCAGGAAGACGTCGGCGTAATGACGGAGCTCGGGCGTGTGCCACGCGGGCATTCCCATTTGCCAACGCCGGAACTCGACCGCCTGCTCAACGGACCTGGGCAGATAGATGTGGTCGCCGTACTGCGTCCGAGGCTCCGTCGACCAGATGACCGACCCGTCACCGCGGAGCATGTGCTGGCCGCGGCCGTCGTGATTCGGTGAATTTTCGGAAATATCCGGCACCTCGCCCGCCAGCAATCGGAGCATGATCGGCGAGCGATCCGCAAGAACAACTCCGACCGAAGACGCCTCGTTTCGACCGGCGATCGGCAGCAGATAGCTGTACGAAACCTGCCGGATGTCCTGCCAGTCGACAGCGTCCGCGGGCAGTGGTCCGGTCGGGGCGTGCTCGTTGCCGGGGCTCTTGAGAGCCTGCTCGGGCGTGTATTGAAGCCGGACGAGCGAGAACAGGTTCGACGCGTTCGACCTCGGCATGTGCGGGTTGACGTCCCACCAACGACGCTGCTGTTCGGGCGTCCTCACCCGAGGAAGATGATCAGCGAAGTCGGCGGCATACGCCCCAAGCCCGACGCCGGCGACGGCTAGGTTGGCCTGGTTCGCGTTGCGCATCGCGTTTGTACGCACCGTGCTCATCACGGGCCAGACAACCGAGGCGGAGATCAACAGGACGGCGGCGATCGAAACCATGTCTGCGAGTCGGCCGCTGAGTCGAGCGAGCACGGGCTTCTCAGTCTCGATGGGGGCTTCGGTTGACTCGATTGCCGCCAGAACCCGGTCTGTGAGCGCCGCGTCGTGACCGATCTCCGGGCCGTCGAGCAGCGCAACGAGCGACGTGACTCGCTTCGCCCGATCCCGCAGGACACTCGGCACTCGGGACGCGTCCATGCCTGTCATCACCGCGGCATCGACAGCGTCCTCATCGGCATCACTGAGAACGAACGACTTGCTCGTGATCACGGCCAGCCGATCAAGCACCGCGTCGGCGAGTGCATCGTCGCGAGGAACATCAGCCTCTCCCGCCATCGACAGTACACGCGCGAGCTGCTGCACACGCGGGGCAATTTCTATCGGTGTGCCCGCAGGATCGAGCCGGTGATCGAGCAGCCACTCAAGGGCATGCTCATCGGCCGCGGTGAGCCGCGGATACGAACCGTCTGGGCTCGCTGATTCCTTCATCGGTGCTGATCCTCGGAGTTGTCGCCTGATGCGACCTGCTGCCAGAATTTGGCGAACGACGCGACCGCGGCGTGCAGTCGGCTTTTGACCGTGCCCAGGGGGATGCCGAGTTCATCGGCGATCTGGGCGTAGCTGAGCCGCTGGAAATACGCGAGAAGCAGGACTTCTCGCAGCGGGTGCGAGAGCTGCGACACCGCGCGATCGACAAGCCGCTGCTGCTCCGCCGAAAGCATGCCGTCGCTCGGCGTTGGGACATCGATCTCGAGCAGGTCGACCATTTCTGTGCCCTCGCTCTCGCCGACCGGCTTCGAGAGCACGAGCAGCGGCTGGCGAGACTTTTTACGCAGGCCGTCCCGCGCCTTGTTGGCGGCGATGGTGAACAGCCAAGGCCTGAGCCGACGCGAGGTATCGAACCGAGACGCCGAGAGGTGCAGCTGGAGGAACGTCTCCTGAAAGGCGTCCTCGGCCGCGTCCCGCGAGCCGGTGAGCCGGATCAGGAACCGCATGAGATCGGTCTGGTAGCGGTCGATGATCTGGCGGAGGGCATCACGGTTGCCCTTGACGTACTGCCGCACCAGCTGCTCGTCCGAAACGTCCGACGCCGATGCTTGCTCGGAATCTGCTGGCCCGGAATCTGCTGGCTGGGAGTCTGCCACAGTCGCGATCTTCCTGACGCTCGGCCCTCGGCTCGGCTCCCCGCGGCCAATCGTCCCGCTTGGGCCCAGAAGTGGACGGAGTCGAGATGGAATGGCTGCGGAAGACACGTGCCCTGATTACGCGTCGCGGGCGTGCATCGTTCGCTGGGTTGCGCGAATCCCGACCCGGCCGATCGGAATTCTTCTCCTGATACTATCGGATCCTCTTATCAGCCGGATCCGATGGCTGGCTGCAATGTCGGGCCTCGTGGCACGTTGTGCGGTCATCGGCCACGGGGCATGACCCGTATTGGGAGCGATCGAGTTTGCAACGGGCCCCGTCCGATCCATCGCCGGACAGCGACGCTTCGGATGCGATCGTTCGTTCTGTCATTGCGGGCGAGCCCGGTGCCTGGAAGAATTTGATAGGACTTTGGTCGAGACGGGTCTACGCGGCGGCCCAAAGCCGGCTGCACGACCCAGAAGCAGCGGAAGAGGTCACGCAGTCGGTCATGGTCACGGTCTACGAGCAGATCTCGGCGGGCAGATACGCCCACAACGGGCAGTTCGAGAGCTGGCTGTTGCGAATCGCGATGAACCGCGTGCGAGACGTTGTCCGCAAATCGCAGCGCCAACGGACGCGCTCGCTCGGCGATGCGGCGTTTGCGGCGAGCGATGACCGGATGCCCGTCTCGCGGTACGAAGCATCGGATCCGATGTCGGCCCTCCGCGAGGCGATCGCGTCGCTGCCCGAGGCCGACCAAGAGGTGCTCTCGCTCAGGCACCACGCGCAGCTCGGGTTTGCGGCGATCGCCGAGATGCTCGGACAGCCCGTCGGCACCGTACTCGCCCGGCATCACCGGGCGGTTGCCAAGCTCAAGTCGCAGCTCGAATCCCACCCTTTTGTATCAGAGGCGCAGCGATGAATCAGTCGAACGACCCACAGATCGAGGCGATGCTCGATGAACTCGGTGCTCGCACGCGTGCCGAGCCGGACGGCGGCTTCGAGCAACGCGTCGAGCAGAGTCTCGGCCAGCCGGTTCCAACGATCAGCGGGCGCAGGCGCATCCGGCGTGCTCCCGTATGGCTTGGCGCGGTCGCAGCGACGGTCGCCGTTGGTGTTGTGCTCTGGCCGGCAACCAGGGCTGTGTCTCCAGGTGAGCTCGATGGAACCGAGGCGGCCGCCGAGTCGATCGCTGAGCTCTCGTTCACGCTCTTTGATGATGCGTTCGGGCTCGAAGATTCTCTCGCGTTTGCCGACGATACCAGCAGCACTTTCGACCCGACCTCGCTGGATGAGTGGTTCACCGAAGGAGAGCCGTTGTGATGCACCTTCTTAGGGCTGCTGCCTTTGCCGTGTGGATGGGAACGCAGGCCGCGGCGGCTCAAACGGTTGAAGACACCCGGCGTGCCGCGCTCGAGGAGCGCCGCGAGTTGCTCGCCTCGCGGCTTGCTGAGATCGATGCTGAACTCGCAGGGGATGTCCCGCCGGGAACCGTCAGGCTCTTCGGCCGAGGCGGCCTTGATGCGATGAGGCCGTCACCGACACAGCTCGGCGATCGCGGCGGCGAGGCCGCACGTGGTGGGCCTCGCGACCGCGGCGGGTTCGTTGACGCCGAAACGCGGTCAGAGATGCTCGCCGCACTTGAGACAACCGATCCCGAACTCGCGGCATCGATCCGCGACGCTCTGCAGAAACGTGACGGCGGAGGGCTGCCGGTGTTCGGCCGGCTCCGCGAGATGAACGACCTGCGGGGCCGTGACCCGGAGGCTTTCGCGGCGAGGCGACAGGAGATCAGGGCCGGCCTTCAGATCTTGAAGGTTGCTGGCTCGCTGCGAGACGCGATCGCCGAGCAGGCCGACACGGCAGTCGTCGACCAGATCATCGCCGAGCTCCGGGCCGCGATTTCCAATGGCTTTGACGCCAAGCGAGATGTCCTACGGGTCGAAATCGAACGCGTTGAAGAGCGTGCGGAGGGCATGCGCCGACGGTTCGATCAGGCCGAGTCGAAGCGTTCATCGCTCATCGAAGAGCATACCGAACGCGTGCTCGACCGGATCCGAAAGTCCGCCCGTCGTGACAAGGGCGGTGAGTAGGCTGGGCCGCGCTACGAAACGATCGAGCCGCTCTCGATCGCGCTCATCGGTGTGAGCAGCACGACACTGCGTTCACCTTCGCCGTCCTTCGGGGCATCGCTCGCGGCGAGCAGCATGCCCCGCGACTCTTCACCGCGGATCTTCCGAGCAGCGAGGTTCGCAACGATGACGATCTGCTTGCCGACGAGCGAGTCGGGGTCGTAATAGGCCTTTACCCCAGCACAGATCTGCCGGGGCTCGCCCGACCCGTCGTCGAGTTGCAGGCGAAGCAACCGGTCCGCATCCGGGTGCGGCTCGGCTTCCACGATCGTCGCGATGCGGAGGTCGACCTTCGCGAACTCGTCGAACGAGATTTCCGGCTTGAGCGGGAGGGTGTCCATGGGATGTTCCTGTGCGAACGGATCTTGAGTGAGCTGAGCGTGGTTCGGTCGTGTCGCGGGACGCTACGGCCCCGGCTTCCGCCACGCTCCCGAGTTATAGACGGTGCGCTCGACATCGATCTGATAGAACGCCGCGACGCCGTCCGGATCCGGATCGAGCAGCGGCCCTGTCCGGAGCATCGCTTGCTCGGCTGACCACGTGCGGCCGTCGGCTCGCAGGGCGATGGCCTCCAACGCGACGAAACCGATTCGGTCTTCATCGGTGAGCAGCGGACCGGGGTTGCCGCGGCAATTGGGGCAAAGCACACGCTTGGTATCGGGATCCGAGGCATCGGGCACCGATCGCGAGTTGCTGCACTGCTTGCAGGGCCACACCCCGGCTTCGCCTCTGATCCTCGCGAGCGACGGTGCATTGCGCACACCGAGCACCGCCTCCCCCACCGCTTCGATGATCGCGCCCATGCCAGGCTGTTCGAGCCTGCCCCGCGCCAGCGCACCGCGGCCCGCGCGAACAAGGCCAAGATACTCGGAAAATGCCAAACGGAGATCACGCGAGAACTCGCCCAATGGCTGGTCGTCCCGTTCGATCGAGGCGTAGCGATCATCAAGAATCGCCGCGACCGCGAAGAGCCACCGTCGACGCGACGGGTTACGCTCGAGCGACGCGAGGGCGACACACGAGCTGGCACGCAGCCACACCGGCGCAGACGGCTCCTCTCCGAGAACGTACGACAACACGAACAACCGGCGCGCCAATTCGATGTCTTGAGGGGAGCCGGCCTGATCGGCGATGGTCTCTGCGAGTGTGTAGTACGCGAGCGGCTGATCCGGCGACAGCGCTTCGAGGCTGCGCGTCAAAGACTCCTCGACGGACTGGGCCCAGACGGGACGAGCGAGCAGTGCCAGAAAAAGCAGACCGACTCGGATCATGGCTGAATTCCCAAACGCAGCGCCCAAAGCTCAACACCCATACGCTCGGTCAGCGCGATCTGGTCGAAAACGCTCCGAGAACCGGCGCGGCCGCTTGCGAGACGCATGACGATCTCTCTGACCTGATCGCGGAGGTGCGGGCTCTCAAGCTCGACGAGCAGCGCGAGGAGCTCGACGGCCGTCACCTGGCTGGCCGCGAATCGAGTCGCGTCGCCCTCTGCCAGTGCAACCCTGCCAGCGCGGAGGCGCACAATTCGATCCACATCTGCAGACACGGCGCCGGCCAGGTCGATCCGCTGAATCTCATCGAATCTGTCATCGATGATGCGGCTCGCGGATTCGTCGAGCGGCTCGGTCATAGACGCGCCCCGCGTTGCGATGCGAGCGTATTCGTCGGCCAGCAGATCCGCCGTCTGGTCGATCGCCTGGGCCTCGCGCGTGCCGCTCTCGGTCTCGAGCAGACGATCGACCACCGCCCGCCGGGCAACGAACGGCCAGTCCGCGTCGTTGATTGCAGGGAGCGACATGCCTGCCACTCTCTCCACGATCTCTTGTACAGACCGGACGCGCGGAACGGTTGGCAGCTGCTCGAGAACAGCGTTGATCACCGCGGGCTGGTCGGCGTTCACGAGAACGACGTTCTGCGCTTCGCGTCGGACGCGGGCGGGCGATCCGTTGAGTGCTTCGGCGACCACGATCTCCGAAGCGATCATGCCAAGCCGACCTCGGCGCTGCACCATCTCTCCGAGAAGCGAAAGCCGCACCGGAATGTTGCGTTTGGCTTCGAGGTAGCGGACAGCCCAGGCGTCGCCGGCGTTCGAGTTGGACGTCGGCCCGTTTGATCGCTGGGCAAGAACCCGATCGAGATCGCCGCGGAGCGCGGACACGATGGTGCTGGCCTCCGTTGACGCACCCCACAGTGTCAACTGGCACGCGACGCCGAGGCGGGCGCTCGCGACGGCGTCGGCGATCTGGCCTTGGGGCGTCGACGGGACATCCGTCCCCAGGTGACGCACGATGGCGGTACTCAGTTCGTCGAGACCGTCCGCGGGCTGGCCGATTTGGAGCCAGCTCTCGGCAAGCAGCGTGCGTGCCTCTGAGCGTTCGGACTGCGACGCGGTGGGTGCCAGGCGCACAGCGACCGCGGCGTCCACGGCTGCTCGCTGGCGGGCGATTGCGTTGACAAGGACCGACGCCGAACGAGTCGAGACGCTCTGATCGGCGAGCAGGCGGAGAATCATGCCCGAGGCTTCCGCGTCGTTTACGGGATCCATACGGTCCGCGAGCGCCTCGACGGCTCGCAGCGATGCGGCATCGGCGAGCGGATCGCGGTCCGCACGCAAGAGCACTTCCACCGCGTCCCGCACGACTCGCCGTTCGATCTCGCTGTTCTCCTGAGCGATCGTGTCGAGGCATGCGAGCCACGCTTGAAGCTGTTCGGGGGTCGGTGCGGATGCGGCCCAGCCGAGGGCGACGTACTGCAATCCTCGAGCAGCCCCGCGTTCGAACAGTCCATCTGTCGGACGCTGCCTCCCGCCGATCGTCGAGACCATCGCGGCGACGACCGCGTTGTCGACGGTGGTTGACAATGAGCGTTCCACCGATAAACGATTGAGTAGTCCGGCGTGGAACGATGCGACGCTGGGCCGACGTTGCCGGATCTGGTTGGCCATCATCGCGATCAGCTGCGATGCGTCCTCGTCTTCCATGAGGTAGACGATGTCGACGAAAGCGGTTGTCAAGCGGCGGAGGTCGTTCCACGTCCGGCCGGGCCACGTTTCCGCAATGCCGTCGATCACTCGTGCGACAGTGCCGGCATCGGCTTGTTCTTTGGCGTCACGGATGCCGATCAGCGCGAGCGACCAATCCGGCTCGTCGAGACTCGGAGGTGTTGATCGGTCGATCGGTGCGTCGGTCTCTGACGCTGTATCCATCGCATCGATAACCTCCGTGTCCAACGGCTCGGCTTCAGATGCGACCTGAGCGGGCCGGCCGCTGGGCGTAGGTGCCGCGTCTTGCTCAAGCACGGACTGCAGCGTGAGCCATGTCAGGCCGAGCAGTAGAACCGCGGCCGCCGAGGCAGCCGCTGTCGCACCGACCGGTGCGCGCGTTTCCGCGGTCGACACTGGCGTTCGCCGGCCCGGTGTGGTCCCGCGCCGGTCCCTCTCGGACGAATCCGATCGCCGGGGCCTGCTCTCGCCGGCGAGATCACGCACAACACGCGGGACGGTCGATGACGAAACACCGGCCGCGTGGGCGAGCAGCGCGATGCGCCGCATCGCCCGCGGGTTCCACCCGCCTTCGCTCGCGATGACCATCATCGCTCGCGGCCCGAGCGTCGTCTCCGGAGCCCGCGGTCTTCGCGGCGCGCGGGACTGTGCCTCGACAATGCCCGCACGTTCAAGCAACGCCGCACGGATGGCAGAGTCGAGAAGCTGTGCCGCCGCCGCGTGCACGGCGAGCCTGACCTCGTTGCCTTCTGGCGTCTCGCTGAGCGGGTGCCCCGCCACCAATCGCATCCGCTCGGCCAACGCATCGATAACGTCCGACTCGGTCACCGGGCCCACCGGCAGCCCGAGGACCTCGAACGGGTTCCCGGGGTTGGTTACCCCGAGGATCATGACGATGGGCGACGCACTCATCGCGGCTCTTCCCCCGACGGGCCGACCAGCCGATCGACAACCTCTTCGAACGCCGCCCGGTATCGAGGCGGTCCCATATCGGGATGCAGCGATCGGAACTGCCGTGCGGCGTCTCGGGCGGCAGTAGGATCGGTCCGCTCCAGCTGGCGCAGTGATTCAAGCCGCGCCTCGTACCAATCGAGTGAGTTGGGCTCGACACGTTGCAACACGGTGAGCCATGTTTCCGCAGACTTCGAATGCTCCGCCAACGCCGCGTAGCCGATCGCCAGCGCTCGGAGCTGCTCGTCATCGGCAAGCCCGAGTTCAACGAGCCGCTCGCGCATCTGCGCCGCAATCGCCAGGAACCTCGCATCAGACGGGCGGGCCGCGAGAACGTCGGCGGCGCTCGCGACGGTCTGGAGCACGCTGCCAAGCGCTGCCGGTCGGTCCGCGAGCGACGGGAGCGACTGACGACCGAAGCGGACGACGGTTTCGGCGGCTTGTTCGTTGGACTGGTCGTCGATCCACGCGCGGACCGAGTCGCGGTACATCACCTGAGCAGCAACCGGTCCGAACGCGCTCGTACCCTGCGCGAGCATGCCGGCGAGCCGGGCGGCCTCATCCAGATCACCCCGATGTGATGCGATCTGAAGCCGCCGAAAGCTGATCTCGTCGCGGAGTGTTTCGGCGTCCGCGCCGGCGTACTCGGAGACGCTATCGATGACGCCGAGCGCGTATTCCGCCCGATCGACTTCCGGCGGATCGATGCCCAGTGCAACATCCGCGAGGCGGCGCGCGGTCGTCACCATGGCTCGGCCCACTTCGGCCGCCGCGCCCGAGGATTCCCCGCGAAGGACCCGGCCGTCGTACGCCAGGATCGACTCGGCGAGCGAAAGAAACTGGGCGGCGAAGAGCGGTCGCTCCAGCGGGTCTGCTGCGCGATACTGCCGATAGAGCAGCGCCGAGGCCCGCCGACGTGCAGCCGCGTACGTGGGTGCATCCGGCGGAACGCTGAGCAAGATCTCGGCTGCCTGCTCCTCCGTGAGCAGACGAGCGGTGTTCGCACGCAGGGCGAGCTGCGCGGCCTCGCCGGTATCGGGGTAGGCCGCGAGGTAGAGCAGCGCGGCCTGATCTCGTTGATCTCCCAGCGACGCATCGCCCGCTTCGATCGCGCGCTCGAGCGCCACGACTCGCATCCACGCCGCCTGACGCCGCTGCTCTTCCACCGTTGCGATGGACTGGCAACGCTCAAAGACCTCCGACGCCTCCGCGGGCCGGCCCGCCTCGAGCAGGGATTGACCGGCATCGAACAGCGAGCGAGCGCGCTCAAGCGGGAACCGCTCCGCATCGTCTGACGAAGACGCCGCCGTCAGCTTTTCGGCCGCGTCGAGCAGCGCGGTCACCGCCCGGGGGTCCTCGTCGCCGTGGGTCTCTGCAAGTTCGAGGGCGGCGTCACGGGCCATGACCGCCCGAACGTACGTCGAGACGAAGCCATCGGAGCCGAGCAGATCTGTGCCGAACCGCCGAGCAAGATCGGTGACGTGGCCGATCTCGCTCGCGCGGAGCAGGTACGCGAGCGCATCTTGAGCGAGCCGATCGATCAGCTGTCCGTGGCGACCGCCCGGCGACGAGAGCCGATCCATCGCGAGGATGCACACGAGCCGGGCAAACGTCGGGTCGGGGCTCTCGAGCGTTGCGGCAAGTCTGCGGCGTGAGATCGTATCGAGATCGGGCCAGGCTTCTGCATCGGCGAGCACGCGAACCCTGCGCGACGCGACGCCGTCGCGGATGGCCTGCGGGGCGTCGATCGATCGCTCAACGGCGTCGAGCCACGCGCGAGCTTCAAGCGATCGGCCCGACAGCGAGCACGCGATCGCGGCACCAATCGCGGACCGTGCAACATGCTCGAACCGCAGAAGACTGGGTTGGAGCTGATCGACCGAGGCCTCTTCACCATCCCGAGCGCCCAGGATCCAGCCGAAGTGCCGGAGCGCCTGATCCGCTCCTTGCTGGGCTTCCAGGAGTTCTGCGGAGTACAGGCTGGACCAGCCGGCGTAGTAAAACGCGATCGACCGCATCCGCCGTGCATCTGCGAGCTGTTGCGTGATCTCGTCTTCTTCGGCCCGCTCGAGTGGTCTCGCCATCTCGCGCTCCAGCCGCTGCGCTCGCTGGTGTGATTGCTGCGCGAGCGACACGAACGTTGGTCCGACTTCTCTCAGGATCCGCAGTGCGTCCGCGACTTCTCTCTCCGTTGCCAGAAGGAGCACGTGCCGTTCGGCGGTCTCTTCGGCTCTGAGATAGGCGGCCTGCGCGAGGCCGAGCCGCAGCTCTGGCGAGTCTGCTTCGGGCACCGAGCGCAGCAGCGTCGCCGCACGCTCGGCCCAGTTTTGATTCCCGGTGCCGCCACTTTGTCCGTCGAGAAGATCGAGGTACACCCGCGCGAGTTCCTGGGCGATCTCGGCCCGCGCGGTTCCCGTTGCGCTCTCCAGCTGATCGACCAGGAACTCGGCGTAGATATCGTCGAGTTGCTGCTCATGTAGAAACTCTGCGTGAGCGCTCCGCTGAGCAGAGGCCGCAAAGGTCACCAGCGACACCAACACTACCACTGCCAACCGATTACTCCGGTGCGACATAGGTAATCCTCTCGAAGCCGGCATCGTTGCACGCCTGAAGCGCCGCCGCGACATCGGCGACCTGCGCGGCGTCATCCGCGCGGACGAACACACCTGGCTCCTTCGGCAGCCCAGACAGCAGTTCTGTCAGATCGGCCTGGGTCGGGATCGACGTACCCGACACCGTGAAGGCCGGGCCTGTCCGCCGGTCTCCGACGACCACCACCTGCGGCTCGAGGTTGGCGGCAGAGGCATCGGTTCGCTCAGCCGAGAGCGACGCGGCGAGCTCCTCCTCGGCGGGCGTGATCGTCGCGCTCGTCAGGAAGTAAACGAGCAACAGAAAGAAGACATCGATCATGCCGATCAGTGGCAGCCGGGCGCCCCGGTCTTGTTCGGTCTTGCGCGTGAACTTCATCCGCCGCCCCTTCCCGCAGGGTCTGTGGCGATCCTGTAGCGTGTCGCGCCGCCGTCGGTGAGCAGACGCGTCAAGCGATTCAGGTGGGTGGCGTTCGCGTCGTACTCGGGACGAACGAGCACAACCTGATCGTCTCCGGCGACCGCGCCCAGCATCGCTGCGAAGGTATCGAACGAGACAAGCTCGTTGTCGACACGGAGCTCGCCGCTTCGGAGCAGGTCGACGACGAGCACGCCGTCAGTTGACTGTTCAGTTTCTGGCGTGCCGGGCTGGTTGGGAAGATCGAGCGGCTGGCGGATCGAGCGAGAGATCTGTGCGGATACGAGGAAGAAGATGATGAGCAGCAGCACGACATCGATCATCGGCGTCAGGTCGAACGCGTTGACATGAGACCGCCGTGGGATCACGCACCGCCCCGATCACTGGCCGCTTGATGACTCTCGACATAGCCCAGGAGCTCTTCCGTTCGTTCGGCAACACTCGCCGCGAGCGACTCGATCCGGTTCCGGAAGAGCGAGACAGATGCCGTGACAGGGATCGCAACGACGAGGCCCAGCACAGTGGTGATCAGCGCGACAGAAATGCTGCCGGCGAGCTCATCGGGCCTCGCAAAGCCCCCCGCCGATGTGCCGAGACGATCGAACGCACCCACCATGCCAACAACAGTGCCGAGCAGACCGAGCATGGGGCTGACCGAAGCGATGAGCGCGAGGCCTTCGGTCGATCGCATGAGCCTGCTGACCTCGGCCTGCCCCGACTCTTCGAGTGCGCTCCGGAACTCAAGCAGGCCGAACGGCGATCGTGCGCACCGCGAGAGTGCCGAGCCGATGACGTGCGTCAGGAAGCTCGGGCTCTGATGGTCGAGGCAGTACGCCCGCGCCTGGTCGAGCTGCCGGTTAAGGAGCATCTCGCTGAGTCGCTGGAGATGATCTTCGGGTGCCAGCCGTTCCAGGCGGAGCTGAATGAGCTGGATGACGACCAGCGCGACCGCGGCAAACGACATCACGATGATGACAAAGCCGATCGGTCCACCGGAAGCGATGTGTTCGAAAATCGACTTCCGGCCGACGGGAGCATCCTGCGCCAGGATGGCTGTGTGAACGAGCAAGGAAGGGAGATTCATGATCCGATTCCGTTCGTTTGAGTCGGCGCGGAGATCGCTCGGATGCCGCGAAGGGATGGGAGTGCAAGCGCAGGATGCCGCGGGGCGATCCGCGTGAGTGTATCGAGGAGTCGAGCGGCGTCGTCCGTCCGTCCAGCATCGGCGAGAGCTTGGGCGGCTTCAGCAAGGCACACCCCCGCCAGGTAGGGCTGAGCCTCGCCGTAGACACTCGGAACGACGAGCAGGTGACCGATCCCGGCGAGCCGCTCGCCCTCCGACTCGGCGAGCAGCGACAGCCCGATGCCGGCATGGCTCCAAGCCCGGACCCAAGGCCGGGCATCATCGGAGACGAACGCGCGGAGTTCCTCGCGTGCCGCGGCTCGCCGACGCGGGTCGTTGCTGCGTGCCTCGACCATCGCCCGAGCGAGACGAACGCCCTCGGTCGGTGGGTCCCAATCCAAAGGCGGGGGCGACTGACCCGCGGCGAGCAGCAACGCAGACGCGTAGACCTCGGCGAGGCGTTTATTGGGGGCGTCTGTCCATCGCTCGAAATCGTCGGCGGCCACGTCTGCGGCCACGCGGGCGGCGATGCGGGAAGGAACGAACACTGGCGCGAGCTCGGCGATCAAACCCCACTCATCGTCGATCTGCGTTCGCCGTGGGGCGATGGGACCGATGACCGTGGCCTCGCGCTCCAGGGCATGAAGCCAAGGGACAACGCTCGCCTCTGCTTCGCCGAGTGTCAGGCGAGCGGTAAGCAACGCATCGGCGGCGAGCCGAGCCGTTGGGCCGGGTTCGTTCTCAAACGTCTCGAACGCGGTTTCGAGCACAACGAGCGCCGCGATCGGATCGCCGCGATCGAGCCGCTCGATTCCTCGCCAGAGAGCCTCACCAGCGGCCGCGTACGCACCGATGGCTGGATCATCGGTCCCTTCCAAGGAGCGGACCCGATCCCATGTCAGCAGCACCGGAGTATCTGCCACGTTCGCGACGACGCCCGAGACATCAGCGCGCTCGACAGTAATCGAGCGCGCTTCGCGCCCGCGGAGCGTTGCCGTCGCCTGTCCGGTCGCGGCCAACGCTTGAGAGACAACGGCGATTGCAGCGATAGCCCAGCGGGCTCGTCGGGAGAAAATCATGGTCCGCCCCCGCCCGGGACGTGCGTGTACGAGCCGCCGGTTGCCTCGGCGATGCGACGCATGCTGGCCTCGCCCTCACGAGTGACAAAGGTGATGCAGTGGATCGGCGTCGGGCGCTCGCGGTTCAGAGCGAGGATGGCATCAACGTCTGCATCGCCGTTGGCGAACCGGCCGTCAGTCATGAAGTAGATCGCATCCGCGCGCGGCCGTATTCGTGACACCAGATCGAAGCCGGGCACTGGCTTGGTCGACCCGAGCGGCTCAACACTCTCGAGCTTCTGTCGTGCCCAGCGCTTGCCAGTGCTTGTTGCGTCAGTCCACTCCTTGCGGTTCCCCAGCGCGAAGGCGTCCTCGCTGTAGAAGACGACGTAAAACTGGACATGACCACCGAGTTCGGTGATCGAACGCCGCAGTTCAGCGAGCATGGATTGCATCCGGCCGTCCTGCCCCATGGACCCCGAGACATCGACGACATAAGCGAACCGGTTCCCTCGTGCCTCGATGCCAAAGAAGCTCGCGGCCCCACCGCTCGCACCACCGCTACCAGAAGTGCCGTCAATCTCAAGCCGTTCGCCGCCGGAAGAACTCGAGATGTCAACTGTAAGGTCGCGCTCGGTGAGCGACTCCGCGGAGAGTTCGGTCAGCTCAAGATCGATCGCCTGATCGTCGAGGAGCGATTCAACGATCGGGGACTGAATCTCGATGTCGACTTCCCCGACGGCCTCGAACTCGCTCTCGGGCATGACCGCAAATTCGACCGCCGTAGCATTGCCATCCGGGGCAGCGCTCGTTCCGCCGCCCCCACCAACGAGCAGGAGCGCTGCGCCGATCAGAACCGCGATGTGCACGGCCAGCGACACGATTATCCCGGCGACCGAGAGGCGCAGTGCCCAGCGGCGAAACCTCGCCCAGAACGATGCATCATCGGATTGGCGCTGCTCGTCCGTGCTCATAGCGCTCGCCCCGCGGGCGATCAGGAGTGTCCGACGCCCAACCCTGCGAGAGGTTCCCCGCGGATGCGTCCGCACACGCCCGCCGGGCTATGGTATCGCCGGCCGGGGCGGCATCGCAGCCGGTGCTCGTGCGATGGAGGCGGTCCGGTGTCACGCGTCTTACTCAAGCTCAGCGGCGAAGCCTTCAGCGGCAGTGACGACTTCGGGATCAATGCCGGCGCCCTCGCCCAGATCGGGAGCGAGATCGCGCAGGCTCGCTCCGACGGCGTTGAGATCGCGGTCGTCGTGGGCGGCGGGAACATCATCCGCGGGGCCAGCCTGGCCGAGACGGGTGATATCGAGCAAGCCACGGCCGACTACATGGGCATGCTCGGGACGGTTATCAATGGATTGGCTCTGCGGGAGAAGCTGCAATCACTCGGCATCGACAGTCGGGTGATGTCGGCACTCGAAATCCGATCAGTTGCCGAACCGTTTATCCGCAACCGAGCGATCCGGCATCTCGAGAAAGGGCGCGTCGTCGTGCTCAGCGCCGGCACCGGCAACCCGTTTTTCACCACCGACACGTGCGCCGCGCTCCGAGCGACAGAGCTGCGGTGCGACGTGCTGCTCAAGGCGACCAAGGTCGATGCGATCTACGACCGCGATCCGGCGAAGCACTCGGACGCCACGCCGTTCGACCGGCTGAGCTACAGCGAGGCGTTGCGGCGGGAGATCGCCGTGATGGATGCCACGGCGTTCACGATTTGCCGCGAACGCGAGATCCCGATCAGAGTCTTCAAATACGACGAGCCCGGCAACATCCGCCGAGCGGTCTCGGGTGAGACCATTGGAACGATCGTCACCGCCGACGGCGGTGCGTGACGACACTGCGGCCGAGAACCACAAGGAACGAGCGATGAGTGATCCTGACACGATCCTGCTTGAGGCAGAAGAGCAGATGCAGAAGGCCGTGGACTACCTGGCCCAGGAGTTCAAGGGGCTCCGGGGCGGCCGCGCGTCAACGGCGCTGGTCGAGTTCATCAAGGTCGACTACTACGGCGCCCCGACGGATCTCAAGTCGCTCGCGGCGGTCAGCACGCCCGAACCGACACAGGTGCTTATCAAGCCCTTCGACGCCGGCGCGCTCGGTGAGATCCGCAAGGCAATCGAGGAGTCGGACCTCGGGCTCGCACCCAACGTCGACGGCAAGCAGATCCGGCTGAACGTGCCGCCGCTCTCGACAGATCGGCGTCAGCAGCTTGTCGGCAAGGCCAAGAAGATGACCGAGGACTCCAAGGTCGTCATGCGCAACGCCCGGCGGGATGCCAACAAGCACGCCGATGCGCTCGGCAAGGGCGACGGCCACATCTCCGAGGACGAAGTCTCGACGCTCAAAGACGAGATCCAGGACCTGCTCAAGAAGTACGAGACCATGCTCGACGCCATGCTCAAGGACAAGAGCACCGAGATTATGGAAGTCTGATCGATCGGCCGAACGCCCTCAGCACGTTACCGGATGTGCAGCACGCGGTGCTCCAGCATGTTGATTGGGCTCGATCGCAGCATAATTGCGGCATCGATCCGCTCGCGCAGCTCGGGCCACGCCGGGCCCACCATTGCTTCGAGGGTCTGAGACAATGCTGCGGGAACAGCGCCCGACGCCGGAGACTGCACGCCTCCCGGGACGAGCTGCTCGAATAGGTCCTCAAGCGATTGAGGCTCTGGGTAGTCGAGCACGTCAAACGACCGAAGGTCTAGCTCGTCCGCCATCGCCGCGATGGTGTCCGACAGCGAACCGATCTCGTCGGCCATGTTGAGCTCCAGCGCCTTGGTGCCCGTGAAGAGCCGTCCCTCGGCTGTCTTGTCGAGCTCGATGCCGTCGCGACCGGCGGAAACGCGATCGGTGAAGAGGTTGTAGGTATCGGTGATCCGTTCGCGGACGAACGCACGCTCTTCGGCGGTCCAGGGTGAAGAACTGAACATGCCCGCACGCGGGCCCCGGGCGCGACCCACCGTGTTGATCCGCAGCTTGTCGTACATTCCAGAGATCGCGAGCTTCCCT
>JBCBMF010000035.1:0-18840 GCA_039822905.1 Planctomycetota bacterium
ACGACAACAAAGTACGTCCGGCCTTGCTGCGTCGAGACCACAGTCTCAACCGTCGCGTCGAAATCTGGGTTGACGTACTTTGTTGTCGTTCGCGGGGCGAGCACGACGGCGACGACCGGCGATTACCTGCTCGAGTTGACGTACAACCCGGACGACGATCACGCTGATATCGGCGAGCTCGCGGACGCTTCGTTCGTCAACGTGATCCCGCAGCAGGGTACGGGTTCGATCACTGGTGTGCTCGAACAGACGTCGGACTCGGACCTGTTTGTGTTCGGCGCGCCGGCTGCCGGGCCTGTAACGGTGTCGCTGACGTGGGCTTCGGCCCCGCCGGCGGCGTTTACGCTGCAGCTGTTTGACTCGGCCGGCAACGGGATTGACGTCAACGGCGACGGGACGGTGGATGCGGCCGACACGGTGACGGGCACCGGCGGCACACTGGTGCTGCCCCCGGTGGCGGCGGCGACAGGCGACATCTTCTTCGCGGCGGTGACGGGACCGCTTGCACGAGATATCCAGTACACGCTGAACGTGAACACGGGCCTGCTTGATGATCATGCGAACGAGGGTGATCTTGCCGCCGCATCGTTGATCTCGCTGTCGCCGGCGACCGGCGATGGTTCGCGGACGGGTGTGCTCGAAGTCGATGACGATACCGACCTGTTCACGTTTGCGGTCTCGGACAACGCTGATGTGGATGTGTTGATCGATACCACGGAGATCACGACGCCTGTCCTCCGGATCTTCGACGACACGGGTGCTCTGGTCACGACGACCGCAATCACCGGTGGTGTGCGGTTCACCAATGCCTCGGGTGCGGACGCGGTGTTCTTTGCATCGGTTGGATCGACGTTCCCGGGCTTCCAGGCCGGGGCGTACACGATCAGCGTCGACGGGCCGCCTGCGCCGCCCGCGCCCAACGACGATCACGCGGACGAGGGTGACTTTGCGAGCGCGACCGTGCTGGCGACGAGCGCGATCACTGGCGATGCCGTTGATACAGGCGTGCTGAACGTGCCGACGGATACGGACTTGTTCCGGTACAACGCCATCGGCCGGGGCGAGGTGTTTGTGCAGGTTGTCTCTGACGATAACCCGACCCCGGACTTCACCGTTCGTGTGTTTGATGCGTCCGGTGTGGAACTGACCGGTCTGGCTGATGCCGACGGCATCGCTGGCGGTGGCGGCGTCACGGCTGCGACAACGATCGATGTCACTGGCACCGGGGAGACGTTCTTCATTCTGGTGGACTCGACCGGCGACGGCTCGATCGGCAACTACACGCTGCGGGTCGACGGCGTCGCGGGCACGAGCGTGGTGTTCTACCCGGAGGGCTTCGCGAACGCTTCGATCCAGCAGTTCGTTTCGATCGCGAACCCGAACGCGGAGAGCGTCGACTTCTCGGTTCGTGTGTACTACGCGGACGCATCGCTCGGGTCGACGGTTGTTGCTTCGGGCACGCTGGAGGCCGGCGCTCGCGGCGGCGCGACGCTGTCGTTCGGCGGCGATATCGACGGTGACGGTGCGGCCGACTTTGCACCGGGCATCGTGGCGAACGAGGCGTACGCGATCGCGGTGGAATCGACGCTGCGTGTTGCGGCGGGCTTTAGTCATTACGACCGTGGCATCCTGAGCGGATCGGATGACCCGTCTGGTCTTGACCGGACGCCGGGGGCGATCGGTGAGGCGTTTACCGATCGTCTGTCGACGACCTGGGCGTTCCCTGATGTGGAGCGGAACCCGGGCGTGGTTGAGGAGTTCCTGGTTTACTTCAACCCGAATGCGTTTGATGTGGACCTCACTGTGACGGCGTTCACGACGGCCGGCGAGGTTGCGCTGCCGACGATCACGCTCGGGGCGAACCGCCGCGGCGGGCTCGAGATCCACAATACGGCCGCGTTGCCACTTGGCACGTTCGCGATCGAGCTGACGGCGGCCGCGTCTGACCCCGCCAACGAGGCTGCGAACCTCGGTGTGGTTGCGTCGATCAGCAGGTACGACCTGTTCGACCTGACGGCGTACGGGTACCTGGGTGTGCCGGATGGCGGGAGCACGTTCAATGTGGTTCCGTCGCTGACCGAGGGGCCGAGCGTTGACGCGGAGTTGAACCTGTTCAACCCGGGTGATTCGGCGACGACGGTGACGATCACGGGCACGTACAAGACTGATCAGGGCTTGCCGAACCTGACGCGGATTGTGACGCTTGCGGCGGGGCAGCGGATCTCGCTGACGGGCCAGTCGCTTGCGTTCGTGCCGAACACGCCGATCGGGCTCACGCTCTCGTCGGGCAGCGCGATCGCAGTGTCATCGATCGAGACGCAGCGTGGTGACGCGACGGCTGTTGCGGCGTTTACGGATGCCGGTACGTCGTTCTTCTTCGGCGACGCGTTCCTGAACCCGGAGCAGGCCGGGGCGTTGTACTCGGAAGCGTTGACGCTGTACAACCCGGGCGATGTTGACGCGAACGTATCGGTGACGTTCCTGTTTGCCGACGGGACGGCGGCCCGAACGCGGATGGAGATGATCGAGTCGGACGGCTTCCTGAGGCTGCAGCTTGAGGATCTCGCGGAGGTTGTGAATGACCGTCCACGGCTGAACTTCTTCTCGATCCAAGTTGAGTCCGACGTCGCGATCGTATCTCAGCTGAGCCACTTTGATGGGTTCCTCGGCGGCGGTTGGTCCGCGGGCGGCGCGCCGCTCGGGCTGGTGAACTCGATCGCGTAAGCGGCCGCCGGGCGACCGCTTGATGATGGACCGACGCCGACCGGGGTCAGGGTGCGTCTGTGACGAGGTCGCCGCCGGTGGCTGTCCAGTCATCGACGCCGCCACGATAGATTGTGGTCGCGCCGTAGCCGGCTTCGAGCAGGCGGAGGGCGAGGCCCGCGGCGAGGGGGTCGCCCGGGTTCTGGCCGTAGACGATGATGCGATCGGCGGCGAGGAGATCCGGGCGGTTGCGGGACTCGAGGTTGACGTCGGCGATGTTGAGGTTAACGGCACCCGGGATGTGGCCGCGATCGAAGGCGGACGGCGTCCGTGCGTCGATGAGGATGGTGCCCGGGGATTGTGCGGCGTCGAGGACCTGCCCGACTTCGGCGGGGTCGAGATCTCGCTCCGAGACGTTGGCCTCGCAGCCGACGACGGCGGAAAGAAGGGCGGCGAGCAGGGTGGGTCCGGCGATTTGACGTTTTTGGTTCATGGGCAAAAATAGCATGGACCCGGTGGTGGTTCACCGCTTGCCGTGGCTCTTGGCTCCCGGAGAACTGGCTCATGATGATGTCTTGGTCTGGTCGCTGGCGTCGCTGGTTGTTGCTGGCAGTGGCGGTGCCGGGGGTTTGCATGGCCCAGCCGGGGGGTGCCAAGAGCCAGGTTTCGCTCGTTTCTGAGTTTGAGGGCGTGGTGCCGGGCGAAACGTCGATGCTCGCGTTGCGGTTCGACGTGCCGGAGGAGTGGCATATCTACCAGCCTTCGCAGAACGACACGGGGCTCGAGCCGATGGTCGAGTGGTCATCGGACGCGGATCTTCGGATTGGCGAGTTTGTCTGGCCTGCCGGAAAGCGGTTTGTCCAGCCGGGCGAGATTCTCGATCACGGGTACGAGGGCACTGTTCTGCTGATGGTGCCGGTGGATGTGCCGGCGGCGCTCGCGGTGGGGTCGGAGGTGACGGTTTCGGCATCGGTTGAGTGGTTGGAGTGCGATGCGGAGTTGTGCGTTCCCGGGAGTGCGGATGTTTCGATCACGCTTCCGGTGCGGGAGTCGGCTTCGTTGAGCGAGTATGCCGAGCAGTTTGACACGGCGCGGGCGGGGCTGGGCGTTCAGCTTCGGGGCGACCCCTCGGAACCGGTGGATGTGTCTTGGGATGGCCAGACGCTGGTGGTCGCGCAAAGGACCCGCGACGGGGTCGGGCTTTCGTTCGTGCCGGGTGCCGGCAGCGCGCGGGTGCGTGACTTGCACGCTGCCGGGGCATCCGACACCGGGGAACTGCGGCTTGAATTTCAGGACATCGAGGGCGATGTTGTCGGCTGGATTCGGGTCAAGCACGCCGATGGCGGTAGTCCGAGTGCATCGAGCGTGTGGTCGTTGCGAACCCCCGTGGGTGGTGGGTCGTAAGTGATAGAACTTCGGTCGGCATAGCGGGGTCTATGCTGGCCGGTCGTGCGTGGTCGCCGTGCGTTGGCCGGGGCACGCGGAGGATTCGCTCGCGCCGGAACGCGGGCGGGTGAGAACTGTGCACCAAGGCTTTGCACTAAGGAGAAACGGATGCTCAGCATGACAAAGAAACGCGGTGTGTTTGGTGGCTTGATTGCGACGGCGGCGGTTGTCGGTGCCGCGTTCGCAGCGGGCTTCGGTGCTCGGCCGGCGGCGGAGCCGGTGAAGGTCGGCGAGGTCGCGCCGGCGTTTTCGCTGACCGATACCAACGGCGACCGCCACTCGCTGTCGGACTTCTCGGGCAAGGTTGTTGTGCTTGAATGGTTCAACCCGGACTGCCCGTTCGTGAAGAAATTCCACGCGGACAGCAAGGTGATGAAGGATACGCACGCCAAGTTCATGAACGATGAGGAGATCGTGTTCCTCGCGATCAACTCGGGTGCGCCGGGCAAGCAGGGCGCGGGTCTCGAGCGCAACCAGCTCGCGATCAAGGAATTCAAGATGGAGTACCCGATCCTGCTCGATGAGTCGGGCGAGGTCGGCAAGGCGTACGGCGCGAAGCGCACGCCGGAGATCTTCGTGCTCGATCGCGAGGGCGTGGTGCGCTACCACGGCCCGATCGACTCGAAGCGGAGCGCGAGCGAGGTCGGCACGAACTACCTCGAGATCGCTGTGCAGCAGATCCGGAACGGAGAGACGGACATCGTCCGGCCCGAGATCGAGGTGTACGGCTGCTCGGTGAAGTACGCGAACTGACACGGCTGGACCGATGACTGTTTCAGGCGTCCCGGGCGGGTCCCGGGACGCCTGTGTTTTTGGCGGCTGTGGCTGAGTGGTTCGCTCGCTAGGATCTGTGCATGGGTGTCGCATTGGGACTGCTGCAGAACATCGGCGAGATCGCGCTGATCGTGTTTGGGTTTGGGCTCGTGGTGTTCATCCACGAGCTTGGGCACTTTGCGGCGGCGCGGTGGGCGGGTGTGCGCGTGCTGGCCTTTGCTGTCGGGTTTGGGCCGGCGATCCTGAGCTGGCGGCGCGGGCTCGGCGTTCGGCGTGGGTCGAGCGCGGAGGAGTATGACAAGCTGTCGTATGACGGACCGGCGGCGGGTGTGAGCGCGACGGAGTATCGGCTGAACTGGCTGCCGCTGGGCGGGTACGTGAAGATGCTCGGGCAGGATGACGCGGATCCGAGTCATCGGAGCGAGGAGCCGGACAGCTACAACGCGGTTGCGATCTGGAAGCGGATGGTGATCATCTCTGCGGGCGTCGTTGGGAATGTGGTTTCGGCTGCCGCGCTGTTTGTGGTTGTGTTCTCGATCGGGTTGCAGGCGCCGGCGGCGGTAATCGGTGCGGTCGCGGCGGGGAGCCCGGCGGCGGCGGCGGTCTCGGATGCGAGTGATGTTCAGCTCGGTCTGCGGGCCGGAGATCGTGTGCTTCGGGTGGGTGGTGAGCGGCCTCGGTCGTTTAATGATGTGATGTCGGCGGTGCTGACGTCTTCGCCGGATCGGCCTTTGTCTGTGCTTGTCGAGCGTGATGGTGTGGGTGAGGTTGCGTTCGAGGTTGAGCCGCGGCGGTCGGACGTTGGGATTCTCGAGATCGGTGTTGCTGCGGCGGGGTCGACGACACTCGTGGATGCGCCGGGCCTCTCGGCGATGCTTGCCGATCTTGGGCTGGGCGAAGTTGGCCCGGGCTGGCGGATCGCCGAGGTAAACGGTGAGCCGGTGTCGTTGTTGCATGATGTGATGCGCGCGGCTGATGCGGGCGGCGGCGAGCCCGTGGCGTTGGGGTTTGTCGGGCCGAACGGTGAGACGTTTGAGTCAGTGATCGAGACGACGCCTTCGCTTGAGACGGTTCTTATTGCCTTTGGCGATGTGCGTGCGACGCACCGGTCGCTTGCGGGCTTTGTCCCGGTCATGTCTGTGGGCGAAGCGGAGGCGGAGAGCCCGCGGAGCATGCGCGGGCACCAAATGGGGCTTCGGACCGGGGATGTGTTTGCGAGGCTTGGCGGATACGAGTATCCGAACCAGGCTCAGGGGATGGCGGCGATCCGGGCGGCGGCTGGTGAGGACTTGCCTGCCGTGGTGCTGCGGGACGGGGAGCGCGTTGAACTCACGCTGAGCGTGCGTCGGGATGGAAGGGTGGGCTTCCTCGTCGATGAGACATCGAACATGCTCGACGAGCGTGTTTCGATGCTGGTGTCGTCGGGGCCGGGCGACTCTGTGGTGAGGCCGGGCTCACGGATTACCTCGCTGAATGGCGAGCCGGTGCAGACGTTTGTGGAGCTCGCACAGCGGCTTCAGCGGTTGGCGTCGGAAGCGGTGCTGGCGTCGGCGGATGAGCTTGCGTTCGAGGTGGATCTCGTTTCGCCGATGGGTGAAGAAGAGTTCACGCGGTCGGTGGTGCTCGACAGTGATGCGGTCGTCAAGATGTCGGCGATGGGATGGGACTTGCCGATCGCGCTTCTCGCGGTTGAGACTGAACAGACGCTGCTCAAGAGCAGCGGGCCGATTGATGCTGTGGTGCTGGGGCTGGGTGAGACCAGGCGGATCATGACGATGACGTACCTGACGTTTGTGCGTCTTTTCCAGGGATCGATCGCGCCGCGGGTTTTGAATGGTCCGGTTGGGATCGTGCACACGGGGACGACGCTGTTTGACCGCGGGTTTGTGTGGCTGCTGTTCTTCTTCGCGCTGGTGAGCGTGAACCTTGCGGTGATTAACTTCTTGCCGATCCCGATTACGGACGGCGGGCACATGGTCTTTCTCATCTGGGAGGGGCTGACGGGCAAGCCGGTAAGCATTGTGGTGCAGAATGTCGCGACGCTGGCGGGGCTGGTTCTGATTGTGGGTGTTTTCTTGTTCGTGACGTATCACGATCTTGCGCGGCTGATCGGCTCGTAGCGGTGGGCTCGTGATCGGGTTGGTTCAGCTCTTTGGTATTGGGCTTGTTGTCGCGTGGGCGGGTGTTGTGGTGTACACGGCTCGGTCGCTCGGGCGTGTGCCGCGGTACACGTACGCGTCAGCCGTTGCGCGCGGTCGGCCCGGTGATCCGAGCGAGCTTGATCGGCCTGCGGCGTTCCGCGAGTGGCGGGTGAGCGCGTGGGATTGCCGGGCGTGGACGATCGAGGGCGATGATCCGGATGGGCCTGTCGTTGTGATGACGCACGGGTGGAGCCGATCGGGGATTGCGGCGCTCGTGCGGTTTGAGGCGCTGCGCGGGTCGGTGTCGAAGATGGTTGTGTGGGACTTGCCGGGTCATGGGGAGAGCGGCGGGCGGTGCTTGCTTGGCGCTGGTGAGGCGCGTGCGCTTTGTGAGATTGTTGAGCGTGTTGGTGGGCCGGTGGTTTTGTATGGATGGTCGATGGGCGCTGGTATTGCGATTGAGGCGGCGGTGAGGCTCGGACCTGATGTGGTGCGCGGGGTTGTTGCGGAGGCACCGTACGCGTTGCCGGTGACGCCGGCGAGGAACGTGATGCGGGAGATGGGTGTGCCCTGGCGGTTCACGCTGAGGCCGGCGCTGGGTTTGGTTGGCTTAACTCGGCCGCGGGGGGCTTTGTGGCGTGGGTTTGATCGGCGGGTGATGGCGGCGGGGTTGGATGTGCCGTTGTTGGTTGTGCATGGGGATGCGGATGAGATCTGCCCGGTTGAGGACGGGGAGGCGATCGCTTCGGCGGCTCGGCGGGGAGAGTTTTCCCGCGTTGATGGCGGGACGCATGATGGGCTGTGGGTTGATGAGTCGGCGCGGGGCCGCGTGGCGGAGGTGGTGAACTCGTTCCTGCGTAGGATTCGGCATGACGATGGCGATCCCAGCAAGTCCGACGGTTGATGCGGTGATGGCGGCGGAGCGTGCGAAGTCGTTTGCGACTCGCTCGATCAAGCGTGAGAGCAAGCTGCATGCGCTGAAGCTGGCGATGTCGATGGTGGACCTGACGACGCTGGAGGGGAAGGACTCGCCAGAGAAGATCCGGTCGATCTGCGCGAAGGCGGTGACGCCGTGGGCGGGGCACGAGTGCCCGAGCGTAGCGGCGGTGTGTTTCTACCCGTCGATGGTGAAGCTGGCGGATGAAATCCTGCGGGGCACGGGTGTGAACGTGGCAGGTGTGGCGACGGGGTTTCCGTCGGGGCAGTATCCGCTCGAGGTTCGGCTGCGGGATACCGAGCGGGCGATCGAGGACGGAGCGGACGAGATCGACATGGTGATCAACCGGGGGGCGTTTCTGTCGGGGCGCGAGCAGGTTGTGTTTGATGAGATCGAGGCGGTGGCGACGCTTTGCAAGGACGGCGGGGCGCATCTGAAGGTCATCCTCGAGACCGGCGAGCTCGAGACGCTGGATAACGTGCGGCGGGCGAGCGACGTGGCGATCGCGGCGATGCTGGCGAGCGGCTTGCTTCATGAGCCCGGGGCGGGGTTCATCAAGACCAGCACGGGGAAGGTGTCGCCCGCGGCGACGATGCCGGTGACGCTGGTGATGCTGGAGGCGATCCGCGATGCGCACGCGCGGCACGGGGTCTTGGTGGGCATGAAGCCGGCGGGCGGGATCAAGACGGCGAAGCAGGCGTGGCATTACCTCGTGATGGTGAACGAGACGCTGAGCGGCGTCGCGGACTCGTCTTCAGGTGGGGGCAACCCGTGGCTGACGCCGGGGCTGTTCCGGTTTGGGGCGAGCTCGCTGGCGAACGACCTGCTGCGGCAGATGCAGAAGCTGGAGACAGGGACGTACGCGGCGGGGTATGACTTTTCGGAGGCGTGATGCGGCGGTGGTGTCTAGGAATTGCGATCTGCACGGCACTGGGTGTGATCACAACCGTTGGAGTGAGCTGGTTCATCGCGGCGTTTCTGATTGGCTACCAACAGTTTCCTCTCGACTCCGACTTCCGTATCGAACCGATGTCGGATTGGATCTTCAAAACAGACGGGCAAGTTGGCGAACCGCCCGGCGGAGCCATGGTTTGGTACACCGCCACCAGTGAGCAGTGGACGCAGCGAACTTTCTCGTACGAGTGGGGACTCCCGCCGCCGCTGATCGAAACGCGAATCGGCTGGCCCGCCCTCGGCATGGCGTACAGATCGGTCGGTGGCAAAGAGTTGCCGGGTGCAGTTGCTGAGACCACGCTGCGTCCGGCGGAGATCGGAATCGCAATCGAGCTCCGAGAGAACCCACAGCCGCACACGGCATTCGGTTTAGAAATCCCTCCCGTCCCGGTCCGGCTTCCTGTCGTTGTTCGACCACTGGCTTTCGCGGCAAATGCATCGTTCTACGCGACGCTATGGTTTGTGTTGCTGTTCGGACGCTCGGTGTGGGTTTCGATTCGTGGCTGGCGGCGGACTCGACGCGGGGCATGCGGTGGCTGTGGCTATCACATCAGCGATCTGGTGGTGTGTCCAGAGTGCGGAGCGGGACGGCCTTAGAATGGTGGCATGACGACAGCTCCCCCACCGTCTTCGAGTGCGAGTGTGATTGGGCCGGCGATGATTGAGTCGGCCGGGATCTTTGCATATGCGGCGGCTCCGGAGGGGGTTCGGCCGCGGCTTCGGGATCGGTATGGGCACTTCATTGGTGGGCGGTTTGTTGAGCCGGTGGAGGGTGTGTACTTCAAGACGGTGAACCCGGCGACGGATGCCGTGATCGCGGAGGTTGCCGAGGGGTCGGCGGCGGATGTGGATCGGGCTGTCAAGGCTGCGCGGGAGGCGTTGCCGGCGTGGTCTGGGTTGTCGGGGGTTGAGCGGGGGAAGTACATCTACCGGATTGCGCGGCGGATTCAGGAGCTTTCGCGGGAGCTAGCGGTCGCGGAGACGATGGACGGAGGGAAGCCGATCCGGGAGAGCCGGGATGTTGATGTGCCGTTGGCGGCGCAGCATTTCTTTTACTACGCGGGGTGGGCGGACAAGCTTGGGTACGCGTTTGCGGGTCGCGAGGCCCGGCCGATGGGTGTGTGCGGGCAGGTGATTCCTTGGAACTTTCCGTTGCTGATGGCGAGTTGGAAGCTGGGGCCGGCGCTGGCGGCGGGGAACACGTGTGTGCTGAAGCCGGCGGAGACGACGCCGATCACGGCGTTGATGCTGGCGGAGATCTTTGAGGAGATCGAGCTGCCGGCGGGGGTGGTGAACATCGTGACGGGCGCGGGGGCGACGGGTGCTGCGGTTGTTGAGCATTCGGATGTGAACAAGGTGGCGTTCACGGGATCGACGGAGGTCGGGAAGAAGATCGCGCACGCGGTTGCTGGCACCGGCAAGAAGCTGACGCTTGAGCTTGGTGGGAAGAGCCCGAACATTGTGTTTGATGATGCGTCGATCGATCAGGCGGTCGAGGGCATTGTGCAGGGGATCTATTTCAACCAGGGGCATGTGTGCTGCGCGGGGAGCCGGGTGTTTGTGCAGGAGGGGGTGGCCGAGGAGGTCATCGCGAAGCTGAAGCGGCGGATGGGTGAGCTTCGGGTTGGGGATCCGCTTGATAAGAACACGGATGTTGGTGCGATCAACAGCGCTGCGCAGCTGGCGACGATCGAGAGGTATGTTGAGGCTGGGAAGGCCGAGGGCGGTTCGTTTTGGCAGGCGGATGGTGATGTGCCGGCGGCGGGGAACTGGTGTCGGCCTTGCTTGTTTGAGGGCGTGCAGCCGAGCGCGGTTGTTGCTCGTGAAGAGATCTTCGGGCCGGTGCTTGCGGTGATGACGTTTCGGACGCCGGCGGAGGCGATTCAGCGGGCGAACAACACGCCGTATGGGTTGGCGGCGGGTGTGTGGACGGACAAGGGGTCGAAGATCTTTGAGGTTGCGCGGCAGCTTGATGCTGGTGTTGTGTGGCTGAACACGTACAACAAGTTTGATGCGGCGAGCCCGTTTGGAGGGTTCAAGGAGTCTGGGTTCGGGCGAGAGGGTGGGGTGCACGGGCTTCGGGGGTATGTGCGGCTGGACTAGCGATGGGCGGCGAGACGCCGCCCCCCCTGCCTGTTTTTCATCACTCGAGAAGAACGGGCCCCGGCGTGAACCGGGGCCCGTCGTCATTGGATCAGTTGTCGTCGCTCGCTGCGATTAGCGGCGGCGGCGGGCGGCGGCGAGGCCGCCGAGGCCGAGGAGGGCGGCCGATGCGGGGGCCGGGATGACCTCGACGCTGGCGTTGCGCCAGGCGTAGGCCTCAGCGCCGCCGTCCTGCTGGCCGAGGTAGCGGAGAACGATGTCGCCGGTGACCGCGAGGTTCAGGCCGTCGAAGGTTACGGTGGTGAAGTTGTTGGTCAGGAGCTGGCCGTTGAAGAACATCGGATCGTCGAGATCGGCGACGTTGCCGTTGGCGAGGGTGTACGAGTTGGCGATGTCCTGGTTGATGACCGAGTCGCCGAGGAGGTTGAAGGTGCTGCCGCCGTCGGTTGAGATCTCGAAGCGGTGCAGGTCGTTGGCGGCCTCGAAGTCGCCCATGGCTGCCATGTCGATGGCGACCGAGGAGACGAGGGTGCCGGCGCCGGTGTCGCCCCAGGTGTACTCGGCGGTGCCGCCTGAGACGTTGAGGTTGTTGACGGTGTCGACGTTGCCGAAGAAGTCGCCAGTGTCGGCCTCGGTGATGATGCCCTGGAAGTCGCCTGTGAAGGAGACGCTGTCGTCAGCCATGGCGAAGGGGATGCCGAACTCGGTGTCGGCGGCGGCGAAGCGGCTGGTGCGGCCGAACATGTCGCCGGGGGCCCAGGTGGCGGTGCCAAATGCGGGGCCGAGCATGGCGTTGCCGTCGTAGGGCAGGTCGACCGAGATGACCTCGGAGGCGAAGTTGTTGTCGGCGGGGTTCGCGGCGACGGCGACAAGGGTCTGAGCCGAAACGGTGCTGCCGGCGGCGATAGCCAGCGCAGTGACTGCGAATTTCATTTCTGTCTCTCCCTGGTTTAGGTGATCTATCTCTCAACCAATGGTGTGGATCGGCTGCGACCGGCCCACGCTCTTCCGGCGGAAGCGTAGTCGGAAGTCAGCTCGTCCGGGGGCTGTTTCTATCCATTTGCCGGGGCCTGAACATTTTGTACTTATTTTGATTGGTTTCGTGATGGATGCCGTTGACGAGCTAGGGTTGCTCCATGGGACGGGTAAATGTGGACAAGACGCTGAAGATGCTCGTGGGCGGGGGCTTCGTCCGGAGCGAGTCGGGAAGGACACTTGCCGTTGGCGAGCGGCTGCGGGCGCCGCAGGCGTCTCGGAAGGACCTGCGCGGTGCCGTAGAGGCGGCGGAGAAGGCCCAGGCCGGCTGGTCTTCGGCGACGGGGTACCTGCGGGGGCAGATCGTGTATCGGCTCGCGGAGATGCTTGAAGGTCGTAGGGAGGCGTTCGCACCGATGGCAAGCGACGCCGAGGTGAGCGCGGCGGTTGATCTGCTGGTGTCGCTTGCGGGGTGGAGCGACAAGTACGGGCAGGTGTTTGGGTCGGCGAACCAGGTCGCGGGGCCGTATCACAACTTCACGGTGCCGGGGCCTGTGGGTGTTGTGGGTGTGGTCGCGCCGGACGAGCCTTCGCTGCTGGGGTTGATTGGCACGATTGGGCCGGCGGTGGTGTGTGGGTGCTCGGTGGTGGCGTTGGTGTCGCGGACGAATGCTCGCGCGGTTGAGTTTGGTGAGATCGTTGAGACGAGCGATGTGCCGGGCGGCGTTGTGAATTTGCTGACGGGTGACCTTGCGGAGCTAGCCCCCCACTTTGCTTCGCATCGGGGGATTGGGGCTGTTGTTGCGTGTGGCGTCGATCAGGAGACGCGGACGGTGCTCGACCGTGGCGCTGCGGAGAACATGAAACGCGTGAGTGTGTTTGATGTGCCGGCGGACGCGGCGGGGTGGTCATCGCCGACGCAGATCGAGCGGGTGCTGGAGTTCAAGACGATCTGGCACCCGAGCTCGGCTTGATCGCTGGCGTTCACGGGCTTGAAGCCCGTGCCACCGTCATGCTTCAGACGCCGCTTCGACCGACTCGGGGAGTTGCAGGGGCGGCTGCTCGTGCGGCGTGGGTTCGATGTCGTCCTTCCAGACGATGTCGACGTTGGCGTCGAAGAGCGCGAGCAGGGCGGTGAGCTGCTTGGTGACGCTGCGGCGGGCCTCTTCGAGGTAGCCGGCATCTGAGGTTTCGAAGAGCTCGGCGGCCTGTTCCTGGGCTCGCTTCATGAGCTCGGCCTGGGCTTCGGCTTTCATCTGGATGACGTCGACCAGGCCGCAGACTTTGCCGTCCTGGATGTCGTAGGGGATGACGTTGGTCAGGCGGAGCTGGCCCTCGATGTGCGGGAGGATGAGCTGGTAGTTGCGGTCGCCGAAGTCGGTGACGTCGCGGGCGGCGACCTTGTTGAGGTCGACGAAGTACTGCTTCTCGAACTGGAAGATCATGGCGAGGCGGGCTGGGCTGTAGACGAGGGGCGGGAGCCACTTCCAGCCCTTGGTGGCGGTGGCGATTTCCTTGGCGCAGACCTCGAGGCCGATGAGCTTGCCGGAGGCGCGGACACGCTCGGCGATGAGGTCGACGGTGATGGTGGCGTTGTCGAGGTTCTTGCCGGTGCGCGGGCGGAGGAAGGCGAAGAAGACGACGGCGGCGACGAGCAGACCGACGCCGATGCCGAGTGCGGCGATGATGAGGCTATCGATCGTGATCATGCCTGATTATTCGGCTTTCGCGGTGGCGGGTTTCTTGGAGGGCCGGGCCGCTGCTGGATGGCCCTCGAACGCCGCGATGATGCAGTGGCCCCCGGCGGAGACAGCGACGAGGGCGGCGAAGCCGGCGAGGATGGCGGCGATGAGGGACATCGCGGGATGGAGGCCGTCGAAGGCGTCCAAGACGCCGCCGAGCCGGCCGAGCAGGAACAGGCCGAGGGCGCCCATGACCGGGGCGACCAGTGCCCCACCGATGACCAGTTTGAGCGTTGACGAAACGGTGTGGATCGAGAGCATGAGAACGGGGATGCCGATGACCAGAGCGAGGATGAGCCGAGCGATCATGTAGGGGATGAGATCGGTCTCTCCGATGACGTTGTTCGCGGAGACGGATCCGAGCATGGCTCCGATGGCGACGGCGAGGGCTGCGAAGGCCGCGGTGATCGCAGGCCCCTCGCGGAAGCGGCCGAGGGCGAGCAGGCCGATGAGGACGGCGGCAACGATGCTGATGAGCTCGAAGCCGGCGAGCATCCACGCGGGCTCGGAGCCGCCGAGGAGTTGGGGCCTGATCGCGACGACCATTCCGACGGCGGCCCAGAACAGGAGCACGGGGGCCGCGACGCCGAGGACGAGCCTGGCGGGGCGGGCGAGGGGCGTCGGGGTGGGCATCGGGTACTCGGTCACGGTGGATGGTAGTTGGCTGGAGCCGGCTGTGTTCGCTTGCTTGAGGGGGTTGCGGCGGGTTTTCGGACGTGCTCCGTCTGTGGATTGGGGTGCAGTCGGGCGTGGGGTCGGACCGATTTCTCTTTAGAAGCCGGACCGGGATCCCCCTGAGTGATCGGGCTGCCGAGCGGCTGTGTTGAGCTTGGGCGATGGAACGCCGGCTCGCGTGTTGGAGGACGGCTGATGAGCGGCATCACCACGGGCATCGGGCTGGTCAGCGGGATCGACACGGCTTCGCTGATTCAGCAGTTGTTGGCGGTGGAGAGTCGGCCGCGCGCGCTGGCGCAGGTGCGGCTGACGCAGTTGCAGTCGCAGCAGGCGGCGTACCTCGACATCAACACACGGCTGGGGGGCTTGCAGTCGGCGGCGCGTTCGTTCCGGACCGAGGACACGTTTAGCTCGGCGAGTGCGGCGACTTCGAATGAGGATGTGCTGACGGCGATCGCGAGCACGAACGCGCAGGTCGGGTCGTATACGTTTGTGGTTGATCGTTTGGTGAGCACGCAGCAGGAGCTGAGCCGTGGGTTCGCGGATGCGGATACGTCGGGTCTGAACGCTGGGTCGTTTACGTTTGAGACTGCGGATGCGTTGCTCGAGCGGGATGTGTCGCTGGCGGACCTGAACGGCGGGACGGGAGTTCGCCGGAACGAGATCGTGATCACGGACTCGTCGGGTGCGAACGCGACGGTGGATCTGTCGCGGACGGGTACGATCCAGGAGGTGCTCGACGCGATCAACGGGTCGGGGCTGGGTGTGAACGCGAAAGCGGTGGGCGACCGGCTCGTTGTGGACGACACGGCGGGCGGCGGCGGGACGCTGACGATTGCGAACGGGAATGATTCGTTTGCGGCGACGGACCTCGGGATCGAGGGGCTCGCAACCGGCGGTCGCATCACAGGGCAGCAGCTGCTTCGCGCGACGGAGCTGACGGCGCTCTCGGCGATCAACGGCGGGACGGGGATCGAGCGGACGAGCACGGTGGGCTCGGGTGCGTTCGATTTCACGGTTCGCGTCGACGGCGAGGACGTGAGGGTGTTTCTTGGGCAGGTGATCGAGACCGCGCCGGACCCGGACACGGGCGAGGATGTGACCACCACGACGCCGGCGGCGGCGACCATTGGCGATGTGATCGATCGGATCAATTCTCAGCTTCAGACGGACCTTGGCGATGCGACAACGGTGTCGGCGCAGCTCAACGCTGACGGCACCGGGCTGCGGATCGTGGACTCGGCGGGATCGGCTTCGATTGAGGTTTTTGACCGCGGCGAGGAGGCTGGTGGCGCTGCGACGCAGGCGACAGCTCGGCAGCTTGGGATTGCCGGTACTGGAACAGGCGTTGTTGAGGGGTCCCGGATCTTCGGCGGGCTGAACTCGGTTCTGGCGAAGAACCTGAACGGCGGCGCAGGCGTCACGGGCGATGGTGCGCTGACGATCACCGGGCGTGACGGGACGGTCTACAACATCAGCGGGCTCTCGCTGGACGGGGCGCTCTCCGATATCGCCGACGAGATCGAGACGCAGACGGGCGGTGTGATCACGGTCGGGCTCGACCAGCGCGGGACCGGGATTGTGCTGACTGAAACGTCGACGGGGGTCGGCAACCTGATTGTGCAGGGAACGGACGGTGCGGACACCGCCACGAGTCTTGGCATCGCGACCGACCCGGCCGGGGTGGCGGGTTCGACGGTGGAGTCGGGGAACCTGCAGCGCCAGTACCTTGGCGCCGGGACGCTGCTGAATTCGATCAACAATGGCGCAGGGATCGGAACGGGCAGCTTCTCGATCCGCGACGCGACGGGCAACGAGGCGACGGTGACGATCGGCGACTCGCTGAACACGCTTGGTGATGTGATCGATGCGATCAATTCGAGCGGTCTTGCGGTGAACGCGCGGCTGAACGATCAGGGTGACGGCATCGTGATCGAGGAAGAGTTGGATCCGGATACGGGGACGCCGGGCAGTATCGCGATTCGGGTCGAGGATGAGTCCGGCGGTGTTGCTCGGGCGCTCGGGATCGAGGGGGAGGCGACCGGGACGGAGGCCGACAACTTCATCGATGGCTCGTTCGAACGGGTGATCGAGTTTGAGGCGACAGACACGCTGGAGGACATCGCGCAGAAGATCAATGACGCGGGCGTTGAGGCGGCGGCGACGATTCTGAACGATGGGTCGGGGTCGACGCCGTTCCGGCTGAGCCTGACGGCGCGAGAGAGCGGCTCGACGGGTCGGTTCATCGTGGATGACGGCGGATTTGGTTTGAACCTGAGCCGGCTGAGCGAGGGCAGGGACGCGCGGGTGTTCTTCGGGTCGGACGACCCGGCGACGGGGTTGCTCGTGACGAGCACGACGAACACCGTTGATGGGTTGGTGCAGGGTGTGTCGATCGATCTGCGCCAAACCGACGAGGAGGCGGTGACGCTGACCGTGTCGCGGGATCTTGCAGCGATCGAAGAGGGGATCGGGTCGTTCGTGACGGCGTTCAACCAGTTGGTGAGCCGGATCGATCAGCAGACCCGGTTTATCGAGGAGACGGAAGAACGCGGGCCGCTGTTGGGGGATTCGACGACGCTGACGCTTCGGCAGCGGCTGTTCTCGACGATCCAGGGCGCGGGTGATGGTCTGACTGGGCGGTTCACGCGGCTGAGCCAGGTGGGCATCACGATCGGCGACGGCGGATCGAGCCTGAGCTTTGACTCTGGCCGATTCCGCGAGGCGTACAACGAGGACCCGGCGGCGGTGACGGCGCTGTTCGAGACGTTCGGTCTGGCGGACACGACGACGGAGATCGAGATCCAGCCCGGCATCACGGTGTCGGGCGGGACGAGCGATCGGGAGTTTGATTCGCTGGGCGTGATCGGGCAGGTTGAGGAGCTGGCGCGGAGTTATCTGGACTCTGTGGACGGTCTGCTGACGGCGCGGGAGAACGCGTTGGACGATCAGATCGCGTTTCAGGAGACCCGGATCGAGTCGTTTACCGAGGCGTTGCAGCGCCGGGAGCAGCAGCTTCAGCAGGAGTTCATCCAGATGGAGCGGGTTCTCGCGGACCTGCAGAGTCAGCAGGGCGCGCTGGCAAGTCTTGCGCAGCTGGGGTGATGGCGGTGAGTTTCGTTCATGGCGAAGGCGGGTCGGTCAAGTCGGGGGCCGACGCTGACGATGTAGGCGGCACATGACGACGACGAACGACCCACGAGCCAATGCGTATCTTCGGACTCAGGTGATGAGCGCCTCGCAAGAGGAGCTGCGTCTGATGCTGATCGATGGCGCGATCAAGTTTGCGACGATGGGTCGGGAGGGCCTGGCGGCCGGCGATCACGAGAAGAGCTACGAGGGCTTCTCGCAGGCGCGGGCGATCGTGACCGAGCTGATGACGTCGGTGCGTCAGGACGTTGCGCCCGAGCTCTGCGAGAGGGTGCGGTCGCTGTACACGTTCATGTACACCGAGCTGGTGTCGGCGAGTCTTGAGAAGGACATCGGCAAGGCGGATCGCGTGATCGAGCTGCTCGGGTTTGAGCGCGAGACGTGGGTGATGCTGATGGAGCAGCTCAAGGTGGAGCGTGCTGCGGGCGCTGCACCCGTTGGAGCTTCGGGACTGGCTGCTGCTCCGGCTTCCGCGCAGGCGACTGTGCCGGACGCTGGGTACAGGCCTCTTAGTCTGGAGGGGTAACGTCCGCCCGCTTACGCGGGCGGCTCGTAGTAGCTAGCTGAATGCGACGGGTGCGGTCGGCGGGCTGGCGAGCTCAGCGGCGAGAGCGTCGAAGACCATTTGCAGGTTGACGTTTGCGTTGATGCGGCTTTGGGCGGCGTCGATGGTCGTGATGCGCGGGGTGATGCCAACGGGGTCGGTTCGGAGGCGGTCGCGGAGGATGTCGCCGACGAGGGCGAGCATGCGGGTGCAGGCGGCGCGGTTGGCGGCGTCTTTGCTGGCGTTCTTGTCGTGCTCGACGCGGGCGGCTGCCCAGTCTTGGACGAGGGCGTGCATCTCGGGGCCGAGGTCGATAGGGAATCGGCCTGAGAGCAGCTGATCGACCATGGGCTCGATGCGGGCGCGCCAGCGGTCTTGGCCTGTGGCGATGGCTTCGAGGACCAGCCCGGGCGAGCCTTGGCCGAAGCGGCGGGCCCAGTCCGCCTGGTCGGGCGTGAGGTCGCGTGTGCTCGCCCAGTGCCGCATGGAGTCATCTGACAGCGGCGCGAAGCGGACGCGTTGGCAGCGTGAGCGGATGGTTGGGAGCAGTCGCTGCTCGTCTCTGGTGACGAGGATGATGAGGGTGCCGGGGGCGGGCTCTTCGAGGGTTTTGAGGAGCGCGTTCTGCACGGGGGCGTTGGTGGGCGAGCGGTCGAGGAGCTCGGCCTCGTCGACGATGAAGACTTTGGTTGCGAG
>JBCBMF010000036.1:0-18743 GCA_039822905.1 Planctomycetota bacterium
CGAGCACGCTCCACGCGATGTTCGAGCGGAGCGCTGTCACGGCCTGGTCGACCGCGGCGCGGGGGTCGATATCGGTTTCCGCAGCATCGATCGCCAGTGCATCTGGAGCGATGTCCGCCGAGGCTGCGGCGGCGTCGGACCGCTCATCGCTGATGCTGCGGACCCAGAGGATGCGTTCGCCGATGAACTCGCGGTACCGTCGCGTCGCATCTAGCAGCGTTGCCCGTAGTTCTTCGAGGGCGAGCAGCTTGTCGTAGGACTCGGTGCTGTCGGCGATGAGCTGGTTGAGCAGGTCTCGGCGCGCCGTCGCGAGCTGCCTGGCGACGGCTTCGAACTCGGCAGACTCAACATCCAAGTCCGGCGACGCATCCCGTGCCGAACGCTGGAGGGCGGCAATCGCTCCCTCGATGTCGCCCGCGCCGAGCCTCAGTTCTTGCCAGTCAACGAGCCGGATCTCCGCTTCTTCGAGCCGCTCACGCGTGTCGGCCAGCCGTTGGCGAAGAATTGCAAGCTCCGGCAGCGCGTCGTACTGCCTCCGCAGCACGATGCCCGTTGCTCGGCTGAGGCCAGATGCGCTCAGCCGACGGCTGACAGTCGAGTACTGGCTCTGAAGATCGGCGAGCTGCTGACGCGCGCGGGCGAGGTCCCGCTCGGTCCGCGCAAGCCGCTGCGGGAGACCATCGGCCGACGCCCGGCTCCGCGCGAGCGCCTCGTTGACCTCGGCAAACCGGGACAGCACCGGCGACTGTTGGGCAGCCTGACGCCGAAGCTGCTCCGCATCCCGCGCCTCCTGTCGAGCCTGATTCTGGCGCGCCGACTGTACGATCTCTTGCCACCGCTGTTCAAGCTGTTCGAGCCTCGCAACACGCCGAAGCGCACGGTCTCGTCTCGCGGGAAGGAGCTCCTGTCGAGCGTCGTAGCTGAGAAGCTCGGCCTGGAGAAACTCAACCTCTGCTCGCGCCTTGGCCAGCCGGGCGTCTGACGCGGCGGTGCGCGCCGAGTCCACGAGACCGTTTCCAACACCACCCGCATCCTCGGCGAGGGTTTCCTGACGCTGCATCGCGGCGGCCAGCTCATCGGGGATCTGACCCCGGCGTTCGCGGCGGGTTTCCGCTTCCTGCTCCAGCGTCCGAAGCGACTCCCGCGCAGCTCGCAGGTCGGCCGATACCTGGGCGAGTCTTTGCTCAAGATCGGCAAGCGTGGCCGAGGGCGACGGCTCGGGATCGATCGGATCCGCCGCGTCCTCGAGCTCTGCACGCACGGCCTCGAGCGCCGCCGGCGCCGCCTCCGCCTGAGCCCGGTATGACTCGGCCCGAGAGAGCAGATCCGACGCTTCGTGCGTTGCCACCTCCGCGGCCGAGAGTGCGGCCAGCCCCGCTTCGCGGTCCGCGTCAGTCAGCGTCTGGCTGCTCTCGATCGCCTGCCGCAGGTCGGGGAGGTCGACGGGCAGCGGTTCCTGCCCGGCCTGAGCGGCGGCGGTGCCCGGAAATGCCGACATCAGCACGACCACGAAGGCCGCGAGCATCGGGAAGGGAACATGAACCAGCTTTCTCATCCCAGACCATATCGAGGCCGAGGCGGCCCGAAGGTCTACTCGATCCGATCGACACCAGATTCCAGATACGGGAAGCATCGAAACATCAGACACTTGACCAGGATGCGCATCCGCAGATGCCAACTGCACACGCTCTCCGGTCGGGCCGTCGTCACGATGCCCGTGACAGACGTTTCTGAGCGGAACCTGTCGAGACGCAGAATTCCACGCCTTGCGGGCGAAGTCACCCTTTCGCAGGAACCTCCTGTCACACTCGACGAGGCCGTGTTTCAGCCGACGGTCCGCGAAGGCCGTGGTACCAGCGAGGTGCCGCACACGAGCCAAGCGTGCTTGGCATTAGGTGCTGCATCACACCTGAGCAGGATGCCCGTCCTTCGGGAATGCAGGGTTCGAGTTCGACGTGTAGCATGTTCTTCGCTATGCCACTTGATACACAGCGCTTCGTGAGACTGCGGCCGATGCTCTACCACTTGACCGCTGCTTCGAACGCGGAGCAGATACGAGCAAGTCAGACGCTTCTTCCGGCTTCGGTCCTTTACAGACAGGCCGGCATGGGGTCGTCCGTTCGAAACCGACGACGATCCGGAGAATGGATCGAGTGCGACGGATGCCGGGTTCACATCCGTGATCAGGCCCCGCTCCACCGCGGCAGTGTCTGGCTGAGCGATGGGTGGGACTTCGAGGACCTCGTCGAGCACCTCAACGATCATGTCTTTTTCTGGCCCGGCACTGCGAACAGGCCGATCGCGCACGGACGCCGGCACTTCAAGCGGTACTCAGCGGATGATGTCGTTGTGCTCGCCATCGACACACAGGCTCTCTTCGCGAGCAACTCGACACTCCCCCCGCGCTTCTGCAGGTACAACTCGGGCTCTCCCAGGTGTTCCGGCGGTCGCGGCTCCCCACGCGGGCCGCGGACGTTCTTGGCGGCGGAGGAATTCCACCAACGACCAAGCGATGTGGTCGAAGTCACCTTTCGAGGTGCCGTGAGATTGGACGACTGCGAAGTGGTGACGCAGTCGGTGGGGGCGTTGCTGCGCGACTGAGCCCAAACTCGACGCGTCCAACCGGCCCGCACGTTCCGTGCGACAGATCCATCTCGCTCAGTTCGGTGAAACCACAGGGCTCTGAACTGCGGTGCCAAAGCATTGATTCTGTTGCATCTCTACTGTAAAGACGACAAATGGGTGCAACGAACCAAAACCCGGAGCAACTGGCGAGGGATGTGATCGACGCCCAGCTCTCGGCCGCCGGCTGGCAGGTGCAGTCTAAGAAGACCATGAGCGTGCTGGCGGCTCCGGGGGTTGCGGTTCGGGAACTCCAGACCGAGGTCGGGCCCGGGGACTACTTCCTCTTTGCTGACGGCGACGCGGCCGGTGTGATCGAGGCGAAGCGGGCCGAAGAGAGCCAGCGGCTCACCACGGTCGAAGGCCAGACCGACGACTATCGCACGAGCCCCATCAAGGGCCTCAACAACGAGCCCCTCCGTTTCGGCTACGAGGCCACCGGCACGCTGACCCGCTTCACGGACTACGGCGACCCCAAGCCTCGGTCGCGGCTCGTCTTCGGCTTCCACCGGCCCGAGACGCTTCTCGAGTGGATGAGCCAGCCACGCACGCTCCGCGCCCGGCTCCACGACATCCCCTCGCTCGAGCCCGATGGACTCCGCCGGTGCCAGTTCACCGCCATCCGGAATCTTGAGGAGTCGTTCCGCGACGCCAAGCCCCGCGCGCTCGTTCAGATGGCGACCGGCGCGGGCAAGACCTTCACCGCGATCACCTCGGTGTACCGGCTGCTCAAGCACGCCAACGCCAAGCGGGTTCTGTTCCTGGTCGACACACGCAACCTGGGCGAGCAGGCCGAGCAGGAGTTCATGCGGTTCCAGCCGAGGGACGACAACCGGAAGTTCACCGACCTCTACAAGGTCCAGCGGCTGGCGGGCCGGCACATCGCCCCCGATGCCAAGGTGTGCATCTCCACGATCCAGCGGATGTACTCGATCCTCAAGGGCGAGGAACTCGCGGGTGAGGACGAGGACACCAACCCGGCCGAGCGGAATCTCTCAAAGCCCCCGCCCGATGTCGAGTACAACGCTGACGTCCCGCCGGAGATGTTCGACTTCGTGGTCATCGACGAGTGCCACCGCTCGATCTACAACCTCTGGAAGCAGGTCCTCGAGTACTTCGACGCCTTCCAGATCGGCCTGACCGCCACGCCCGACAAGCGAACCTTCGGCTACTTCCGACAGAACGTCGTGAGCGAGTACCCCTACGAGCAGTCGATCCTCGACGGCGTCAACGTCGGCTTCGATATCTTCCGCATCGAGACCGAGGTCACCAGCAACGGCGGCGTCATCAAGAAAGACGAAGGCTTCGTCGAGGTCCGCGAGAAACTCACACGCGAGCAGCGCTGGCAGCAGATCGACGACGATATCGAGTACGGCTCCAACCGCCTGAACCGCGACGTGGTCAACAAGTCGCAGATCCGGACCGTCATCCAGGAGTTCCGCCGGGTGCTGCCGCAACTCTTCAGGGGTCGCCAGAAGGCCGACGGCTCGTTCGAGGTGCCCAAGACTCTGATCTTCGCCAAGGACGACTCTCACGCCGAGGACATCGTGCAGATCGTCCGCGAGGAGTTCGGCGAGGGGAACGACTTCTGCAAGAAGATCACCTCGAAGTCGGACGAGGACCCAAAGGGCCTGCTCGCCGACTTCCGCAACTCGTACAACCTTCGGGTGGCCGTGACGGTGGACATGATCGCCACCGGCACCGACGTGAAGCCGCTCGAGTGTCTGCTGTTCATGCGTGATGTCCGCAGCAGGGGGTACTTCGAGCAGATGAAGGGACGGGGCTGCCGGAGCATCCCAACCGATGACCTGCTCAAGGTCACCCCCACCGCCCGCAACGGCAAGGCGTCGTTCATCATCGTCGATGCCGTGGGCGTCACCAAGACCTGCAAGACCGACTCCCGGCCGCTCGAACGCAAGCGGGGCGCGTCGCTCGCCAACCTGCTGCACTCGGTCGCGCTCGGCAACTACGACGAGGACACCTACCTCTCCGTCGCCAACCGGCTGACCCGGCTCAACCATCAACTGACCGATGAGCAGAAGCGCGAGTTCGAGACGCTGTCGGGCCAGCCGATGGAGGTCGTCTGCTCAGCGCTCGTCTCAGCGCACGACGCCGACGCGGTCGAAGCCAAGACGCGGGCGGATGGGGACATCCCCGCCGACCAGCCCGTGAGCGAAGACCAAGAGAAGGCGGCACGCAAGTCGCTCGCCAAGGACGCTGCCCGGCTGCTCACGCCCGAGGCCCGCGAGTTCGTAATCAACGCCCGCAAGGCGCTCGATCAGATGCTGGATCCCAACATCGATCGCGTGCTGGCCGCCGAGTGGGACACCGAGTCGATCGACAACGCCCAGCAGATCATCCGCGACTTCCGCACTTACATCGAGGCGAACAAGGACGAGATCACGGCACTCCAGATCTTCTACGACCAGCCCTACCGCCTGCGCGCCATCACCGAAGAGATGGTGCGGGAAGTGCTCAAGCGGCTGAAGGCCGACCGGCCCTCGCTCGGCCCCACCCGCGTGTGGGACGCCTACCGCCAGGTCGAGCAGAATGTCCCAGCCACGCCCAGGCAGGAACTCGTCGCCCTCGTCTCGCTGCTCCGCCGGATCGTCGGGCTCGATGAGCAACTCACCGACTTTGGCGCCCTCGTCCGCCAGCGGTTCCAGGACTGGGTCTTCAAGCGGCACTCCGGCTCGGGCGAGAAGTTCACAGCCGAACAGATGGAGTGGCTCCAGATGCTCCGCGACCACATGGCCACGAGTTTCCAGGTCACGACCGATGACCTCGAACTCTCCCCCTTCGACGCCCGCGGCGGGCTCGGGCGGTTTTACCAACTCTTTGGGCAGGACTACGAGGCAATCCTGGCGGAACTGAATGAGCGGCTGGTGGCATGATGGCTGATGTTCCCGAGCACTGGGTCAGTACGACGATCCTTGAAATCGCTGAACTCGTCCGCGGCGTGACCTACAAGAAAGAGCAGGCAAGAGACGAAAGTGGGCCTGGTCTCGTACCTCTTCTCCGAGCCAACAACATCAACCATCGCTTGCTGCTGAATGATCAACTGGTCTATGTCCCAGTCGATGTGGTAAAAGACAGTCAGCGGCTGCGACCCAATGACGTTGTTTTGGCCATGTCGAGTGGCAGCAAATCGGTGGTTGGCAAATCAGCGAGATTCCACGGCGCGGAGGAAACCTTCACGTTCGGTGCCTTCTGCGGTGTGCTTCGCCCCTCGCCTGACATCGATTCAACCTACTTCGCCCTAGCGCTTCAGTCACCGGTGTATCGCCGTTACGTGTCCACGGTCGCTGCTGGAGTCAACATCAATAACTTGAGGCGTGCCCACCTTGAGGACTACCGGATACCTGTTCCACCGCTAGTCGAACAGCAAGCCATCGCCGCGAAGGTTGAGGCGTTGTTCAGCGAACTCGATGCGGGTGTGGCGCAGCTCGAGGCCGCGCAGGCGTTGCTCAAGCGGTATCGGCAGTCGGTGCTCAGGGCCGCGTTCGAGGGTCGGCTGACGGCCGAGTGGCGGGAGCAGCGCCGGCGGGAGGCCGAGGCCGGTGGTGAAGAGTTGCCGACGGCCGAGGACCTGCTCGAGCAGATTGAGGCGGAGCGGCAGGAGCGGGCCGAGCAGCAGCACGCCGAGTGGCGGCGAGCGGCCCAAGCGTGGGAGGCCGCCGGCGGCAAGGACTCGGGCGAGAAGAAGCCCCGCCGCCCGGCCCGGCCCAAGGACCCGCCGCCGCTGACGGAGGAGGAGTTGGCGTCGCTGCCGGAGTTACCGGAGGGGTGGGCGTGGGCTCGTTGCGCTTCCCTGACAAGTGTCGATGTGGGTTTCGCGTTCAAGAGTGCCCAATTTGCGAACGAAGGCGTTCGGCTTCTCAGAGGCGACAACATCGAGCCGGGGCGAACACGGTGGAAGAACCAGAAGTGCTGGCCCGCCGAGATGCTTGAAGGATTCGAGCACCTTCTACTAAATGAGGGCGAGATCGTTCTCGCAATGGATCGACCTCTTATTTCAAGCGGCTTCAAGATCGCTCGTGTCTCCAAGTCAGATCTGCCAGCATTGCTGGTACAGCGGATGGCCCGATTCAAGCCCGCTGGAGCAGTTGACACAGCGTATTTGTATCACCAATTGCAGTCAGAGAGATCCATACAGCATCTAGTCGGCTCTCAGACCGGCACACAGTTGCCACACATTAGTGGCGGCGGGATCGAAGCGTTACCGGTGGCTCTTTGCCACCCGGTCGAGCAGATGGCCTTGATGGACGAACTCGAACAGAGAATGTCGGTAGTCGCGGATCTTGAACGCACTATTGACGATTCGGTTGCACAAGCACACGCCCTCCGCCGGAGCATCCTGAAGCGAGCCTTCGAGGGCCGGCTGCTCGACGAGGCCGAGCTCGAAGCCGTCCGCTCGCACCCTGACTACGAGCCCGCGGACCGGCTGCTCGAGCGGATCCGCGAGCGGGCGGCGGCCCAGAGCAAGACCAAGAAACAGACCAAGAAGAAGACCACGCGGACGACGCGGTCGGCCCGCAAGAACACGGGCACGCCGCAGGAGACGACATGACCGCCGCCAGCAGCCTCGTGAACAAGGTCTGGAGTTTCTGCCACTCGCTGCGTGACGACGGCGTGAGCTACGGCGCGTACCTCGAGCAGTTGACCTACCTGATCTTCCTGAAGATGGCCGACGAGTACGCCCGCCCGCCGCACAACCGGGACCTGGGCATCCCCGCGGGGCACGACTGGCCGAGCCTGACGAGCCGGTCGGGCGCGGAGCTGGAGCGGCACTACATCGAGTCGCTGCTGGTGCTGGGCCAGGAGAAGGGGCTGCTCGGGCAGATCTTCGTGAAGGCCCAGAGCCGCATCCAGGACCCGGCCCGGCTGGCGAGCCTGATCGACATGATCGACCGCGAGGACTGGGCCGTGCTCGGCGCGGACATCAAGGGCGACATCTACGAGGGGCTGCTTGAGCGGAACGCCCAGGACACCAAGAGCGGCGCAGGGCAGTACTTCACGCCACGGCCGCTGATCAGGGCGATGGTCGATTGCGTGCGGCCCGAGCCGGGAAAGACGATCTGCGACCCGGCCTGCGGGACGGGCGGGTTCTTTCTTGCCGCGTACGACTTCCTGACCGATCCTGACAACTACACGCTGACGCGTGCGCAGAAGCAGGCGCTGAAGTCCAGGACATTCTTCGGCAACGAGCTGGTACCGGAGACGCGACGGCTGTGCCTGATGAACATGTATTTGCACAACATCGGCGACATCGGGGGCGAGATCGGCGGCGAGGTGACCGTGAGCTCGATGGACTCGCTGGTAGCCGACCCGGGGGAGCGGTACGACTACGTGCTGACCAACCCGCCGTTCGGCAAGAAGAGTTCGAACAAGATCACGAACTCGGACGGCACCGAGTCAAAGCAGGCGATGACCTACAACCGGCAGGACTTCAAGGCGACGACCAGCAACAAGCAGTTGAACTTCGTGCAGCACATCCTGACGATCCTCAAAGAGAACGGCCGGGCGGCGGTTGTTGTGCCGGACAACGTGCTCTTCGAGGGCGGGGCCGGCGAGACCGTGCGCAAGACCCTGCTCCAGAAGACCGACGTGCACACGATCCTGCGGCTGCCGACGGGCATCTTCTACGCCCAGGGCGTGAAAGCCAACGTGATCTTCTTCGACTCCAGGCCGGGCTCCAGGGACGCCTGGACCAAGGACATCTGGTACTACGACCTGCGGACCAACATGCACTTCACCCTCAAGACCAAGCCGCTGGGCTACGACGACCTCATGGACTTCGTCGAGTGCTACCGCCCCGGCGAGCGAGGCTCGCGGCAGGAAACGTGGAGCGAGGACAACCCCGAGGGCCGCTGGCGGAAGTACTCGTACGACGAGATCAGCGCCCGCGACAAGACGAGCCTCGACCTGTTCTGGCTGAAGGACACCTCGCTGAGCGACCTGGACTCGCTCCCCGAGCCTGATGTGCTCGCGGCGGAGATCACAGAGAGCCTTGAGTCGGCGCTGTCGAGTTTCCGGGAGATCGCGGCGGATCTTGAATAGTCGGCACAGGCCGGGTTACGACGGCTCGCTCGACGCCGGCGGCATCTTCTATACGGGTCGTTGCATCCGTAAAGCCTTGGGGACCGAAGCCTGTTGAGGTCGAACTACCTGGACAAACCTTGCAGGAGGGCACCATGGCAGACGAGCACACCAAGACGTGGCCCGATCTCGCGATCGGGTTGTACGACAGGCTGACCGGCCGCAACGCCGAGATCACCTACGAGTTCAGCAATATGCAGATCAAGGTGCCGAGCGGCACGGGCGCATCGGCCGAGCACGCCGAGTGGCACCTCGACGGCACAATCAAGATCCGCACACGGGACAACGCGTCCGACCCAAACTGATCGTGGTCGGTCGTCTCGCAGGGACGTGTGACGGCGTGCCGTTCACCGCGGCGGCGGCCGACCAGAGCATCACTGTGCAGTTCCCCTTCAGCCTCTCGGCCGTGCGTGCGCTGTGGCGGATGCGGCGGGTTCGGGTTCCATCGTTCCCGAGGCCGCTCGGCGTCAGCATCAGCGTGAGGCTGGGCCCGCTGAAGCTCGCGACGAGGAGCGTCTGATGGCCGCGGCAGCGCAACGCGTGCTCCTGACCGGGGCAACGGGCTACATCGGCGGGCGGCTCGCGCCGGAGCTTCTGGATCGCGGCTACTGCCTGACCTGCATCGTGCGTTCGAGCCGCAAGCTGCACGAGCGGGAGTGGGCGGGCGACCCGCGTGTGGACATCGTCGAGGCGGACGTGCTCGACACCGACGCGGTGCGCGAGGCGGCGGAGGGGTGCGACGCCGCGTATTACCTGATCCACTCGATGGAGTCGGGCTCCGGCGGCTTCGCCGAGCGTGATCGGGAGCTGGCGACGAGCTTCGCGTCGGCGATCCGCGGGACATCGATCGAGCGGATCGTCTATCTCGGCGGGCTGGGCGAGCTCGGTGAGGGGCTGAGCGAGCACCTGCGGTCGCGGCGCGAGGTCGAGCAGATTCTCGAAGAGTCCGGCGTGCCGCTCACGACGCTCCGTGCGGCGATCATCCTCGGCTCGGGCTCGGCGTCGTTCGAGATCCTGCGGTACCTGGTCGAGCGCCTGCCGATGATGGTGACCCCGAAGTGGGTGAAGACGCGATGCCAGCCGATCAGCGTGATCGATGTGCTCGCGTACCTTGTGCGTGTGCTGGAAACGCCGGAGACGGCGGGCCGGTGCATCGGCATCGGCGGGCCCGAGGTGCTGACGTACCGGGAGCTGATGAACCACATGACCGATGCGCTAGGGCTGCGGCGTCGGATCATCGTCCCGCTGCCCGTGCTCACGCCCAAGCTCAGCTCGCTGTGGATCGGGCTGGTGACGCCCGTGAGCCCGGCGATCGCGAGGCCGCTGGCCGAGGGGCTGCGCAACGAAGTGATCGTGCGTGACGACAACGCCGAATCGCTGATGCCGCGGGCGACCATCGCGCCGCGCGTTGCGATCGAGCGGGCGGTCGACAAGACGCGGTCCGGCCTCGTGCCCACGGCCTGGTCGGCGGCGGGCGTCGTGCCCGGCGACCCGAACTGGGCCGGCGGCACGATGTTCGTCGATTCGCGTTCGATCGAGGTCGCGGCCTCGGCGAGCGCGGTGTTCGCGGCGGTCTGCCGGGTCGGCGGCGGGCACGGCTGGTACGCGGCCGACTACCTCTGGCGCCTCCGCGGATGGATGGACAAGCTCATGGGTGGGCCCGGCCTCCGTCGCGGCAGGCGGCACCCGGAGACCGTCAGCTACGGCGAGGTTCTGGATTTCTGGCGCGTGACCGACGTCCAGCGCGACAAGCGGCTCGAGCTGCGGGCCGAGATGAAAGTCCCGGGCGTCGCCGAGCTGTCGTTTGACATCGAGCCGACAGAAAGCAGCAATGCGGACGCTGCGAAGCAGCGGCTGATTATGACGGCTCGCTTCAGGCCCAAGGGCCTGCTGGGATTGGGCTACTGGTACGCGGTGCTCCCGCTCCACAACATCGTCTTCGGCGGCATGCTCAGCGGCATGAAGCGGGCGGCGGAGTCCATCCAAGACGGAACCTCGGAACGCCCGCACCAGAACGACGACGCGGACGAGCTCGCGGCCGCCGAAGCGACGCCCAGCGGCGTGTGATCGGATCCAACTCAGTATGCCGTGCAGTCCGTGCTGTAGTATGTGATGAACACGGACCCCGGAGACCCGGTCCGGCCGCTCGCGTCGCGCGGGGGAGGATTCACGCATGCCAACGACCGCTGACCTGTTTGTGCGATGCCTCGAGGCCGAGGGCGTGCCGTGCATGCTCGGTGTGCCGGGCGAGGAAAACGCGGACTTCATGATGTCGCTCGAGGGCTCGTCGATCAGAATGATCAACACGCGGCACGAGCAGGGGGCGGCGTTCGCGGCGGCGGCGTACGGCCGGCTTACGGGTGAGCCGCTGGCCGTGCTCGCGACGCTCGGGCCCGGTGCGACGAACCTTCTCACGGGCGTCGCCGACGCGAACATGGATCACGCGCCGGTCCTCGCGATCACAGGCCAGGGCTCGACGGATCGGCTGCACAAAGAATCGCATCAGATCATGGACGTCGTCTCGATGTTCGAGCCCGTGACCAAGTGGGCGACATCGATCCGGTCGTCAAAGGCCGTGCCCGAAACGATCCGCAAGGCGATCCGAATCTGCCGGGGCGGCAAGCCGGGCGCGGTGCTGATTGAGCTGCCCGAAGACACGGCGGGCTCCGAGGCGACCGGGTCGCCGCTCAAGCCCAACCGCTACCGCAGGCCCGTGCCGGACGCACAGTTGATCGCCGAGGCCTGCGAGGTGCTGGCGAATGCAAAGCGGCCCGTTGTTCTCGCGGGCAACGGCGTGATCCGCACGCGCTCGTCGTCGCAGCTCCGTGCGTTCGTCGATGCCCTCGGCGTGCCCGTCACGTCGACGTTCATGGCCAAGGGCGTGGTCAGCCGCCGCGCCGAGCAGTGCATGTTCACGATCGGCATCCAGCAGCGCGACGAGATCGGCTGCCTGCTCTCGGGCGCGGATGTCGTGCTCGCGATCGGGTACGACCTCGTCGAGTACCCGCCCGCGAACTGGGTGGGCGACAACACGGCGGTCATCCACATCGATGTCGAGCCCGCCGAGATCGACGGCGACTACCGGCCCGGCATCGAATTGATCGGCGACATCGGCGCGGCGATCGACGCGATGCGTACCAGGCTCGCCGAGGGCGGCGGTGTGCAGGCACACCCGCACGCGGCCGGCGTGCGATCGGCGATGCTCGACGAGGTCCGCGAGTACGCCGACGACGACACGCAGGGCGTCATCAAGCCGCAGAAGCTGCTGTGGGACACCCGCGAGGCGCTCGGGCCCAGCGACGTGCTGCTGTCGGGCGTCGGTGCGCACAAGATGTGGATCGGCCGGCACTATCAGTGCGACGAGCCCAACACGTGCCTGATCCCCAACGGCTTCTGCTCGATGGGCCACGCGCTGCCGGGGCTGATCGGCGCGAAACTCGCAAGGCCCGACGACCGGTGCGTCGCGGTTTGCGGCGACGGCGATTTCCTCATGAACGTGCAAGAGATGGAGACCATCGCGAGGCTCAAGCAGGACGTCACCGCGATCGTCTGGGAGGACAAGTCGTACGGCCTGATCGCGTGGAAACAAGAAGCCGAGTTCGGCAAGCACGTGGACCTCTCGTTCGGCAACCCGGAATGGGTCGGGCTGGCCGAGTCGTTCGGCTGGCGGGGCGAGCGGGTTGAGAACAGCCGCGATTTCGGTGCCGCGCTGCAGCGCTCGCTCGATCACCGGGGTCCGTCGCTTCTCGTCGCGCCGGTCGACTACCGCGAGAACATGCGGCTCACCGAGCGGCTGGGCGAGACCACCTGCCGCATCTGAGGAGATCGCCGATGACCACGCTTCTGGATACGTACCCGATCTATCTCGCGGGCGAGCCGATCACGCCGAACACCGATCTCGCCGTCTCCGACGTGTACACGGGCAAGATCGCCACGCGGACGGCGTTCGCGTCGGGCGAGCACATCGAATCTGCGATCGTCGCCGGCTACGACGCAGTCGGCCAGATGGCCGAGCTTGGCGCGTACGAGCGCAAGGCCGTGCTGCGGCACTGCGTCGATCGGTTCACCGAGCGTCGCGACGAGCTTGCGTACGCGCTGTGCGTCGAAGCCGGCAAGCCGATCGGCGATAGCGAGGGCGAGGTGAACCGGCTGATCGAGACCTTCGAGATCGCGGCCGAGGAAGCGGTCCGGATCGGGGGCGAGGTCATCCCGATGGACATCTCGCGCCGGGCGGCGGGGTACCGCGGTATGACGCGCCGGGTGCCGATCGGGCTGTGCACGTTCATCACGCCGTTCAACTTCCCGCTGAATCTTGTTGCACACAAGGTCGCGCCGGCGCTCGCGTGCGGCTGCCCGTTCGTGCTCAAGCCCGCGGACAAGACGCCGATCGGCGCGCTGATCATCGCCGAGATCCTGGCCGAGACCGATCTGCCGAAGGGGGCGTTCTCGGTGCTGCCCTGCGAGGTGAAGGACGCCGGGCCGCTGACCGGCGACGAACGTGTGGCGCTGATGAGCTTCACGGGGTCGGACGTCGTCGGCAAGAAGCTGATCCGGCTCGCCGGCATGAAGCGCGTGGTGCTTGAGCTCGGCGGCAACGCCGCGTGCATCGTCGACGAGGGCGTGGACATCGACGACTGTATCGAGCGGATCGCGTTCGGCGGGTACTACCAGTCGGGCCAGAGCTGCGTCAGCGTGCAACGAATTCTCGCGCACGAGGCTGTGTACGACGAGCTGAAGACCAAGCTCACGGCCAAAGTCGAGTCGCTGGTCATGGGCGACCCAAAAGACCGCGCGACGGACATCGGCCCGGTGATCAACGAGGAGTCGGCCGAACGCATCGACTCGTGGATCACTGAGGCAATCAGTGCGGGCGCAACCCGGCTCGCCGGGGGCGATCGCCGCGGCGCGATGGTGCCGGCGACGCTGCTCGAGGGTGTGCCGAGGGACGCGAAGCTGAACCGCGAGGAAGTCTTTGGGCCAGTCACGGTGCTGTCGTCGTTCAGTGATTTCGACGCGGCACTGGCGGACGTCAACGAGAGCCGCTTCGGCCTGCAAACGGGCGTGTTTACGAACGACCTGCGGCGCATGCACCGCGCGTGGGACACGCTGCACGTGGGCGGCGTGCTGATCAACGACGTGCCGTCGTTCCGCATGGACCACATGCCGTACGGCGGTGTAAAGGACTCGGGCATCGGCCGCGAGGGCATCCGGCCCGCAATCATGGACATGACCGAGGAGCGGCTCCTGGTGGTACGCGACGTGCCGATGAAGAACGCGTAAAGATCCCTTCAGGGTGCTCAACGACGGCGGAGTACCATGTCGGCGTGAGCGACAACAATCCAGCTACAAGCGATCAGCCGGGCGGCGACGCGACGCGCGATGACCGCCACGCGTTCCCGCGGCTTTCCGATGCGCAGATCGATCGCGTCCGGCCCTTTGCAACCGAGGAGACGCTCGAAGACGGCGCGTTGATTTTCGAGCAAGGCGAGCGGTCTGTTGACTTCTTCGTCGTGCTCAGCGGACGCGTGGAGATCATTCACGGCCCGCCGGGCGACTCGAGTGAGAGTCGCGTCGTGCACATCCACCGCGAGCGTGGGTTTACGGGCGAGCTCGACCTGTTCAGCGACCGCAAGATTCTGGTGAGCGGGCGAGTGATGCCGTGCGAGTCGGGTGAGCCGCCGCGCGTGCTCCGCGTGCAGCGCGAGCAGTTTGCGAAGCTGATGACGGCCGAGCCGGAGATCGGCAACATCGTGATCCGGGCGTTCATCCTGCGTCGGCTCGGGCTTGTGGACAACGCGCAGGGGGCGGTGACGCTGATCGGCATGCCGCGGACCGAGGGCATGCTCGAGCTCGAGCGGTTTCTGCGGCGGAACGCGCACCCGGTTCGGATCGTGCGGGCTGGCGATGCCGCGCGCGAGGTCGAGGGTGCGTTGCCGGCGGGCGTGACGGGCGAGGATGTAGTCGAGGCGAGCGCGGCGGGCCAGCTGCCAATGGCGGTGTGCCCGGGGGGCGACGTGCTTCGGCGGCCGAGTCGGGCGCAGCTCGCGGAGTGCCTGGGTGTCACGGAATCGCCTGATGAGACGCGGACGTACGACGTCACAGTAATCGGTGCGGGGCCGGCCGGACTGGCGGCGGCGGTGTACGCCGCGAGCGAGGGGCTCTCCACGCTCGTGCTCGAGTCGGAAGCACCCGGCGGGCAAGCGGGCAGCAGCAGCAGGATCGAGAACTATCTCGGATTCCCAACGGGTCTGAGCGGGCAGGAGCTCGCCGGGCGTGCGCAAGTGCAGGCACAGAAGTTCGGCGCGCGGCTGACGGTGCCGCGGCGGGTGGAGCGGCTGGAGCCCTGCGGCGAGGGGCGCCGCGGATACGCCGTGCATCTTGATACCGGCCCGGTCGTTCGGACGCGGAGCGTTGTGCTCGCGTGCGGCGCGACGTGGCGTCGGCTCAACCTCGAGAACGCGGACCGCTTCGAGAACCGGGGCATCCAGTTCGCGGCGACGTCGGTCGAGGCCGACCTGTGCGAGGGCGACGAGATCGTTGTTGTCGGCGGCGGCAACTCGGCCGGCCAGGCGGCGGTGTACCTGAGCCGGTTCGCGAAGAAGGTGCACATGCTGATCCGCGGGCCGAGCCCGGCGGCGAGCATGAGCGACTACCTGCTCCGGCGCATCGAGGCGTCCGACGCGATCGAGCTGTGCACCAGGTCGCAGCTGACAGAGCTCGCCGGCGGCGATTGGCTCGAAGAAGCGACGTGGACCGTGGACGGCGAACCGGTCACGCGCCCCACGCGGCACGTGTTCCTGATGATCGGTGCCGTGGCGAACACGGGCTGGCTTGAAGGGACGCTGCAGCTTGATCGCAACGGGTTCGTGTGCACGGGCGGCGGTGTCGCTCGATCGCACGCGGACTTCGCCTGGCCACTTGAGCGCTCGCCCCACCCGCTTGAGACCAGCCTGCCGGCGGTGTTCGCGGCCGGTGATGTGCGGGCCGGGAGCGTGAAACGGGTCGCGAGTGCGGTCGGCGAAGGATCGGTGTGCATCCAGGATGTGCACCGTGTGCTCGACGAGCAGAGCGTGGGAACGGGTGCGTGAACGAGCGACAGGACTCGCAACAGAACTGGGGGATCGGTGTGATGAACCGGCTTACCGCGGGATTAGTGTTCGTGCTTGGGTCGGCCGCGGTGCTGACTGTCGGGTGTGAGTCAGATTCGGACGGCTCGCCTCCCCCACCGCCGACCGTCGAGGTGTCCGCGCCGAGCACGCAGCGGGTGACGGACTACTTCCAGTACACGGGCTTTCTGGAAGCGGTGGAGCAGGTCGACATCCGGGCGCGGGTGCCAGGGTTTCTGGAGTCGGTCGACTTTGCAGAGAGCTCGGCGGTCGAGGCCGGGCAGGTGCTGTTCACGATCGAGAAGGAGCCGTACGAGGTCGCGGTCGGGCAGGCGCGTGCCGAGCTGGCGCGGGCAGAGTCGGCGTTGAGCCTGGCGGAGGCGAACCGCGCCCGGACGCAACAGGCGTTCGATGCGGACGCCGCGAACGAGCTGGAGCTGATCGCGGACGAGGCGGCGGTCAAGCAGGCCGAGGCAGAGGTCCTCGCGGCCGAGCAGCTGCTTGCAGGCGCCGAACTCGATCTCTCGTATACCGATGTCAGCACGCCGCTCTCGGGTCGGGTCGATCGGAACTACGTCGATGTTGGCAACCTCGTGGGTGGCGAGACGGCGACGCTGCTCGCGCGCGTTGTCGTGCTCGACCCGGTGCGTGTCTCGTTCGACGTGAGCGAGAGCATCGCTCTGAAGTACCTGTCTGCCGGTGAAGACGGGTCTGTCAACGGCGACTCGCCCACGGTCGAGGTCGGGCTCGCCGATGAGGACGGCTTCCCCCACGCCGGGTTGATCGACTTCGTCGATAGCGTGGTCGACCAGAGCACGGGGACGCTGCTGGTTCGCGCGGTGCTGCCGAACCCGACCGGGAAGCTCTACCCGGGGCTGTTTGCTCGGATCCGTGTGCCGTGGGACGTGCGCGACAACGCGGTGGTCATCCATGAGGAGGCTGTCGGAACGGGCCTCGACGGGAAGTACGTGCTCGTCGTCGACGAGACCGACACGGTTTCCCGCCGCAGTGTGGAACTGGGCGAACGGCAGGACGGCGGGCTGATCGTCGTGCTCGATGGGCTGACCGCTGAAGACACCTACATCGTTCGCGGGCTCCAGAAAGCTCGGCCCGGCTCGAAGGTGAGCGTCGAGCCCTTCGACGACGGGAAAGCATCCGAGCCGAGCGGTGAAGCGGAACAAGAGCCCGAAGCGCCCGACCGGTCGGCCCAGACGCAGGACGACGCCGGGGGTGACTCTTGATCTCGCGTTTCTTCATCGATCGGCCCGTCTTCGCCGGCGTCGTGGCGATCGTCATGGTGCTCGCGGGAGCGCTCGCAACAACGCAGCTGGCGGTCGAGCAGTTTCCCGAGGTCACGCCGCCGAGCGTGCAGGTCTCGGCGTCGTACCCCGGCGCGGATGCGAAGACGGTCGCGGACACCGTGGCCGCCCCGATCGAGCAGGAGATCAACGGCGTCGACGGCATGCTCTACATGTCGTCGATCAGCTCCGACGACGGCTCGTACTCGCTGACCGTGACGTTCGAGCTCGGCACGGACATCGACCTCGCGTCGGTGCGTGTGCAGAACCGGCTGGCGGTCGCGGAGCCTCGGCTGCCGCAGCCTGTGCGTGACCAGGGCGTTTCGACGTCGAAGCAGTCGCCGAGCTTGCTGATGGTGATCGCGCCGCACTCGCCCGACGGGCGGTTCGGCCAGCTGTATCTCAGCAACTACGCGCGGATCTTCATGGTCGATCGGCTCGCCCGCGTGCCGGGCGTGGGTTCGGTATCGATCTTCGGTGCGCAGGACTTCTCGATGCGGGTCTGGCTGGATCCGGAGCAGCTCGCGGCGCGGGACCTGACCACCGCCGAGGTCATCGATTCGCTGCGTTCGCAGAACGTGCAGGTCGCGGCGGGCAAGATCGGCCAGGAGCCGACGCCCGACGAGGCGGGGTTCCAGTACACCGTGACGACGCAGGGGCGGCTGGAAACCGCTGAGCAGTTTGGAGAGATCGTCGTCAAGGTCGGCGACGATCAGAGCACGGTCCGGCTGCGCGACATCGCACGGATCGAGCTGGGCTCACAGTCGTACGACTCGTTCGGCCGGTACAACGGGCTCGAGGCGCCGGTGCTCGGAATCTACCAGCTGCCGGGCTCGAACGCGCTCGATGTCTCGGTGGGTGTCCGCGGCGCGCTCGCCGAGCTGTCGGAAGACTTTCCAGAGGGCCTTGAGGCGCCGGTGTTCTACGACTTCACCGACTTCGTCCGTGCGTCGATCACCGAGGTCATCATCACGCTGGTCATCGCCTCGGCGCTCGTGTTCCTGACGGTCTACGTCTTCCTGCAGAACTTCCGGGCGACGCTCATCACGGGCATCGCGATCCCGGTGTCGGTCGTGGGCAGCCTCGCCGTGCTGCTCGCGTTCGGCTTCGGCCTGAACATGCTCACGCTCTTCGGGCTCGTGCTCGCGATCGGCATCGTGGTCGATGACGCGATCGTCGTCGTCGAGAACACCGCGCGGATCATGCGAGAAGAGGGCCTCGACGCCAAGGAAGCGGCTCGCAAGTCGATGGGCGAGATCACCGGGCCTGTTGTGGCGACCACACTCGTGCTGCTGGCGGTGTTTGTGCCCACGGCGCTCTTGCCGGGCATCACCGGGCAGCTCTATCGGCAGTTCGGCGTGACGCTCTCGGTCGCGACAGTCCTCTCGAGTGTGAACGCGCTGACGCTGAGCCCCGCGCTCTGCGGCGTGCTGCTGCGCACCACCGACAAGAAACCGCTGGCACCCTTCCGCTTGTTCAACGCGGTCATCGATCGGGGTACGGCGCTCTACGGCTGGACGATCGGCAAGGCGGTGCGGCTCTCGGCCGTTACCGCGATCGCGTTTGTGGGCATGGGCATCGGCGTTGTGATCCTGCTGCGCGCGACGCCGACGGCCTT
>JBCBMF010000037.1:0-18401 GCA_039822905.1 Planctomycetota bacterium
GCTCGGTTTCCCGGCGAAGACCAGGTACTGCCTGCTCCAGCCGGGGGACGACGCGATGTTCTTCTGGTTGCAGTCGCTCGACGACCCGGACCTCGCGTTTGTCATCACCGATCCGGCGATGTTCGTCGCCGAGTACTCGGTGCCGCTGCGGCCCGAGCAGATGGAAACGCTCGGTCTTGCGAAGCTCGAGGACGCGCAGGCGTTCGTGATCGTGAACAAGATCGAGGACCAGCTGACAGGCAACCTGCAGGGACCGCTGGTTGTCAACACCCTGAGCCGCGAGGGCGAGCAGCTCGTGCTTGCCGACAAGCGGTGGACAACAAGGCACCCGCTGATGAAGGTGGCCGCGCCTGCTGAGAAGCAGACGGCCTGACGTTCATCATTCGGGAGACAACGTGCCGCGCGATGTTCAGCGGCCAACGACCACGGAGGGAGCTCGGCCGGAAGCCGGGCGGCCCGGGCGGCACGTGCGCCGGCCGGGCGAGTTGGAAGGAGCCAACGCATGCTGGTGCTTTCACGGCAGCGCGACGAGACGATCATGATCGGTGATGACATCGAGATCACGGTCGTCGACATCCGGGGCGACAAGGTCCGCCTCGGCATCAGCGCGCCGACACAGGTCGCCGTTCACCGCAAAGAGGTGTACGAGGCGATCCGACGCGAGAACGAACAGGCGGCGCGATTCCGCGGCGACCTGGGGCCCATCACGGCCCCGAAGACGGTGCGGCCCGGTCGCAGCGCGAGGGCGTCATCCCTCGCAACGCCCGCCGCTGGTAAGAACGGCCTGTCCGCCGGTTCGAACGGGACCTCCAAGGCCCCCGAGCGCAAACCGGCGATCGACCAGACACCCCGGAGGGCCCACGCCTAGCCGCGTGAGTCTGATCCGCGCCCGGAGGAACCGGGCGTGGGGTGCTCCAGAGTCCATCACGGAGGATCGACGACATGGGTCGAATTAACACAAACGTGCCGAGCCTTATAGCTCAGTCGAATCTCAATCAGGTCAACAACGACCTGGAGACTCGGCTCGAGCGCCTCTCGACCGGCGTCAGGCTCAACCGGGGCAAAGACGACCCCGCCGGCCTGATCATCTCGGAGCGCATCCGCTCCGACATCGAGGGCATCAACCAGGGCATCGACAACGCGCAGCGCGCATCGTCCGTCATCGCGACGACCGAGGCGGGCCTCGCGGAGGTGGGCGATCTGCTCAACTCCATCCGGGCGCTCATCGTTGAGTCCGCGAACACCGGCGGCAACTCCGCCGAGGAACGCGAGGCGAACCAGCTCCAGATCGACTCCGCCATCGAGTCAATCACCCGGATCGCGAACACCGCGACCTTCGGCGGCCTGCGGCTGCTCGACGGATCGCTCGACTACACCCTCAGCGGCGTCGCCGCGAGCGCGGTCTCGAAGGCCCAGGTCTTCGGTGCCAACTTCGTCGGCAGCGGGCCCGTGCAGGTCGACGTCTCGGTTCTGGCATCCGCCCAGACCGGCGCGCTCTACCTCTCGGGCTTCAATGCAGAGACCGGCGGCGAGGTTACCAGCACAACAACACTCCGCATCGCGGGGAGCATCGGCGTCGGTGTCATCGAGGTTGTCTCGGGCACATCGCTCAACGATCTCGTCGCTGCGGTCAACAATCTGCGCACAGTGACGGGGGTCTCCGCCTCGCTGATCAGCGCATCCGACGCCACGTCAGGTGTGGTATTCAACTCGACCGAGTACGGATCAGACAACTTTGTCTCGGTCGAACGCATCGGCGGACCGACCAACCCCGCCGAGAACTCGGTCCAGATTTACAAAGCTGCGGACAGCTTCCAGATCCCGGGCTCCGGGTCGGTCTGGGGCGCAACGGGCGCGAATCTGAGCACCGCAAACCGTGACGTCGGCCGTGATGTCACGGCGCTCGTCAACGGCACGCTGGCCAACAGCTCGGGGCTCACGCTCAATGTGTTCAGCCCGACGCTCCAGCTGGAGCTTGAGCTCAACGAGTCGCTCGCAACCGAACTCAACGGCACCACTGACTTCAACATCACAGGCGGTGGTGCACTGTTCCAGCTCGGGCCGGAGGTCACGGCGCTTCAACAGGTCTCGATCGGCATCCAGTCGGTCGCGTCTGAGAACCTGGGCGGCGCACTCGTTGACGGTCGTCTGAACTTCCTCAGCTCAATCAAGAGCGGGCAGGGCAACGACATCCGCACCAGTGTCTCACGGAACGACTTCACGCAGGCGTCGACGATCGTCGACGCAGCGATCGACGAGGTCGCCATCATGCGAGGCCGACTCGGCGCATTCGAGCGGAACACGCTCGATACCAACACCCGATCGCTGCAGGCCGCGTTCGAGAACCTGACCTCGGCGTCGAGCGTCATCCGCGACGCGGACTTCGCCGCCGAGACCAGCGCCCTGACGCGTGCCCAGGTTCTCAGCCAGGCCTCGACGAGTTCGCTGGCGCTGGCCAACCAGCAGGCGAGCCAGGTCCTGACCCTGCTCGGCTAGCGTCCAGATAACGCGGCTCTCGCGTTGACATCCCCCTGAATCCGGCGAGCCGGCGGCACTGTCCGCCGGCTCGTTTCATTGCCGACCCCCGCTTTTTTGCCGTGGTCGCCCCTGCCCAACTCAATCGGCCCCTCGGTGTCGCCGATGCCCCATCGCCCGCCAATGGAGTGGTGTGGTGTGTGAGGTCTCGGCACGGTGCCGGGGCTCAGGTTCCGCAAACGGCTCGATCTGCCCGCCGCTCACCACGAGCGACCGGCAGCCCGGGCCGACCAGCGGGTGGGAAGTCGGAAGGGCAGGACAAGCCCCCGGGTGATTCACGGAGGAATTCGTCATGAGTCGGATTAACACGAACGTTACGTCGCTCACAGCTCAGCGCGTGCTGTTCAACAACAACACTGGTCTGAACAACTCACTCGAGCGGCTGAGCACCGGCCTCCGGATCAACCGGGGCAAGGATGACCCGGCCGGCCTGATCGCGAGCGAGAACCTGCGCGCCGAGATCAGCTCGACCAGCGCGGCGATCAACAACGCCGAGCGCGCTGACCGCGTGGTCAACATCGCCGAGGGCGGCCTCAGCGAGGTTTCGAACCTGCTGACCGAGCTCCAGGGTCTGATCACCACCACCGCCAACTCGGCCGGCCTCAGCGCGGCGGAGAAGGAAGCGAACCAGCTGCAGATCGACTCGATCCTGCAGACCATCGACCGCGTCGCCGGCCAGACCTCCTTCCAGGGCACCAAGCTCCTGAACGGCAACTTCGACTTCCAGGTCTCCAGCCAGGCGGCCGGCATTGATGACCTCCGCGTCAACGGTGCGAAGTTCGAGGGCGACAGCCTCAACGTCGACGTGCTCGTAACGCAGTCTGCCCAGCAGGCGGCGCTCTACCTGTCGCTCGGCGGCGGCGACCTGAACCTCGGCGGTTCGACCGGCACCGACGGTGCCACGTCGACGTTTGTCGTCGAGATCGGCGGCTCGCTCGGTGCTCGCGAGTTCTCGTTCTCGTCGGGTACGACGGTCGCCGACATCGCCTCGACCATCAACACCTTCAGCGACATCACCGGTGTCGTCGCTTCGGCCGGCGCAACCGGTGTCAAGCTGTTCTCCAACGAGTTCGGTGGCGACGAGTTCGTCAACGTCAAGGTCGTCGACGATGCACAGGCTCAGGGCGGCGGCATCTTCGGCTTCGAAGACGACGACTTCAACTCGATCGATACCGGCTCGCCCGATACGTTCACGTCCAACAACGCGTCGAACGGCGTGCGTGACACGGGCCAGGATCTCGGCGCGACCATCAACGGTATCGTCGCGACCACCAACGGCCGGACGGCACGCGTCGACAGCGACTTCCTCAACCTCGAGATCACGCTCGCGACCGAGGGCACCAACACAGCACAGAACCTGGGCGCTGTTGGATCGGGTCAGACCTTCGCCATCACCGGCGGCGGTGCGACCTTCCAGCTCGGCGGCAACGTCGACATCGGCTCGCGCGTCGGCCTGGGCATCTCCGAGGTCGCGATCCGCAACCTCGGCTCGAACACCGCCGGCGGCTTCCTCGATGACATCGGGTCGGGCAAGAAGTTCAACGTCGTCGACGGCGACCTGACGACCGCCCAGAAGGTCGTGTCGGAAGCGATCGAGCAGGTCTCGACGACCCGAGGCCGCCTCGGTGCTTTCCAGCGGAACACGCTGGGTGCCACCCTCCGCTCGCTCTCGGTCAGCTTCGAGAACAGCTCGGCCGCCGAGTCCGTCATCCGTGACACCGACTTCGCTGCCGAGACCGCGGCCCTGACCCGGTCGCAGATCCTGAGCCAGGCCGCGACCAACACCCTGGCACTGGCCAACAACCAGCCGCAGAACGCCCTCCAGCTCCTCGGCTAACGCCTGAGCTCGTAGGGAAAGGCACAGACGCCACTCCTGGCCCGTCTCGGCACGTTCCGAGGCGGGCCATTTCTGTTGACGGAAACGCGCGCACGCCGACGTCACACACGATGGCCGGCGTCGCCAATCTCGACTCATGGCAAGGCGTGCACCCCGAGCTGCTCGGGACGGCCCGAGCATTCGCCGCGTTCATCCGAGTCGAGTGCGGGCTGCGGCCCAACTCGATCGAGGCCTACCTCCGCGACCTGCACGAGCTGCTCGCGTTCGCGACGGGTCTCGGCATCGATGACCTCTCTGACGTGACGCCCAGGCTGCTGAGCGATCACATCCGGTATCTCAGCGCGGATCGAGGCCTTGCCGGCTCGTCGGTCGTGCGGCACCTGGCGACGATCCGCGTGTTCGGCCGGTGGCTCGAAGCGACCGGCCGCGTCGCCGACAACCCGGCTGGGATTCTCGAACGGCCCACGCGCTGGAAGCACCTGCCGGGCGTTCTGAGCCCGAACCAGATGCGTCGGCTGCTGTCGGCCCCGGAGCCCCGGCCCACCGATCGTGGCGCGCCGCTGTGGGTCCGCGACCGAGCGATCCTGGAGCTCATGTACGCCAGCGGCCTTCGTGCCAGCGAAGCCGCGGACCTGACCTGCAACGCTGTGATGCTCGACTCAGGGGTCGTGCGGATCACGGGCAAGGGCGACAAGCAGCGGCTCGTGCCCATGGGAGCGCCGGCTGTCGGTGCGGTTGACCTCTACCTCGACGAGTGCCGGGGCGTGCTGGTCGAAGCGGGAGCCAAGCCGACCGACCGGCTGTTCCTGTCGCGCTCAGGTCGCCCACTGGAACGGGTCGCGATCTGGCAGATCGTCAAACGGTGGGCGAGCGCCGCCGGGCTCAACGGCGTGCACCCGCACGTTCTTCGCCACAGCTTCGCCACCCACCTGCTCTCGGGGGGAGCCGACCTCCGCGTGGTGCAAGACCTGCTCGGCCACGCCGACATCGCGACGACACAGATCTACACGCATGTCGACGGCATAAGACTCAAATCTGTGCACAAGCAGTTTCACCCGAGAGGCTGAGCCCGGCCGAGCTAGATCGGCCGCTTCCAGTCCTCTTCCTCCGCCGGGTTCAGCGTTGAACGCTTCCGACGCGGCGGCTTCGACGACTTCGGGCGAGTCGGCTCAGGAGCCGACGGCTCAGCGACTTCGACAGCACCGACCGACTTGCGGAAGTCGTTGCGGACCGCCCCGATCTGGCGGTGCGAGCCCATCGACTTCACGCTGTCCTGCATCTGAAGATCCACCGCATCGGGGGCGTTTGACGCCACGATGCCGCGTTCGACGCCGGTCGAGAAATTGAGGGCCACGAAAAGGGATCCGACCATGGCGACCAGCGGCAGGCCGATAAACACCAGAATCAGCGTGATGCCGGGCGTGCTGCCGGCACTGGCGTGCACCATCGTGCCGTAGCTCGTAAACACCCCGGCAAAGGGCATGGACGCGAAGATGTCCTGCCAGGGCAGCACCAGAAGCCCGAGCACAAGCCCCCACGTGCACGCGGTGACCGCGCGTTCGACGCCCGGCACCGCACCCCCGCCCGCGACGATCGCACCCAGCAGCGTGAACGCCGCCAGCGACAACGCAGCGAAAACGCCGATGACCGATGCGCTCTGACTGAACCGGTTGAGCAGCACGCCCGCCGCGGATTCCACGCGATTGATGTCGATCGGCGTTGAGACGATCTCAGGATCGGGTTCTGCCTCCGCTTGCGTGCGCGGCGCCTCATCCCCAAGTGCCCGCAACCCGGCGGGCGTCGAACCCGCCGACGCGGTCACCACAACCGGGCGGTTGGGCGTTTCGGCCTTGAGCGTCTCGAAGCGGACTTCGGTGAAGTGCACGAAGCCGAACACCAGCAGCTGCACGAAGCAAGCGATCGCCACGCCCGCGGCGCACACGTTCACGCCCCGGCGGAGCTGGCGGAGAGCGGCTGAGATATGCGGTCGCGCTGTCATGGCCCGGTCCTTGCGTCTTGAAGTGCTCGGCAGCGTGACGCCGCCATGAGGCACTATCGAATTTCGGTCGCACTCAGACCCGCCCTGTGCGCGGGAGGCGTGTCAAGCGGCACGCGACCTCTCCGGATCTGCGGCTTGGGCGGCCCTTGCAGGCGGAGACCAAGGTCCGGGAAATCCCGGGCCCGGAAATACAGAATCGCTTGACTTTGTTTCAGAAATGACTGAAAATTGCAAAGCGAGGTCTCTCTTACGTTCGAAAGCCCCACTATGAGCACGATCTACCAGCCGCCGCCCGAGTTTCCGAACGCCGACGCGCGTGACCCGGGCCTGCTCCGCGATGTCACGGCCGGTGCCGCCCGGCTGACGCCCGAGCAGGGGCTCGAGCTCTTCAAGGGCATGCCGCTGATCAGCATGGGCCGCTGGGCCGACAGCCGGGCCCGCACGATCCACGGCGACCACCTCCGCACCTACGTCATCGATCGCAACATCAACTACACCAACATCTGCACCGCCAAGTGCATCTTCTGTGCGTTCAAGCGCACCGCCCGCGATCACGACAGCTACACGCTCGAGTACGAGCAGCTCTACGAGAAGGTCCAGGAGGTCTCCGACATCGGCGGCACCCAGATCCTGATGCAGGGCGGCATGAACCCCGAGCTGCCGCTGGACTGGTACATCGAGCTGCTGCAAGGCCTCAAAGAACGCTTCCCGCACATCCACGTGCACGGCTTCAGCCCGCCCGAGTTCATCGAGTTCGTCAACTTCTTCGACCCGCCCGGCGCGACGCTCGAAGACAAGATCCGCTGGGTCATGATCCGCCTACGCGACGCAGGGCTCGACAGCCTGCCGGGCGGCGGCGGCGAGATCTTCGCCAAGCCCGTGCGCGACTGGATCGGTCTCGGCAAGTGCGACGCGGAAGCATGGCTCACGACCATGTACGTCGCACACTCGCTCGGCATGTTCACGAGCGCGACGATGATGTTTGGGCATGTCGAGGGCTACGCCGACCGCGTTCATCACATGAAGCTCGTCCGCGAGTGGCAGGACCGCGCACTCCGCGAGTTCGGCGGGGGCAGCCCGTACACCCGGCACCACCAGGGCGAGATGGCGAGCCCCGACGAGCAGCCGGCGGGCGGGCACTACAAGGCGTTCATCTCGTGGCCCTTCCAGCGCGACAATACCGTGCTCGGCAAGATGAAGGAATGGGGCACGCTCCCGGCCGACAACGAGCCGGGTGCGATCTTCCCGGGCGACGCGATCGCGAACCTCGAGGGCACGGGCGACCCGAAGGCCGTCCGCGAGTTCGGCAGGCGCATCCGGCTGTCCGGCTCGACCGACTATCTGCGGACGCAGGCCCTGAGCCGGTTGTTCCTCGACAACATCTACTCCATCGGCGCGAGCTGGGTGACGATGGGCCCGCACGTGGGTCAGGTCGGCCTCCAGTTCGGCGCGACCGACATGGGCTCCGTGATGATGGAGGAAAATGTCGTCTCGTCGGCGGGGACGACCTATTGCCTCGACGAGGCTGTGCTCAACCGCCTGATCCGCGACGCCGGGTTCACGCCAGCGCAGCGGAACAACTCGTACGACATCGTGTCGGTGAAGGACGGCGAGGATGCGCCGGACCGGCTGGTGAAAGACTGGTCGGAACACCGGGCCCAGCGTCTGCACGCCGAGCAACCGGCGGAGTCGACAGCGGAACTCACAGTTGGTGCGACCGAGGCAGTCGTCGAATAGGCTACTTCTACGAGCCCCTCGCGCAAGCGAGCGGACACGGTTCGTCGCGGAGTTAACCCGGTCCCCTCGCTTGCGCGAGGGGCTCGTCTTTGTCTATCCTGACCGCATGACCGACCAACTCCGCCTGCTCGCCCGGGCCATCAAGTACAAGCACAAGCTCGACCCGGCGGAGATCGCGTTCCTGCGGTCGGCCGTCAAGCCCGGCATGGTCGCGCTCGATCTTGGAGCGCATAAAGGCGCTTATGCCTACTGGCTCGCCAAGTCGGTCGGGCCGACGGGACGCGTGCTGTGTGTCGAGGCCCAGAAGAACCTGGCCGAGAAGCTGACGACGGTCATGGCGAAGCGTCCCCAGGTCTCGGTCACCTGGTCGGGGATCAGCGACACCACGGGCACGGGCGAGCTCAGCTTGCGCCCCGACGGCTCGTCGCACGGCGCCTCGATCGCGGGCTTCGCCGATGGCAACGTTGGTGCGACCACCGCGGTCCCCACCATCACGCTCGCCGACCTGCTCAAGCAGCAGAACGTCGACCGGCTGGACTTCATCAAGTGCGACGTCGAGGGCCACGAGGGCGCGGTGTTCGCTGCGTCGATGGACGTCATCCGCGAGAACGCCCCCACCGTGCTCATCGAGTGCGAGGATCGGCACGCGAGCGCCGACACGCCGCACGGCGGAGTCGCGGGCCTGGTCGGTCTGTTCGAGCCGCTGGGCTACCGGATCCGGTTCTTCAAGGACGGCGAGCTCCGGCCATTGTCCGAGTTCGATGCGAGTGTGCACCAGAACTACGGCGTCGGCGAGTACTGCAACAACTTTGTGCTGGATAAGCCAAGCTAAGCCCAGGCAACGGCGACCAGTGCGGTCGGTCTTGGCACACCTGCATCGTCTCCCGATCGCCCGTTCACGATCGCAACGCACTCGAGCAGCAATCGGGAAAGCTCGGGCATCCTCGCGTGGAAACCGGAAGCCCCTCGCAGTTCAAGCAGCAGCGTTTCCCCGACGCTCAGGCGAACGTTGGTCAGCCCCGAGCCTTGATCAAGATCACTCACGCAATCGATCCACGCATCCATGTTTCGCCCATAGAACTCGGGGAAGCCGAGTGCTTCAGCGAACACATCGTGGAACGATCTGCGATCTCGAATACGCGAGCAGTCGATGGTGACTCGCTGCACGCCTACTCCTGCAGCAGGTCGTAGATGAAGCCGTTGGCGATCGGGCGGATCCAGTCGGCGTCGAGTCCTTGCTGAAAGCCGTAGGTCGTCTCGGTCACCTGCTCGCGGGTGATGCCGTCGCGGACGGACTGGCCGACCGATTCGAAGATGTCCTCGATGTACTTGATCTGCACATCGAGCATCGACCGCGAGCCGACCGGGCCGTGGCCCGGGATAAAGGTCGTGTTGTTGTTCCCGAACTGCTTGATGTTGCGGAGGATGTTCCGCCAGTTGCGCGGATCGCAGCCGCCGTTGGCGTCCATGAAGGCGTTCCAGCCGTTGAAGACGAAGTCGCCGGTGTGCACGAAGTTCAGCTCGCGGCACAGCACGATCAGATCGTTGTCGGTGTGCCCGTCGCCCATGTAGTAGAGCTCGAGCTCGATCGAGCCGCACGCGATGGACTCCTGCGGCTCGGTGATCCGGCTGGTGGGCTCGAATGCCTTTGACTCGAGTTGGCCGATGCGCTCGGCGTACTTTATGACCGACGCCTCGGCCAGCTCACGCTTGTCGGCGGGCATGTCCTTGAGCTGCTGGACTGCATCGTCGCTCATGCCGCGGAACCAGTCCATGTTGCCCTCGATGCGTGGGAACGCGTTGGGATGCGCGAAGATCTCGGCCTTCTCGCGGAACGCATGGTTGCCTCCGGTGTGGTCGCCGTGGTGATGGGTGTTGAGCACGGTCAGGTTGTCGCCTGTGCCGAGCTTCTTGATGTCGTCAAAGAGCACATCGCCGAAGGGCCCGAACTTGGTGTCGATCAGCAGCGAGCTGTCGCCGTCGTTGATGAGGAGCGAGTTGCCGCCCTCGCCGATGATGGCGAACGCGTTGCCCTTGTCGCCGACGGGAACGACATCGAAGTACGTATCGGCCGTCGGTCGAATCCCGCGATGGCTGGTGCGAGCCCAGGCGGGCAGGGCCGTCGCGGCACCGGCGGCGAAGGTGAGACCAAGGAAATCGCGGCGGTCGAGATGGTTCATGCGTTCGGCTCCGTCCTGATGGGCGTACGATCGCCGGGGCTCCAGGTCCCACGACGTACGAGAAGAAAGAGTATCGCGCCGGCTGGCCCGCTTCCTGCGGGGGATCGCAGCGGCGGGCGGAAGGGACTGCGGAAATGCGAGCGAACGAGCTTCGGCCGGGCATGGCCATCGATCTGGACGGCAAGCTGTACGTGGTCCTCAAGACCGACCACACCAAGCCCGGCAAAGGCCCCGCGTACGTCCAGGCCAAGATGCGGGGCGTCGACGGCTCTGGAACCGCCGAGCGGCGGTTCAACTCCGACGCCACGGTCGAGGCCGCCACGCTCGATCGCCGCGAGATGGAGTACCTGTATTCCGACGCCAGCGGCGCGACGTTTATGGATTGTGAAGACTTCGACCAGAACGTTCTGGCCGAAGACTTGCTGGGTGACGCGTTGCTCTACATCCGCCCAAACTCGACCATCACCGTGCTCTGCCACGAGGGCAACCCGGTGTCGATCGAGCTGCCCGCATCCGTTGAGCTTGAGGTCACGGACACCCCGCCGGGCATCAAAGGTGCGACCGCGACCAACCAGCTCAAGGAAGCGACGCTCGAGACAGGGCTGAAGACGCGTGTGCCGCCGTTCATCGTCAACGGCGAGTCGGTCAAGGTCTCGACCGAAGACGGCTCGTACCAGTCTCGGGCCAAGAGCGACTGACGCGCGATCACGACTCGGAAAGGATTCCGACCTTGCCTGCGACACTCGGACTTATGGGCCTGCGTGGCTCGGGCAAGAGCACCATCGGTCCTACCGTCGCGATCCGGCTCGGGCTGCCGTTCAAGGATCTCGACCCGCTGGTGCTCGCGTGGAACGGCGTGCGCACGGTGCGTGATGTCGTCGACACGCGCGGCTGGCCCGCGTTCCGCGACATGGAGTATGCTGCGCTCGAACGAGTGCTCGGCGGCGAGACCTGCGTGCTCGCGCTCGGCGGGGGCACACCCACGCACAAGCCCTGTCAGAAGCTCATGGAAACCTGGCAGTCCACCAGTGCGCTCAAGCTGGTCTATCTGCGCGCCGAGCCCGAGACGCTCGTGCCACGCATCAGCCCGAGCGACAACCGGCCCAGTCTCACAGGCACCGACCCGCTGAGAGAGTTCGATCGAATCTTCGCCGAGCGCGACCCGCTGTACAGCCGGCTCGCCGATGAGATCGTCGTCTGCGATGCGCTCTCGATCGATGAGCAGGTCGACGCGGTGATCGACGCCGCAAAGCGTTAGCCAGCGTCGGCAGCGCGAACGGCGTCGCAGAACGTGTGGATCAAGTCAAGGCTCTTTACGCCCCGCTCCAATTCGACGCCGCTTGAGACATCAACCGCGAACGGTCGAACCGTGCGGATCGCCTCGCCGACGTTCTCAGGGTTCAGCCCGCCCGCGAGGATCAGCGGCGTATTGATGTCTGCGGCGGCGTCGGCGAGCCCGTTCCAATCGAAAGCTGTGCCCTCGCCGCCGGCGGATCCGTCGACCAGGATCGCGCTGACCTCATCGATCGCGTCGTAGTGCGCAAGCCGCTGGCGGATGGTTGTTGGGTCGTACTGGATCGCCTTGATCACATCGGGCCCGAGTTCGCGGACGACGTCGTCGGGCTCGTCGCCGTGAAGTTGGTTCATGCCGGTCGGACAGCGGCCCTCGATCATCGCGAAGTCGTCGAGCGAGAGGTCCACCGTCAGCCCCACCGTGGTCATGAAGGGCGGTGTCTGGCACGCAAGCTTCCAGGCCTTGTCGGGATCGATGTGCCGGGGTGACTTGGGATGGAACACAAAGCCGACGGCATCAGCACCGGCATCGGCGCAGGCGTGCAGGGCGTCGGCGGTCGTGATGCCGCAGATCTTGATGCGCGTGCGTGGCATGGGTCAGTCGTCCTCGGTTTGGCCGGGCCCGATCTCGGCAAGCAACGTGTCGGCGAGCTGTTGTTCGTCGCCCGAGAGCCGTTTGCGCGCCCATTCGAGGTGCGGCTTCGCTTCCTCGGGCTTACCGAGCCGGCGGGCGAGCAGCAGGCCCATCATCAGCGAGGCGCTCGGCGTCTCGCGATCGCGGGGGTAGGCGGCGACAAAGCCGTGAAACGCCTGCAACGCGAGCGCGGGCTTCTCTGACCTCAGCAGGTGCTCGGCCAGCCTGAGCTGGTGCTTCGATGACAACGCCGCCCCGCGCTCGGTCGGGCTGTGCTCCCGCGTGAAGCGTTCGTACGCGGCGGCTGCTTCATCGAGCTCGTCCATGCCAACGAGCCTCGCGATCGCGGCCCGGTCCTCGTGCATCTTCTTCGCTTCGGGCGACAGCTGCGACTCCGCGTGTGCGCCGACCGATTTCTCAACCCGCTGCTGCTGCTCGCGGATCGCCTCCTGGATCGCGGCCTTGCGCTGCTTCTGCCGGATGATCGTGAACAGGTCCTGCGGCTCGCGGGCGATGAGCTTGACTTGCAGGCCGAGCAGCATCGCGACGATGCCGAGCGCGTAGCCGCCGAGGTGCGCGGCGTGCGCGATGCCCGTATTCCCGCCGAAGCCGCCGGCGAGGATGTCGATCGCGATCTTGATGCCGATGAACCACCACGCGGGGATCGGCATTCGTCCGATGAAGCCGATCCAGATCGTGAAGCAGATGATCCGCGAGGTGGGAAAGAGCACGAGGTACGCCCCCGCAACCGCGGCGATCGCTCCCGAAGCCCCGATCGCGGGGCTGAGGCTGAACGCGACGTGCGCCCCGCCCGCCGCCGCCGCACCCAGCAGATACAGCAGCAGGTATTTGACGTGCCCGAGCTTGTCCTCGACGTTTGGTCCGAGGGCCAGCAGCACGAGCATGTTAAAGCCGATGTGGAGAAGCCCGCCGTGCAGGAGCGTGCTGGTGAACAGCTGATACCACGCGAAGCCGTTGCGGATCACCGCGTAGGGGATCCACTCAACGACGGCGAGCGAGCCCTGCACAACGTAGGCCGCGACGCACGCCCCGATGATCGCGTAGGTGACAGCCGGGGAACGGCGGCGGGAACGGGTGGTGCCGAGGGGGATGAGCAAGCAGGACTCCAAGACAGGGCCCGGCCTTCGCGGCGGCCGGGTCCCCGTCTATATTTAGGCGGCGAACGTGTCCGCTTCCGGCGGATCGCCGAACGACGGCGGTGTCCAGATCCGCCGACTACGACTCCGCACGAAAGGACTGCATCGATGACTGACTTCCCCAAGGGTCTGGCCGGCGTTATCGCCTCGGAAACCAACATGTCCTACATCGACGGCCAGGAGGGCAAGCTCGAGTACGTCGGGATCAGCATCGACGACCTGGCCGAGCACTCGTCGTTCGAGGAGACAGTCTTCCTTCTCTGGAACAACCGCCTGCCAACCGCCGACGAGCTCGCGGAGTTCAAGGCGCGGCTCGCGAAGCGGTACGCGCTGCCGGCGGGGCTCGCCCGACGAGTGACCGAGATCCCGACGACCGCCGAGCCCATGCACGTCCTGCGGACCGCCGTGTCGGAGATGTCGTTCTACGACACACACCCCAGCGATGTCGATGTCGAGCAGGCCCGCCGCAAGGCGATGAACATCCTCGGTCAGGCCCCGACGATCGTCGCCATGTTCGATCGCTGCCGACGAGGGCTGCCGATCGTCGCGCCCGATCCGAGCCTCGGGTTCAGCGAGAACTTCTTGTACATGCTGAACGATGAGAAGCCGACCGAGACGATGGCTCGCGCCTTCGACATCTGCATGATCACGCACGCGGATCACGGCCTCAACAACTCGACCTTCGCCGCCCGCGTGGTGATCTCGACGCTCAGCGACGTGTACTCGGCGCTCACCGCCGCTATCGGCTCGCTCCGCGGCCCGCTGCACGGCGGCGCCAACGAGGGCGTCATGCACATGCTCAACGAGATCCCCAGCGTCGATCACGTCGAAGAGTACATCATGGGCAAGCTCGAGCGCAAAGAGAAGATCATGGGCTTCGGGCACCGGGTCTACAAGGCCAAGGACCCGCGGGCGACGTACCTGATGACCCTCGCCAAGCAGCTCGCCGAGGACACGGGCAACGCGGACCTGTACGCGAAGTCGCACGCGATCGAGCAGATCATGGAACGTGAGGTCGCCGCGAAGGGGATCTATCCCAACGTCGACTTCTACAGCGCAACGACGTATCACTGCATCGGTCTCAAGCTCGACCTCTTCACACCTATGTTCGCGATGAGCCGCATCGGCGGCTGGTCGGGGCACGTGATCGAGCAGCTGAGCGACAACCGGCTGTTCCGTCCTGCGGCGCAGTACGTCGGGCCGCATGATGTGCCCTACACGCCGATCGACAAGCGCTAAACGGTCTTACTGCCCGAGCAAGACGAGCATCTCATCGAGGACGACCCTCGCGCGGTCTTCGTCGGGGCGTGCACGCGTGATGATCTCGACGCGGATGTCGCGGACGTCGGGCTCGGCCTTGACGACGATGCGGTCAACCCGTGTGCCGCCGGGCGTGAGTGCCGTGACTGTTGCGCGGTCGATTGACGAGTGGCGCTCAGCGATGGTGTAGCCCATCCGCCGGAGTGCGACCTCAGCCGCGGCCGCGATGTCGGTCGCGCGGATCGGGTCGTCGAGCGTTGCGCTCAGCACCGGGGGCGACCAGGTCGCTCGCACGCCGTGGTGGCCCTGGGTCGCTACGGTCGATCGGCAGCCGACAGCGAGCAATGCCGCGATCACGAGTCCCGAGATGGTGGTTCGTCGCCCAGCCATTGGTTCATATCGAGATCGTCCAGCGAGAGCCGGCCCCGCCATTCTTCGAGCGCCTGGGCCAAGATCGGATCGATCGGATCGGGGGTGCGCGTCGGCGATGGCTTGGGCGACGCCGGCTTTGGCTTCGGCGTCTTGGGGGCCGGTGGCGGATCGGGTGTCGGTGCGGCCGGCGCGGGGTTCGTGGGCAAGTCGTCGAGATCGAGATCGAAGAGCTCGTGCCAGTACTGCACAGCCGCCCGGCTCAAGGGCACCTCGGTCGCAAACGCCGGCCGGACCCACCGCTTGCCCGCCCGCTCGGCGTCGTCCAGCAAGGTCTCCACAAACCCGTCGGCCGACACGGGCCTCGCCCGGACAGCCTTCGCGGCCCGGATCAGCCGGCGGTCGTTGGAGACGATCTTGAGCCGACGCGGGGCCGAGTCTCGGGCGATCCACCGCTCGATGAGGGAATCGGCATCCCGGCCGGGCCCGGCGTAGACGATCTCGACGCCCTCCACGCGATACCGAAACTCGGCCCGCTGGTCGGCCGACGGGCCCAGGTGCTCGGGATGCGGGGAGCCGTCGCAGATCAGTACAGCCCGATCCCGCCGAAACCGGCTCGCGGCGACGAGCACGGCGAGGTGCCCGGGCGTCGGCTCGTCGTGCAGCGACCGAAGGGCGGCCGGGGTGTGGAGCACGTTGTAGGTATCGACCAGCAGCATCGGCGTATGTTTGGACCCCAGCGAGCCTGTTCCAACCTTCGCTCGCGGCGTCTCCCGAGAGTGTCATCGGCTTGAAAGGGGCAGGCGGGGTGCCTTTACTTGCTGCCCGAAGCGTGTCGGTTGTATACCAGCCGAGCCGCGATCGGGAAAGCTGGTTATTTCGAACGAAGCCGAATGAGCTCCTAGGAGAGTGTCCTCGATGGCGATCCGGATCAAAGCACGGAACAACGAATCACCCGAGCAGATGATGCGCCGGTTCAAGAAGCTCATCGAGAAGGAAGGGCTGACCAAAGAGATCAAGCGGAAGGAGTTCTACGAGAAGCCTTCCGAGCGTCGGCGTCGGGCGGCCCGCAAGGCCGAGTCGCGTCGCGCCAAAGAACGCTAACGCACGCGCCCGGCCGATCGCCGGGCGTTTTTGTTTCCCCCCGTGGCGGCGCTCACACAGCGGCGTTGGCGGATTCCTGACCCGAGGCCCGCGACCGATCTCGGTTGTCGTGAAGGGGGCGGGCCTGCCGCATCATGAGTTTGTTGCCGTCCGCGCCAAGAACGCTCGGTGCGCCGTCGATGACGGGCCTCGGCAACCCCGCAAGTGGAGACCATCGGCATGGCAACGCTCGACCCGGTCCTGATGCTCGCCGAAATCGGCGACATCCCGTGGCTGTACTACTTCGCCCCTATCGGCGGCATAATCGCCCTGCTGATGGCCAAGACCTTCAGCGGCTCGGTCATGAAGCAGTCCGAGGGCGACGACGAGATGGTCCGCATCGCGCAGGCCGTCCGCGAGGGCGCGATGGCGTACCTCGTCCGCCAATACAAAGTCGTCGCGGGCGTCTTCGTCCTGCTGCTCATCTTCCTCGGCGGCATGGTCGCGCTCGAACTCCAGGCCCCGCTCACGCTCGCGGGCGTCCCGATCGCCGGCCTGCTCTCGGGCCTTTGCGGCTGGTTCGGCATGAAGATGGCGACCAACGCCTCGGCCCGGACCGCCTTTGCCGCCAAGCAGTCGCTCAACGACGGCCTGACCGTCGCGTTCCGTTCGGGCGCGGTCATGGGCCTCGTCGTCGTCGGCTTCGCGCTGCTCGACGTCAGCATCTGGTTCTTCGTGCTCAACAGCTTCACCGACTTCGGCCTCGCCGAGATCTCGACCATCATGCTCAGCTTCGGCATGGGCGCGTCGACGCAGGCCCTGTTCGCCCGCGTCGGCGGCGGCATCTACACCAAGGCCGCCGACGTCGGCGCCGACCTCGTCGGCAAGGTCGAGGCGGGCATCCCCGAGGACGACGCCCGCAACCCCGCCACTATCGCGGACAACGTCGGTGACAACGTCGGCGACGTGGCCGGCATGGGTGCCGACCTCTACGAGTCGTACTACGGCTCGATTCTCGCGACCATCGCCCTTGGTGCGGCGGCCGCGTTCACAATGGACTTTGACACGGCTGGCCAGGCGACGACCTTCGCGTTCGCCCTCGCCGCCGCCCCGCTCGCGATCGCGGGTCTCGGCATCTTCTGCTCGATCGCCGGCATCTTCACGGTGAAGGCCGAGGAGAACGCCAGCTTCGCCAAGCTGCTCAAGGGCCTGCACAAGGGCGTGTACGTCGCGTCGGCCCTGATCGCCGTCGCCGCGTTCGGCGCGCTGTGGTTCCTGCTCAGCGGAGCGAACGAGAGCGCCGCGCTCGCCGAGGTCGGCACGACCTGGTGGCGCCTCGGCCTCGCGATCTTCACGGGTCTTCTCGCCGGTAACGTCATCGCCTACGCGACCGAGTACTACACCAGCTACGAGCACAAGCCCACGCAGCGGATCGCCGAGCAGGCGCTCACAGGCCCGGCGACCGTCATCATTTCCGGCATCGCCGAGGGCATGAAGTCGACCTGGGCCTCGCTGCTCGTCGTCGTCATCGCCATCATCGCGGCCTTCGCGTTCGCAGGCGGTGCCGATAGCTTCCTCATGGGCCTCTACGGCGTCGGCATCGCCGCCGTCGGCATGCTCTCGACGCTCGGCATCACGCTCGCGACCGACGCCTACGGCCCGATCGCCGACAACGCCGGCGGCAACGCCGAGATGACCGGCCAGCCCCCCGAGGTCCGCGAGCGCACCGACATGCTCGACAGCCTCGGCAACACGACCGCCGCCACGGGCAAGGGCTTCGCCATCGGCTCGGCAGCCCTCACCGCGCTCGCGCTCTTCGCGGCGTACGTGCAGGTCGTCCAGATCCAGATCACGACCCAGAGCGTGACCTACGTCGAGGCCGCAAACTACGACGTGCCCGCGCACAGCGAGCCGTACGCGGTCTACGAGGGCCATGGCAAGTTCGCCGTGGTCTTCCCGGGCGCAGGCGAGGACGGCGGCGACTACGTCGACGGCGCGATGCTCGTCGATCGCACTCAGATGAGCGCGGGCGACTACGACCACCTCGAGGCCGGCACCGTCATGCCGGTCCAGTGGCGCAGCGGTCGCGGCGCGGGAGGCCACTCGCACGGCGGGCACGATCATGCACACACCCACGAGCACACGCATGACGATGGCACAACACACAGCCACGAGCATGAGCACGAGGGCGACCACGATCATGCGCACAGCCCCGATGATGCGCACGAGCACGAGCATTCGCACGACGACGGCACAACACACAGCCACGAGCACTCGCACGATGATGGCGAGCACAACCACAGCCACGGCGGCGGCG
>JBCBMF010000038.1:0-17999 GCA_039822905.1 Planctomycetota bacterium
CGGCAGCGCCAGCGGATGGACGCTGAGCAGTTCCTCGGGCAACCCGTTCGGCGCCCTGGCCGAGTTCGGGGGCCTCGGGCCGGCGGACATCAACGACGACGGATGGATCGTCGGCAACGGCATCAACCCGATGGGTGAGTTCGCGGCCTACCTCCTCATCCCCCGCCCGCCGTGCGCGGCGGACGTGAACCGCAACGGCGAGGTCACACCCAACGACTTCAACGCCTGGGTCCTTGCTTTCAACAGAGGGTGCGACTGAGCAGCGGGGTCTCGGCGGCGGGGCGCCTCGCGTCCGCTTTGGGCTCGTGAGCTCGGGACCGACTTGATCGATCCGCTCCCACAGGCGACCATGCACGCGTGAGCCGGCGTGGGTCATCACGGAGGAAGGCCAGGGCCCGGCGGGCGCGGCCGGGCGGTGGTGCGCGATCGTCCGTGAAGACGCCCAAGCCGCCGTCTCAGACGAAGGCTCCGCCGGAGACTGAGGCAAAGCCCGATGCGCCGATTCCTGTGCCGACACCGGCCAAATCGTCGGCGAGAGATGCCGCATCATCCGAGCCCGCCAAGGCGATGGGGGTGATCGAGATCAAGCCGCCCAGGCCCGGCCCGCGGGCTGTGCCCAATGAACCCGTGGCTTACCCCGCGGCGGAACCGGACGCCGAGACGCAAGAGGAACTCGCAGAGAAGGTCGGCTCGGCGCGGGGGGTGTCGGCGGTCGAGATCTGGCGCGACCTGCCGCCGGGGGTGCGGCTGCCGGTGCTGCGGACGATCCGCTGGACGAACCGGTACCGCGTGCGGATCGCGTGGGGGTTTGTGCTCGCGGCGTGCGGCGTGGTGGGGGTCGGGCTGTTCGCGATGACGCTGGCCGACAGCGAGCCGCGGTGGTGGAGCGGGGCGTCGCTGCGGTCGATCGAGATGGCCGAGCTGGCCCGCCGGGTCGAGAACGGGGCGATCACGCACATCACGGCCGACCACCAGGGCGCGACGACCGAGGCGGTGGAGTGGCCCGTGAAGCTGTCGGACGACGGCGCGAACGCGTGGCTGAATCTGCGTTTGCCGGTGTGGCTGCCGCGGATGACGGCCGAGGAGTTCGAGGACGTTTACGACGCGCGGGGTGCGCTGGTCGAGCGCGCGCCGGTGGGGGGTGTGCGCTGGCCCGAGAGCGTGGACGAGGTGCGCGTGGCGTTTGTTGACGGCCGCTTCCGCATCGGCGCGCGGGTGCGCACGGGCGACCGCCGAACGCGGGTCTTCGGCGCGACGCTCGCGCCCGAGGTCCGCGGCGACGGCTCGCTGTGGATGCGGGCGACGAGCGTGTCGGTCGGTCGGCTGGGCCTGCCGGCGCGGCTGGTCTTAGGGCGCGACGGCGGGCGGCTGCGCGAGCACTTGCCGGTGTCGCTGGTCGACTCGGCCGAGGGCGAGGCGATCTTCACCAAGCTGGCGGGCGATGCGCCGATGTTCGAGGATGCGGTCATCCGCCTCGGCGACGGCCGGCGGGTTCGGCTCCTGAGCCTCGACGTCCAGAACGACTCGCTGGTGGCGTGGTTCAGGACGGAGTAGCGGGCTGACTCTGGGGCGAACTATGATTATCCGATGAGCGACCACCCCGTCAAGCCTTCGGGCATCGCGCTGGTCTTGTGCGACAATATTTATCAGGACCCTGGCGGAAAGACGGCTCTCGTGGGGCTCTTCAACGCGATCCTGACGCCGAAGGTGCCCGTGACGCATCCCAGGCTTGCCGTGTTCGTATCACTCACAGGACTGCGGTCCGGCGGCACCGGTCGGCTGGAGATCATTCATGGAGAAACGGACGACGTGATTGATGGCATGGAGGGCCCGTTCCCGAAGGAGGTGGCGGCGACGGATGTGATCGACATGTCCTTCTTCTTCCAGAATCTGGTCTTCCCCGAAGCGGCAACATACTTTGTCCGATTCTCCGGGAACGGGCACCCGATCATGGAGCGGCGATTCGAGATCCTGTCTCCGCCGAGCGAGTGAAGCGATGACAGCGATGAACCATTCTGACGTTCGAGTGCACGGACCCGACGGGGCGATCCTGCGGATCGATTCCGACGTTGTCTCCGCGCGAACGTCTGCCGCTTCGCACCGTGTTGACGTCGTGCCGGCGGGGTTCTCGGAACCTGATACTCGCGATCACATGATACTTGTCGAGAGTTCCGGGACGCTTGCGTTCTGGGATGACCCGGACGAGGACGTATACTCGCCCGATGACGGCGAAGCGGTTTAAGCCTCGAGACATCCTGCTCGCGAGCTATCCCTTCACCGGTCTTTCATCGTCGAAACTGCGACCGATTGTGGTCGTTGCGATTCCCGCCGAGCGGAGCGATGACTTCATCGCGCTGCCGCTGACATCGAAACCCAACGGCGTCTGTGAGGTGCTGGTCCGCGACAGCGACCCGGCCTTTCCATCGAGCGGACTGCGCGTGACGTCGGCAATCAAGTGGTCCAAGCCCATGACCCTGTCCAGCGTTGTCGCCCAGCGTCGGCTCGGGGAGCTTGATCGGTCGGTCTTCGCTGACGCCGTCGGCCGGCTCCTCGACTCTCTGCGGTCCTCGGCCTAAAGCAGCTAGATGAGAAGGAAGGCGAGCAGGATGGCTCCGGCGACCAGGGCGGCCCAGGGTTTGGTCGTGCTGGTGTCGCGTGTGAGCAGGTCGCCGCAGATCGGGCAGACCGTGGCGTCGTCGAAGACCTCGGCGCCGCAGCTGGGGCAGTCGGAGCCATCGCGGCCGAAGCGTGCGATGTCGTCGGCCGAAGGCCCCTCGGGGTCGAGTGTGTCGTCGTATGCGGGGTCCTCGTACGCCATCGCCGGGAGCGTACGTCGGATACGCTTGCCGTATGAAGAGTACTGGCGTGGTGTGCATGCTGTCGGTTGGTGTCGCTGGTCTGCTGGGCGGCTGCGGGTCGGGCGATGAGCGGGCGATCCCGCTTTCCGACGTGTCGTTCTATACCCAGCGTGCGAACCCGGGCTCGGAAGGCTTCGTGCCGTGGGGCAACCGGCTGACGACGGCGACGCGGGCGGTGCCGGAGCAGCTGCTCGCGATCGAGACGTTCCAGGCGATCGGGATCGCGATCACGCCGCGCGGGCGGATCTTCCTGTCCGCGCCGCGGTGGCACGCGGGGCACGGCGACAGCGTGCTCGAGTTCTTCCCGGGCGATCCGACGCCGCCCCTGGCCTTCCCGGATCGGGCGTGGAACACGTGGTCGCCGGGCGTGCCGGGCGATGTGGCGTTCGTGTGCGTGCAGGCGATGCACGTCGATGACGCGGGGCGGATGTGGGTGCTCGATACGGGCGCGCCGAACTTCCAGGGGCCCGTGCCGGGCGGGGCGAAGCTGGTCCGGTTCGACACCGAGCAGAACAAGCTGGGGTCGAGCTTTGTGTTCGACCCGGAGACCGCGCCGCCGGGCTCGTACCTGAACGACGTGCGGATCGATGTCGAGCGCGGGTTCGCGTACATCAGCGACTCGGGGCTCGGCGCGATCGTGGCGCTCGACCTGACGACGGGCGTGGCCGAGCGGTTTCTTGAAGATCACCCGAGCACGAAGGCCGAGGCTGTCGCGCTGACGATCGGCGGCGAGGCGTGGGTCGACGACACCGGTCTCTCGCCCGCGGTGCACAGCGACGGCATCGCGCTCTCGCCCGACGGCGATCACCTGTACTACCAGGCGCTGACGTCGCGGACGCTGTACCGCGTGCCGACGGCGCCGATGCGGCGTGTGGTGCGTCCGCCGAACCGGCTGGCGGCCAATCCGATCGCCGATCCGATCAGCGAGTCGAACGTGCCGTTGATCGAAGACCTGGTTGAAAATCTGGGCGAGACCTTCGCGACCGACGCGATGATCATGGACGACAACGGCGTGCTGTACTTCACCGCGCTCGAGCGCGACGCGATCACGGCGCGGCTTCCTTCGGGCGAGCTGACGGTGGTCACGGCCGACGAGCGGGTCGTCTGGCCCGACAGCTTCTGCATCCACAACGGGCTGCTGTACGTCACGACGGCGCGGATCCACGAGGTCGGGTTCGACAACCCCGAGGGGCCCGTCGCCGACGGCCCGTTCCGCGTGCTTCGGGTGCCGCTGCTCGACCCGGAGATTGACGGGTAGCGCGGGCGGCGTCAGTCGCAGCCGGCGGTGTAGTTGAGCAGCAGGGCGTTGAAGTCGTTGGGCGCGATGACGCCGTCGCCGTTCTGCTCGGCGGCGGGGATGCGGCTGTTGTAGGCAAGGATCCACGCGTTGAAGTCGTTCGGCGAGAGCGCGCCGTCGCGGTTGACGTCGGCGAGGCAGTTGTTGTTGGTCAGCAGGACGCCGAAGAGCGCCTCGACGCGGGACCACCACATGTCGCCGGCGGCGAGCATGGCCCGGCCGTTGGGGTGCGGCGCGTCGTGCCGCCAGAGCGACATGTACTGGTCGAGCATGTCGGGGAAGTCGTCCTGGATCTGGATGTAGGCCCAGGAGTCGTGCTGGAGCGCGCCGTCGCGGATCTCGATGTGCGTGCCGCGCGAGCTCTGGCTGCCCACGGTGTTGCTCTGCGAGTTCATGACGTCGGGTGTGCCGATGAACTCGTGGGTGCCGAGTCGCTCGCCGAGCTGCGTCTCGAGCGCGGGCAGGGTGCCGGGCGACTGTGTCGCGAGGCCGGTGAAGAACAGCTCGACGCCGAGCGCGTCGGCCATGGCGGCGAGGGTGCCGGGCGCCTCGGCGTCGGCCTGCTGCTGCTGGCCGAAGCCGCCTCGGCCCGCGAGGACGTAGCAGATGCGGTTTGGGTCGAGCGACCGGAGGCCGACGCCCGCGACCGTGACGCGTCCACCGGCGGTGTGCGACAGCCGCATGCCGCGGCGGGGCGCGTAGCCCGCGTCGTCGCTCGACACGAACCCAGCGAGCCTGTAGCCGACGGGCCCGAACGCCGCGGACTCACCCGCGAGCGGCCCGCCGCGCTCCCATTCGAACCGCATGGTGACGACCTGGCCCTCGACACCGGCGACGACGTTGACGACCTCGTCGTTGTCGCCCACGAAGACATCGCCTTCGAGGATGGCCGACGCGTCGCCGTCGACGGTGATGGTGGTCGGTGTGACGCCGGTGATGGTGCGGGTGACGCGTGTGGTGTCGGTGCTGATCAGCCCGTCGGCGGGCGTGCCCGGCAGCGGCGTGGCGTTCGAATCTTCGGAGATGATCCTCGTGGTGCCGTCGCTGTCGGCGATTGCGAAGTCGATCGCGACGGTGCCGCCGCGGGGCCGTTCGAGCAGGAGCGCGAAGGACTGCGTGGGGTCGGGCTCCGGGTCGGCGGCGAGGCCCGGGCCGAGTGCGCTGACGAAGGTGAGGGGTGTGCCGGACGCGACGTGGGCGGGCGCGCCGGTGCCCGGCGACGGCGCGAAGCTGCCGCCGTAGCTGAAGCGGGTCCAGTTGCTCCGCCGGTCGATCTCGACGTCGGCGCTGTCGACCAGGTCGAGGCCGTCGATTGAATCGATGGCGGAGAAGTTGAGGACGACCAGGCCGCCGTCGCGGTCGGGGCGTGCGGCGCGCAGGCCGAGCAGGTGCGATCTCGAGAGCGGGTCGGGATTGGTCATGGAGGTCGGCGTGAGCGTGGTGTTGGCCCACCGGCTGTTGCCCAGGCCCCACGCGGTGAGCGCGGCGCCGCCCTGCCGGGACTCGCGGAGCACGGCGGCGAGCCTGGGGAGCGTGCCGACCACCGGTGAGAGATCGAGCCGCAGGTTGTCGGCGGGCAGGCCGGTCTGCCACCATCCGGACCACGGCATGCCGGGCTCGAAGACCGGCGTGGGCACAATGGTCGCGTAGTCGGTGGTGGGCAGCCCGTCGCGGCGGGCGTCGATGCCTCTCGGCGTCACGACGGTCGGCCAGGTGGCGGTGTCGCCGCTGTACCACGCGCGGATGCGGCTGGTCTCGGCGGGCCCCTCGTAGTTCTGCGGGCCGCCGTGATTCATCAGCACGATGACATCGTCGTCGATGCGCGAGCCGGGGCCCGTGAGGTCGGAGAGCCGGGGGCCGCCGGGCGTCGCCCAGATCGCCTCGAACTCGGGAAGGCTGACGAGCCCGCGCCGGAAGACGATGGGGAAGATCGGCCCGGTGTGCGACACGCCGCCGATGAACGGGTTGCCGATGAAGACCCGCCCGCGCGAGGTCATGCGCGGGATCGCTTCGATCGGCTCAAGCAGCGACGCCGAGCGGATCGTCTCGGAGCCCTGGCTGGCGACGTGCAGCGTGAGCCGCTCGGCGGCGGGGTTGAACGTGAGGACCGCGCAGTGGTGGCGGTCGGCGTCGAGCGGCACGCCCTCGACTCGGATCGCGCCGAGCGCGCGCGGGTCCTCGTTGCCCGGCACGGGCTCGCGGCCCAGGACGCGCGGGACGTAGGTCGTGAGCATCTCGACCGCCGACTCGGCCGGGTTGTAGCGGAGCTGGAACAGCGCGGGCTCGGGCCGGGGCGGTTCGTCGCCGCCGAAGAAGCCCGTGTCGCGCTGCGCAACAAACAGCGTGCGCCACGCGTCGTCGGGCAGCTCGTTGCTGGAGCCGAACCAGGGGACAACGAGCGTGACGGGGTCGTCGATGTCGCCGATGCGCCAGTCACGGGGCGCGAACGAGTTGCGGGCGATCGCGATCGCGGGGTCGCCGAGGGCGATGCCGGGCTGGGCAGCGGCGGCCGGCGTGAGCCACGCGGCCAGCATCGCCAGGCTGCCCACGAGCACGCATGCTGCAAACCGGCGCATCGTGTTATCGCACAACGGGTTCCGATGAGAGTGGGAGTTGGTTGTGGTGGGGGTGTTCACGTAGTAGATATACGTGCCGCCCGTGGTTTGGCCGGCAAAGCGCGCGGGGTTGGCCGCGGTTTCTGGCGGGCGGGGCAAAAAAGGCGAGGGGGCGGCCGCCGACCCTCGCGAGTTCCAGCGGCCGCCCCCGGGCGGGGGCTGTGGGTTGACGCCGACGCGACAGCCGCGGCGACGCCACACCATGCCATTCGTTCGCACGCGGGGCGACCGAGCGGGCTCCCAATTGTCGGGGGGTCGCCCTCCCAGGCCGCTCAAACGTCGCAGACCGCCAGCGCTGGCGTCAGGCCACGATGTGCGCCGGCGCGGGCGTGTCCTCAGTGATCTTCTCGCTGGTCACCTCGGCATCGGGCGACTGGCAGGTGAACAGCCGCATCTCATCCTGCACGCGGGCCTGCAGGTGCACGGGGCGGCCCCAGAGCGCGGTCAGATTCTGGAGCGTGGGCATCGCCTTGGCTGCGTCGACCTCGAGGCCGTTCCACTTGTTGGCCAGGAAAAGCTCGCCGCGGTTGAGGTAGTTCGCGTCGACCACGTACATCATGGGCTGGCCCATGTTGGTCAGGCGGTAGAGCAGGGTTTGCTTGATGCGGTCGAAGTCGCGGCTGACGATCTTGATCTCGCCGGTGCGCGGGTCTTGGCCGGTCTGGTACATCTTGTGGCGGTCGACGAACTCGGGCGTGAGGAACTCGTCGATGAAGTTGACGTCGTTGTAGATCGTGCGGACCTGGAAGATCTTGTCGCGGCCGGCCATGCTGCCGTCGTCGTGGCGCTTCTTGGCGCCGATGTCGTCCATGCGGTCCCAGTCGCTGCCGTGCTGGCCCTTGTCCCAGCGGCGTTCGATGTCTTTGAACAGCTCGACGCCGATCTTATAAGGATTAAAGCCGCCGGGTGCCATGTGCACCACGCCCGAGTGCTGGTCGGCGTAGTGGATGATCTCGGACGAGTCGAGGAAGTGGTTGGTCAAGAGCTTGCTGTGCCAGTACGTCGCCCAGCCCTCGTTCATGACTTTCGTTTGCGCTTGCGGCGCGAAGTAGTAGCTCTCGTTGCGGATGATGCTCAGGATATCTGCTTGCCAGTCTTCCAAGGGCGCGTTGCGGAGCAGGAAGAGCAGGACATCGCGGGCGGGCTCGGCCGGGTGCTTGCCGCGGGCTTCGCTGAGCTTCTGCTCGTGCGCCTCGCGCTCGGCGTCGAGCGCCTCCTGCGGGTTCACGAACGGGTCCATGTAGTCCTTTGCAGGCAGCTTGCTCGGCTCGAACGAGCTTGACTCGTCTTCGCCGCCCTCGCGCTTGACGAACAAGCTGTGCGGATCGATCAAGTGCTCGAGTGACAGGCATCGGTCGATGAAGCGTTCGACGGTGTCGTGCCCGTGCCGCTCGATGTGCCGGCGGACGCGCGTGGCGTGGTTCGCCATTGTGTCCATCATCTTGCGGTCGGTCTTGCTGAACCAAAAGTTATGTTTGAAGAAGTCGGCGTGGCCGTAGACGTGCGCCATCACGAGCTTTTGGTCGGTGACGCTGTTGGACTCTTGCAGGTAGGCGTAGCAGGGGTCGTTGTTGATGACCATCTCGTAGATCCGGCCGAGCCCGTAGGCGTCGCGCTTGCTCATGCGGTCGTACTCGGCGCCCCACTTCCAGTGCGGGTAGCGGACGGGGAACCCGCCGTAGGCCGCGATCTGGTTCATGGTGTCGAAGTCGAGGACCTCGAAGACGGTCTCGTAGAAGTCGAGGCCGTAGTCGACGGCCTTGGCCTTGATGCGGGCCATGTGGTCGAGCAGCTCGGGCGGGAGGTCGGTGGTGCGTCGGCTTGTTGCGAGCGGCAGCATGGGTTTGGCCTCCCACTGAATCCCCGCGAGGGGCCCCACAAGCGGGGCGTTGGAGGGATATCGGCTGGGCCGATGTGTGTCTGTACGCGGAGTGGGGGGATGGGTTCGTTAGGGCGTGGCTACATCAAGAATCGCACCATCATCATCACCAGTTGGAACAGTGCGTAGGCGACGAACGCCATCCCGAGGGCACGAACCACACGCGCGGAACCACCATGGCGCGAGCGAATAGCTAGGACAATCCATACAACCGAAAAGGTAGCAACCGCACAGATTTGCACCACGGTCGTCGTCGACCACAGCGGCGTTAGACCGATCTGGAGAAAAACGTGAAACCACATAGCAATCCAGGTCGAGCCAGCAATCGCCATAGAGAGCGGAATCAGAAAGAGTGTCCGCTGTACCCGGCGATCGCGATCCACGTTACGACCGTGTAACTCCAATGTCAGACTGAACTCGCACTCCGGGCACACCGGCTCAGTCACGCCGCGCAGGTTGTACCCGCAGCGCGGGCAGGGCACGTCGCGCTCGGCGAGGTAGGCCCTGAGTTGGTCGGCGTCGGACATCATGGCCATCCAAAGAAGAGAGAACTTGTCACATATACAAAGCCGGCCACGACAGGTCCGATGAGCCAGATCCAGGCGAGCAGGCCGAAGAAGACCTGCCACGCCGGGGGCTGGCGCAGGAACCAGCCGGTCTTGCGTCGGGCGAGGGCCGCGAGTGCCACGATCCCGAGGGCGGCGAAGAACAGCACGAGCGCCCAGGCCGGGCTGCCCGACCAGGAGGCGATGAGCGCGGCGCACAGTGTGCCGCACAGCGCGAACGCGAGCCCGATGAGCACGGGCACAAGGACATCGTTGCGGTCGTTCTCGCTCATGCCTTCGCAGCGGATGGCATCGGGCCTGAACGAGATCTCGCCCGCGCACTCCGGGCAGGTGGGGTCCGCAACGCCGCGTAGGTTGTACCCGCAGCGCGGGCAGGGCACGTCGCGGTCGGCGAGGTACGCCTTGATCTGGTCGGCGTCGGGCATGGGTTGAGTGTACTTGGTGGGGCTCCCGTTCTGACGAGCCCCTCGCGCGAGCGAGGGGATGCTCATGGCGTACGGTGGTCGGGTCCGCCAGCTTGCGCTGGGGGCTCGTTGGCGGCGCGACATTTCGAGAGGAAGCCACGCCCGCGGCGTGAGCCGCGGGCGTGCGCGAAAGACGGGGTTGCGATCAGCGGCGGCGGCGCGCCGCGGCGAGGCCGCCCAGGCCCAAGAGCGCGGCCGAGGCCGGCGCGGGGATGGGTGCCCAGCTGATGTCGCTCAGGGCGGCGAACTCGGTCGCGCCGGTCGGGTTGGTGACGGTGATCGTCGGGCTGTTGAACTCGCCGCCGCCGGCCCAGCCGATGAAGTCGAAGTTCGGCGCGCCAACAGAGTCCTCGACGTTGAAGGCGACGCCGTTGACCTCAACGGTCAGGCCGTTGCTGACGAAGCTGTTGAGCCAGGTGCCGCCGAAGCCGGTGATGGGCTGGTCGAACACGAAGCTGATCGAGTCGAGGTCACCGCCGAGGGTGAAGGTCAGGTTCGAGGCGCTGTTGATGTTGCTGCCGGCGGTGCCCGCGCCGGCGAGCACGATCGAGAAGCCGTTGAAGTCGTTGGAACCGAGGTTCAGGCTGACGACGCCGTAGGACGAGAAGTCGTCGGTGACGGCGGGGTTGCCGGCGGCGGCTTCCCAGGCGGCGAAGTCGGTGAAGGCCGACTGGGCTGCGGCGGACGATGCGACAGCACCGGCCGCGCACGCGGCGAAGCGAGCGAACGTGTTCATTGTGATATCCCTTTCTTTCCCACTAACCGACCCGGCGACGGGACCGCTTCCCATCGCTCGGGCGTCTTGCTGCGAGGGCGAACCACCACCCTCGCAGCGACAGCTTATCGGCGGCGGGTCCGGGTGCAAAGCGAATTCGGGCGGGTTCGCCGGCGGAAGCCCCGCGGCGGGGGTCTCGGTCAGCTGTACCCCGCGGCGAGGAGGTAGAGCGATGCTCCGAGCAGCCAGAGGGCCGGGCAGAGCAGCGGCCAGAGGAGGATGACGAACTTGGTCAGCCCGAACCCGCCCCGGACGCGCCAGCCGGGCAGGACGGCCGAGGGCAGCAGCATGGCGGCGATCGGCAGCCCACCGATCGAGAGCGGGACGGACGCCGCGAGCACGGCGCCGCTCGATGTCTCAGCGTGCAGCACGCTGAGGAGCATCAGCGCGCCGGGCAGGGCGATCGTGCCGCAGATGGCGTACCACGCGGCCCAGAGCCAGACCGCGGGCCGCTCGCGGAGGATGATGTCGTCGAGCGTGAAGCTCTCGCCGCACTCGGGGCAGCGGTAGAGCGTGGCGTCGGCGAGGTCGTACCGGCAGGCGGGGCAGCGGAGCGACACACCCGGGCCGAGCGGCACGATGTCCGCGAGTCGCGGTCGCGGGCTTTCGGGTCCGGGCGCTGATCGCATGGGGCAAGTCTATTCCAGATAAACTCGCCCTAATTAAAGAGTTCTGTATGGACAGGTCCGCGCCGGCTCAGCCGCCGGGCGCGAAGCGCAGCAGCTCCCACCGGTCGCCGCTGGCGACGGGCTCGAGCCACGAGGGCCAGGGCTCGTCGACGGCGATGTCGCGCGCGGTCTGCTTCCATGGGCTCTTGAGGTAGGACGTGTCGAAGAGGTACACAGCGCCCTCGTCGAGCGCGGCCTGCGCTTGCATCGCGGTGCGCAGTGATTCGACTTCGAGATGCTCGGAGAGCTCGCCGTGCGCGGCGGGGGTCTCGTGCGTGACATGCCGCGTGCGCTCGAAAACGACGCCGCCCTGGGCCAGGTACGGCTGCATGTCGGCGAGCGCGGTTGCCATCCAGTCGTCGTAGCTGTGGTGGCTCTGGCGTTCCTTGTGGGCGACAAAGCCCGCCGCGCCGACGAGCGCGAGCGTGAGACCCGCGACGCCGACCGCGACGAGCCGGCGCGGAAAGACCTGCGCGATGCGCACCGCGGCGAAGCCCGCGAACACGCCGAACGACGGGGCCGCGAAGATGTAGAACCGGTCGTAGTAGATCTTGAAGTTGATGAACATCAGCGACGCGGCCAGGCACAGGCCCAGCGCCAGCACAGCGGGCGATCGCGACACACGAGGCACCAGGAACAGGCCGATCACCGCGAGCAGCATCGTCAGCGGGTTGATGGCCTTGGGCACGAGATCAATCGGCAGGCGCGAGAGGTCTTGCAGGTAGAGCGTGATCATCTTGGCCGGGTCGTAGGTCAGGACATCGCCCATGCTCTCGAACTTGGCTTCCATCTCGCGCAACGACTCGCCGTAGCGGCCTCGACTCGTCTCGGCGAAGTACGTCGAGGCGAGGTTCACGTGGCTCTTGCTGGGCGTGATCGGCGCGTCCTTGGTGATCGCGACCGCGACCCAGCCCGCGATGACCAGCGCGAACGGCACACCCCAGCAGAGGCTGCGCACGACGCCCGGCTTGATGAGCCTGAGCGCCGAGGCGATGTTCCATCGGCCGTCCCACGCGCAGAGCATCGAGGTGACCGCGAGCATGGGGACGATGGTGATGCCGTTGGTGCGCATGAGCACGGCGCACGCCGCGAGCACGCCGGCGGGGATCCACCAGAGCTTGCTGCCACGTGCGGCGCACGCCGTGAACGCGAGCGAGCCGAGGAAGACCGCCGTGAACGGCATCTCGCTCGTCGCCTGCGCCGTGAACTTCAGGAACGTGAACGAGCCGACGCACGAGGCGACGCACGCGAAGCCGACCCACCGGCGGTGGGCGTACGCCGGCCCGGCGAGCCGCTCGCCCAGCACATACGACGCGAGCAGCGCCAGCGGCGTGGCGATACCAGTGAGCACGAGCCCGGCGACGAGCCAGTCATCGATCGCGAGCTTCGAGGCCGCGAGCAGCGCCGCGTAGCCCGGCGGGTGGTACTCGAGGTCGGGCGTCGAGCCCGCGAGGAACCGGCCCGCGTCGATGACGAACTGGCTGACGACGTCGGTCTCGGTCTCGAAGCCGAAGTACTTTCGGCCGAGACCGACGACGATCGGCAGCAGCGACGCGATCGCGCCGAGCACGAGCGAGAGCACCAGCGGCGTGCGCGAGGCGGGCGGGACGAGGCTCGGCTGCTCGGCCGTCGCGGCTGCGTTTGTCGGCGTGTCCGGCGCAGTCTCGGGCGTCGTGGGGGAATCGGTCATCGCGGTGCTCCCGTCGCACCGGTCGCGCCCGGTGCAGGTCAGCACCATACACGCGAAACGGCCCGCGGCGACGCGGACGGCGGTGCATCACGCTTATGGGTCGCAGACCCGCTGGTTTGTGCGGCCTCGCGAGCGGTCCGGGCTTATCGGCGGGCCGCGCTTACTTGAAGACCTCTTCCAGCCGCTCGTCGCTCAGGCGGTCGAGGATCGCGGCGGCGGCGCGGCGGAACTCGACGCCCTCAAGGCTCAGCGCCTCGGCGGCCTCGGGGTTGTCCAGCCGCTCGAGCGCCCGGCGGGCGACGCGGTCGAACGCGAGATCGATCTCCTGCATGCTCGCGCCCATCAGGTAGCGCGACTGCGCGTTGAGCAGCGCGTTGGGCTCCTCCGAATCCTCGAACCTCGCGGTCAGCTCGGCGGTGACGGCCTGGTTGTACGTCTGCCAGATGTGCACGCTCATCGCGCGGGCCTGGTCGGTCAGCACGCCCTGGTTGGCGAGGTCGGCGATCGCGCCGCCGCCCATCTGGAGCTCCTGCGCGACACGCGCGATGTTCTCGACCGTGGTGCGGTCGCCGAAGTCCATGGTCTCGACGATGCCCAGGCCCAGCTCGATGGCCTCGCGCGGGCTGCCGATGACGACGGCCTCGGCCTTGGCGTCGCGCTCGATCAGCAGCTCGTCGATCAGGAACCGCACGTCATCGTCGATCAGCGGGTTGTTGCGGATCGCGGCGTACTCGACCGCGCCCTCGGGGTGCACGATCATGCCGTCGTCGCCCGTGGTAAAGATCGGCTCGAACTCGACGGTGGTCGGGTCGAAGGCGGGCTCCGCGGGCTCGGCCGGGCGTGCGACGGGGCGGACCGGCTCGCGCTGCGGGGGCGGGGTGTACTCCTCCTCCGGCTTGGGCGGCGGCGCGGGCGTGACCATCTGGGCGACGGCGCTGGCCGAGACGCCAGCGGCGAGAACAACAGCGAGAGCGGCGGACGTGCGCATGATCGATCCCTCCGGCGGAGTTCATCCGTCCGTAGCTGCCACCAGCACCCACCGGGACGGACGGGCCGCAAGCATAGGGCCCTGCGAGAGATGGGCGTACCGGGACCCGTACCGATGGGATGCGGCCGATGCGATGCGGCCGGTGCGATGCGGCCGGTGCGATGCGGACTGCAAACCGGGGTTGCGTGTCCGGTTGGGACGCCCCGCCCGGGAACGGACTACGGGATCAGGTCGCCCGGCGACACGAGGCCCTCGCGCTCGGGGGCGAGGGTGTCGGTGCGGACCCACTCGCGGCCGGTGGGGGCCCACCAGTCGATGCGGCTCTTGGCGGTGGTCAGCGTGACCGGGCGGGTGGAGCCGTCGAAGAAGGTGACGTACATGACCCGGCCTTCGAGGCTGGTGTCGCGGAAGCCCGCGCGGCGGGCGGAGAGGCGGATGTTGCCGGGGCCGCTGCGCGACTGGCGGCCGTAGGAAATCTCGCCCTCCCAACCAAAGAAGCCAGACAGGTGGTTGCCAAAGCCGACCGGTGCCGGATCCGTGTCGATATCGAGCAGCCCATCTTCGAGGAAACGGGTGCCGTCAGCGAACTGAACCTTGTTGGCGGACGAGGTGCCGACCTGGTCGATGCGCGGGAGATAGCCGCGAGGTGTGTTGATGTTGCCCGCGATCGCGCCGCTGAAGTTGTGCGGAACGCCCCCGAACTTCTGACGCCATGTGTCAGCATCGCATGGCCCGAGCGGCTTACCCGGGACAAACGCGCAGCCTCGCGGTGTCCCCCAGAACTGGAACGCGGCCGGCGACAGATAGCTGCTGGCCCGGATGCCATCGCCGCTGGCGAGCAGGTCCTGAAAGTCCGCGATGTCGGTCGGGTTGCTCCCGCTAAAGAAGCGGTCGATCGTGCGACCCTGCCGCGGGTCGCGGATGGTCTCGTAGAGCTGCTGCGTGCGGAGCGCGCGGTTGGGGCTGAAGCCGAACAGGTCGCCGACGAGGGGCGTGATCCAGTCCTGCTGCTGCACGGGCGTGGTGGAGGTGGTGTTGCCGACGAAGCGGCCGCCGTCGATCGGCAGGCCGTTCTGGCCCGGCCAGCCCGAGGTGGTGGGGCCGGTGAACGCGCCGTCGTTTGCCATGATGAACATCGCCTGCTGCGACGAGAGCAGCCGGTGCTGGCTGGTGTTGGTCATGGCCTGGGCGGTCTGGCGACCGCCGTTGAGCACGGGCTGGGCCACGGCGGCGGCGACGCCAACCGCGGCCGTCGCGGCGAGCAGATCAAGAGCACTGAATGCTCGGCGGGTCTTCATTGCGGTCGTCTCCAGGTAACGGGTCATCTCCATGAGACTACCGACGCCCGGGCCCGACACAGGTTCCCTTGCGCGAGTCGTGTCAGCCTGGTTCGTCCATGCCCATCCGCAGCACCGCCCGCCAGACGCGGGGGCGGTCCTCTTCGGGGATGACCGCCAGCATCTCGCGGAAGATCCGGGCCTCCTCGGCCTTGTTCGGCTCGCGGCCCGTGTCGTTGAGGATCTTCAGATAGGCATCGAGCGCAACCCGGCGGACCTCGCCCTCGATCGCCGGGTCGAGTTCGAGCGCGTCGAGGAACTCTTCGTAGGCCTGGTCGCGGCCGGCCTGGCCCCGCTCGTACGCCGCGGTCATCTCGCGGGTCAGAATCTCACGCTCGACGACCTCGAAGGGCCAAACGCCCTGGGGCGGGCCGTCGGCCCGGGCCTGTTCGATCGCGGCGACCTTCCAGTCGGCGACCAGCGAGCCGTACTCGGCCCGCGCGTGCTCGGGCAGCGTCCGACGGATCTGGTGCGACAGCCGGGGCCCCTCCCACATCGCGCCGAAGGCCTCGACCGACCGCCGGGACAACTCGGGGTCGACAACGGCGAGGTTCGCGTGCGGCGGCGCGTTCGAGAGCGCGGTCTCGATCTCGCCGAGCAGCAGCAGGTTGCCGAAGACGAGCCGTTCGACAAGCGCGGCACGCTCGGCCACGATCTCGCGGGCGTCGGCAAGCTCGTCGTCGGTCAACCCCAGCAGATCGAGCGCCGCGATCGCGGGAGGACGGTCGAGCGGGCGGAGCCGGCCCTCGTAGTCGCGCTCGATCAGCGTGGGCGCGGTCGATTCCCGTTTGACCGCCGGCCCGCTCAGGGGCGACGCATCCTGTGCAGCGCCGACGCCGGCGATCGCGACAGCGAGAAGAAGTGTGAGTCTGGATCGAGCTGCAGTCATACGAGCATCCTCCCGCGCCGTTGTTGGCGGTGCAAGAGGCGGGCTTTCGGAACGCGCTCGGGCGGGCCGCGGTTAACGCTGCTGTTGCAGGTTGCGGATGGCCTTCCGCCGCTGCTCGGGCTCGAGCATGTTGAAGATCGACTGCATGAGCTTGGAGCGGTTGGCCTTGTCGGCGTCGTCGAGGTCCTTGTTGGCCTCGTTGAACTCGCGGATCATCTGGCGCACGGTGCCCTCCTGCTCCGGCGTGAGCTCGAGGGCGGCGATCATGCGGTCGAGCCGATCGGTGCGCTCGTCGCTGCCGCGCTGGAGCGCGTTGCGGATCTCGAGGCGGACGGCCTGCAGAGCGCCGGCAACCCGGGCGCGTGCCGGGCGGGCGTTCATGTTGCCGTTCATGCCGCCGTTCATGCCCGCCCGTGCTTCGGCCGAGTTCGCCTCGTACCACTCGGCAACGATCGCCTTGTACTGCGCCTGCGACGCCTCGGGCAGCGCGGCGGCGAAGTGGTCGACCAGCGGCTCCTGGCTGAGCATCGGCGCGAGGGCCTCGCGGAGCTGGCCCATCAGCTCGCGGCTCGCGCCGCCGCGTCGGCCGCGGGTACCAGCACCTTCGTTGTTCGATGCAGCGCTCGCCGCGGAACGCAGCTGGTTGAGAAGCTGGCGGTTGTCCGAGGCGATCTCGTCGGCGAGGGCGGCGCGCTCCAAGATCAGCACATCGACGGCTTCGCGCTCGTCATCGGTCAGGCCCAGCAGGCCGATCGCCGCGACCTCGGCGCGGGTCTCGAGCGGGCGGAGCTGGCCCTCGAGGTCGCGCTCGACGAGCGTGGGGGTCTCGGTCTCGACCTCGACGTTCGGGCCGCCGAGCAGGCCGTCGGCCGCGGATCCGGGCGCGCTGTCATCCTGCGCGAGCGCGATACCGGGCGTGGCAAAGAAGAGCAGTGTCGAGAGAGTGATGGTGCGCATCGGTATCCTCCTGCATCGTGTGCCCGCCCGCTCACGCGGGCGGCTCGCGATGGCTCAACGAGCGTACCACGTGTGCATTGCAGGGGGGCGACGATGAATCGGCAGGAACTCGCATCGAAGATCGCCGAGGCCTCGCTGCTGCGCGGCACGTTCACGCTGCGGTCGGGGCGTACGAGCTCATACTACCTGGATAAGTATCTGTTCAGCACCCGGCCCGAGATTCTCGGGCCTGTCGCCGACCTGTTCGCTGAGACGATCGAGCGGCTTGAGGCGGACGCCGGCGCAAGCGCCGACCGGCTCGCGGGCGCGGAGCTGGGCGGGATTCCCTTGGTCACCGCCACCGCGCTGCGGCTGGGCCGGCCCTGCGTGTTCATCCGCAACCAGAAGAAGGACTACGGCACCGCGAAGCAGCTCGAAGGGAAGCTCGAAGGCGGCGAGCGCGTGATCCTGCTCGAAGACGTCGCGACCACGGCGGGCCAGGCCATCGAGGCGTGCCAGACGATCGCCGAGACCGGCGCATCGGTCATGGCGGCGATCGCGGTGATCGATCGGCTGGAGGGCGCGGCCGAGAACATGGCCGAGGCCGGCATCCGGTTCGAGCGGCTGTTTACGAAGCGTGATCTTGGGGTTATCGAGACGCGTTAGAGGTTGGCTTTCTTCGTGTTGCTTCTGATGCGATGTCGGACGACGGCCAAGGCACCGCGCAGCGAGCAGATCGCGCAGGTGCAGAAGAAGATGACAAGTACTACACCAAGCCATCCATCTACGAGCAAGCCGGAGGCAAGAGCAGCCTGTACCGAGATAAGGAAGCAGCACACCACCAGCCGAAGAACTTGAACGGTCGTGCTTGGTTTCGGCTCCGCCATGCGATCATCCCTTATCCCAGGGGTTCGCATGGTCTATCGGTGCCCGTGCAACACCACTTCACTCCCGTTGACCCAAAGCTGTTCCACTTCAGTTATCTGGGGTAAATATGTGGCAGCAACGTCTCCAAACCGGCGTATCTGGCACAACCA
>JBCBMF010000039.1:0-17994 GCA_039822905.1 Planctomycetota bacterium
GACGGGTTGAAGCGGCACGGAGTATGCTCTGGAGTGGTGGGCTGGGGATCGAAGATGCTGCTCCGACGTGTTGTGTTCTGTGTGGTCGCCTTGATTGCCGGCTGGTCGGCGTGGTCTCAGTGCCGACCAACCACAGGCTGCGCGTCGGCGGTGTTTGCCGAGGTCGACCGGGCGATGATCGATCTCATGTGCGAGAACGACATCCCGGGGGCGACGCTCGCGGTGGCGTACAACGGCGTTGTGGTCTACGAGCGGGGCTACGGCTGGTCGGATCGCGATCGCACCGTGCCGATGCAGCCCGATGCGATGATGCGGATCGCGAGCGTCTCGAAGCCGCTGACGGTGGCGGCTGCGCGTCGGCTGATCGAGTTCGGCACGTTTGATCTTGATGACTTCGCGTTTGACCTCGGCCAGCGGCCGCGTGGGCTGCTAAGCATCGAGCCGTTCCCGTCGCTCGGGGATCCGAGGCTGGCTGAGATCCGGGTGGAGCACCTGATCAAGCACACTGCCGGCTGGAACCGAGACATTGCGGGCGATCTGACGTTCAAGGAGATCGAGATCGCGTCGGACATGGGCGTTGACTCGCCGCCGGGTCGTGAACGCACGATCGCGTGGATCCTTGGGAAGCCGTTGCAGAACGATCCGGGTGAGACGAAGGTCTATTCGAACATTGGTGCGACCGCTCTTGGGCTCATCATCGAAGTGGGGACGAACCGCCCGGTGGAAGAGGTGATCCAGCGGCTGGTGCTGCACCCGCTCCGCGTTGACGATGATGATCACATCGCGGGCCGAACGAAGCGCGACGACCAGGATCCCCGCGAGCCGTGGTACTTCGCGGATCAGATGGCGACCGATGTGTTCGACCCGGAGGGCGATCCGGTCGAGCGGCCTTACGGTGGGTGGGACCACGAAGCACGCGTCGGGCACGGCGGCCAGGTCGCGACGGCCTCAGTTCTCGCGCGGTTCGCGGCACACTACTGGGTGAACGGGCCGAACATCGGGAAGAAGAAAGAACCGAGGCTCCGGGGCCCATGGCGGTGGAACCACGGCGGGCTTCTTGAGGGCACCGGGGCGACGGTTCGGCAGCTCGGCAGCGGCGTGACATACGCCGTGCTGTTTAACTCGCGAGGCCACGGCGGTGCAGCACGTGATCGGCTCGATCCGATCTTCGAGGGCATCGGTTCGTTTCCGACGCGTCCGCCGCGGTGCGACTGAGTTGCGGCTTTGGCCTGAAGTGATGTTTACATCGGAGGCAGGTGAGAACCGGAGCGATGCGAGATGGTCGCGTCGTCGTACGTGTGAAGCAGAAGCACCTGAGAGCACCAGTGCGCCACGATCGCCTCGAGCAGGCTGACAAGTTCATGGAACTCCAGCGGCTTCTGGTAATAGGCGTTGCAGCCGGCCTCATAGCACGAACGAACGTCCTCGGCTCGCGATGACGTGGAGAGGATCAGCACCGGCACGCCGACGAGCTCGGGCGTCGCTTTGACGTGCTCGGCGAAGGTCCGCCCGTCCATCCTCGGCATCTTGAGATCGACGAGCGCGAGGTCGGGCATGGTGTCGTCTGCTGCTGCTGATTTCAGGCGTTCGAGGGCCCGCACCCCGTCGCCGGCGGTCTGAACGTTGAACTGGAACCCGGGGATGCGTTGCAGCGCCGCGGAGACGAGCTCGAGGTCGTCGTAGCTGTCGTCGACAATCATGATGGTGGCCGGTGCGCCGGTCGTCATGGCTGCGGGTCATCCTTTCGGTTCGGCAGTGAGAAACAGAAGACCGCGCCGCCGCGCTCACGGGACTCGTACCAGATCTCGCCGCCGTGGCGTTCAACAATGCGCTTGCAGACGGAGAGCCCGACGCCAGAGCCCGCGAACTCGCGGCTGTCGTTCAGACGCTTGAACGGCTCAAACACTTCCGTCGCAAATCCAGGTTCGAGGCCGATGCCGTTGTCCGCGACCCGGATGACGGCCTCGCCGTCGCGTCCGATCCTTGACACAACGACCCGCGGGTGCTCGTCACGCGTGAACTTCAGTCCGTTGCCGATGATGTTGAGCAGCACCTGCCCGATGAGCCGCTTGTCCGCGTAGACCGAGCCGAGCGGTTCCGTTTCAATCGAACCGTTGCGTCGGCGCAGATCAGAATCGAGGTCGGCGCGGATGCCGGCGATCACGTCGTCGAGATCGACATCGGCGAAGCGGATCTCCGCGCGGCCGACCTGCGAGTAGGCCGCGAGCGAATCGATCAGGTCGCTCATGCGCCTGGCGCCAGCGAGCACCTTGTCAATGTACGTCGTCGCCCCGTCGTTGTCGTCGGCGAGCATCGCGAGTTCGGCGTTTCCTGCGATCGAGCGCAGCGGCGCGCGAAGGTCGTGCGATGCGACATGCGCGAACTGGTCGAGCTGCTCGTTGCGGTCGGCGAGGGCGGTCAGGTTCTGTGACAGCTCGTTGGTCCGCGATGCCACCCGGGCTTCGAGCTCGCGCTTGGTCGCCTCGAGCTCGTCCTTGGCGACGACCTCTTCGTGGATGTCGATGATCGAGCCCGAGAGCAGCGACCGGCCCGAGCCGGGGTCGGTGCTGGTGTTGCCGATCACGCGGAACCATCGGTAGTCGCCCTGCCTCCTCTGGAGCCGGTAGTGCCGATCGAGCGGTCGGCCCCCGTCGAGGCACGCGCGCACGTCGTCCCAGGTCGGTTCGAGGTCATCGGGGTGGATGCGTTCGTTAATGGACTCGAGGCGGTCGGGCGGGCGATCGCCGTTCTCGAAGCCGAGCAGCCCCCAGAAGTTGTCGGCGAACCAGCACTCTTCCGAGTCAACCACCCACTCCCAGATGCCCTTGTTCGATCCCTCGATCGCACGCTCGAGCCGCTGCCGAGAGTCGTCGAGCTCTCGCGTGCGTTCGGCGACGAGCGACTCGAGCTCTCGGTTGATTCGCTCCAGCTCGATCCGCGAGGTTGTGAGCGCGTGGACGTCGGCGATCGTGCCGCTCATCCGTGTGGGCGTACCGTCATCGTCCTCGACGACCGCGCCGATGCTCTGGACCCAGAGCCAGCTTCCGTCCTTGGCTTTGATGCGATAGAGCGAGTCGAATCGGCCGCCGGGACGCTTGCTTGCGCGTTCGAGCGATGTCCAGACGCCGCTGCGGTCTTCCGGGTGGACGAGCTCCGCCCACGCTTGACCGGAGCTGACGTTGATCTCACCCGGCTCATAGCCGAGCACGCCGAGCCACGCCGCGTCGACCGTGGCCGCGTCGCTGGCGATCTCCCAGTCCCAGGTGCCCTGGCCCGCGGCCTCGAGCGACATCTCGAGGCGCTGCTTGATGCTCTGCATCCTCGTCTCGGCCGCCTTGAGCTCGGAGATGTCGGTCGTGACCGTGAGCAATCCGGTCGTTTCGTTCTTGTCGTTCTTGAGCGGTACCTTATCGGTGCGGATCCACTTCATCACGCCGTCGCGGCCCTGGAAGGGCTCGATGATCCCGAGCTTCGCCCTGCCGCTGCCGAGCACTTCAAGGTCGTCGGCGATGTACCTCGACGCTTCTTCGGGGTGCAGCTCGCTGGTGTGCTTGCCCTCGATCTCTTCGATGCTCATGCCCGTGGCGTCGGCGGCCGCTCGGTTGGTGCGGACGATCCGACAGTCGCGGTCCTTGTACCAGACCATCGCGGGGATGTGGTCGAGGATGAGCTGGTTCTGCTCTGCGAGCAGCTGCGCTCGGCGTTCGACGCTCTTGAGCGTCGTGGTATCGATCACTGAGATCACAACACCGTCGACGATACCCTTGCCCGTGGTGTAGGGCCGCACGGACACAAGCAGAGACGCCAAGTTTGCACCGGTCGTCTCGTACTCCTCGGGTTTGGCCGTCTCGTATACCCGCCGGGCGCGATCGAGGATGTCGTTCATCGCGAGGAAGCTCGTGATCTCTTCGAGCGGGCGTCCGAGGTCCTGCTCACGAACGCGGAAATGCTCGCGGATCGCCGGCGTGAAGAAGCGGATGGCCAGATCGGGGTCAAGGAAGAATGTACCGATGTTCGAGCTGCTCATCAGGTTCTGCATGTCGTCGGACAGCTTGACCAGCTCGGTGATCTTCTGCTGGTGCTCGGCGTTGACGGTGTGCAGCTCTTCGTTGACCGATTGCAGCTCTTCGTTGGTCGACTGCAGCTCCTCGTTGGAGGCGATCAGCTCCTCGTTGGTCGCGTTGAGCTCCTCGTTGGTCGTCTCCATCTCTTCGACGGTGGCCTGGAGGTTCTCTTTGGTGTAGCCGAGCTCGTGTTCCAGCGCCGCGATTTTCTGGATGCTGAGCTCGTCGCCGGCGTATTCCTGCGCATCAGATGACGGCGTGTGCAGCCCGCTCGAGACCGCCGGCAGGGTTTCGCGCTGGATGGTGATCAGCACGTAAGGCGGCCCGTCGCCGCCGACCTGGATCGGTTTCGCGGTGAGCACGCACTTGGCGTCTTCGTCGTCGGGAAGGGTGACGCCGCCGTACGAGAACTCGCGTTGCTCGCGCGTCGCGCGGGCGATCGCCGACCCGATGGGCGCTCGGAGGTTGGTGGGCACCATTTCGAGCACGTCGAGGCTCACCCTGCCCGTTGGGGGGCGCAGCAGCTCGCGTGCGTTGCCGAACACATGCACAATCTCCCTGCGATCGTTGAGCAGCATCCCCGCGGGCAACACGTCCGCGAGGATCATGTCGTACGCCTGCTGGATGCGGTCATCGAGCACCGTGCCTGGCTTGGGCAGCACCGTCGTAGTCACGGCGGTGCGGTCGGCTCGCGGGGCGAGCTTGGCGATATCTGAATCGGTAAGCAGCCGCGTGTGGCGACGCTTGGCATAGGTGCGCCAGTGGGTATCGATGTTGGTGAACTCGGCGTGGAACCTTCCCGGGCTTTCGCTGGAGCCCAGCATGAGTACGCCGTCGACTCTGAGCGCGAAGTGCAGCAGGCCGATGACGCGCTCCTGTGCCGCGGGCTTGAGGTAGATCAGCATGTTCCGGCAGACGCACAGATCGATGCGTGTGAACGGTGCGTCTGATAGCAGGTTGTGCGGCGCGAACGTGATCATCGAGCGCAGCTCCGGAGAGACCTGCATCTCGTTGCCCGCGTGACGGAAGTATCGATCGGTGAACTCGGGAGAGACGGCCTCCATGGCGTCGGCTGTGTAGCGGCCCGTGCTTGCGACCTCGATCGAGCCGCGGTGCGCATCGGTCGAGAAGATGCGGGCATCCGATGGAGCGCCGGCCTTGCGGGCAGCGTCGTCGAGCAGCATGGCAACCGAGTACGCCTCTTCGCCCGATGCGCAGGCAGCGATCCACACGCGGATCGGCTCGTCGGTCTCGATGCGTCGGCGGATGAGCTGCGGGATGACCTGGTCACGCAGCACCTCGAAGGCCTCGGTGTCGCGGAAGAAGCGGGTCACGCCGATGAGCAGGTCGCGGTAGACGCGGTCCTGTTCCTCGGCGTCATCGCGGAGCCGGTCGACGTAGTCGGTGATGCTGCGGAGGCCTAGAAGCTGGACGCGGCGTTCGATGCGGCGGGCGACGGTTGTGATCTTGTACCGCGAGAAGTCGAGGCCGAAGCGCCTGTTGAGAGTCTCCATGACGTCCGCGAGCGGCGGATCGGAGATGACCAGGGAAGGCCGACCCGAGTCGGTGTCCTCGTCGCCGAGGAGGTAGCCCGGCATCTCGTTCGGCGGGAGGATCATGTCGACGACTGAGGTGTCGATCGCGGCGCGGGGCATGCCGTCGAATTTGGCGGTCGTGTCCTGCGCGACGGTTCGACCGCCGGCCGCGTGGATCGCCTCGATGCCGCGCGAGCCGTCGGAGCCGGTGCCGCTGAGCACGACGGCGGCGCCGCGGTTGCCGTACTCGGCCGCGACGGACTCGAAAAAGACGTCGATAGGCGTGGGCGGCTTGTCGCGTTTGCGTTCTTGTTCGGTCAGCCTGAGGTGGCCGCCTTCGACCCGCATCAGCGTTCGCGGCGGGATGACGTAGACGGTGTTGGCCTCGACGGGCATGCCGTCTTCGACCCGGCGCACCGGCATCGTGGTGTGACGGCTGAGCAGCTCGTCCATCAGCGACGGATGGTCGGGCGAGAGGTGCTGGACGACGACAAACGCGTAGCCGCTGTCGTTTGGGGTGGCGTCAAAGAACGCTTGGAGTGGGTCGAGGCCGCCTGCGGACGCGCCGATCGCGATCAGTTCACTTGCCTGCGCCATAGACCCTGCGTTTCACCTTTGCACGGCGGCCGATGGCCGCAATTAGACATGAAGAGGGCGAGTATAGCTCGACGCGAAGAGGCGACGCAAGTCGCCACAATCGCATCTCAGTTTGCGGGCAACCGACAGGGCTAGATCTGATGCGCGGGCGACATCCAGAACGAAAGCAGGTTGTCGATGATCTTGACGAGTTCGGTGAACGTGTCCGGCTTGCGCAGGAACGCATTGGCACCCAAACGGAGGCACTCGTCGGCGATCTGAGGATCGTCAGAGCCGCTCAGCATGACGATCGGCGTGCGCTGCCACGCGGGGCGGTCGCGGATCCACGAAACAATGCGGTCACCGGTGACACCGAGCAGGTGGTAATCGACGAGCACGGCCGAAGGCTTTGTTTGAACTGTGTCGCTTGCTTGCAGTTTCGTCAGAGCATCTTCAACGTTGTTGCACCGCGTCGACGAACCCACGCCGATGAAGCGGAACGCCGCGTCGAGCAGATCTCCGAACAGATGGTCGTCTTCAACCGACAGGATGCCGACGCTCGCGTAGGGGGATTGCTCCGGGTCTGCGCGTTCGATGAGTTCGTCGCGGAGCACCGAGACCTGCCGCGGGGCGTCGATCGCGACCTTTACGCGGTTGCTGTCGCGGATTCCTGTGATTTCGATCCTGGCGAGGCCACCGATGGTGAAGCCTTGTCCGACAGACCGCTGAATTCTGAGCATCGATCACTCCTATGCGGGTCGCATAGATTTACGAGAGTATACCAGATGTTGACTCTCTCGTGTCTCGTTGTGGATATCTCGCGGCATCAAGCGGAAGGTAGCATGCGAGCGAGTTATCACACACCGATATGGGTCACTTCGGACGCCGTTGTGTCACACTTGAGTCTTGATGCCGTTATCGCGACGAGTCGACAACCAGTCGGCCGTCCGGCAGCACTCGTGTCGTGACATCGGGCGCGAGGGTTGTGGTCTGGTTGACCTCGAAGATTCCCCTGACGACTTCGCGGAATGGTTCTGCGGGCGACTCCATCGTTCGCACCAGCCACCGTGCGGCCCGGTACGCCATGTCGAACGAGTCCTGACGGACCGCGGTCATGCGAGGGAACGTGATCAGACGGCTGTCGCAGTCGTCGAGCCCAACCAGTGATACGTCTTGCGGCACGCGCAGGCCGCGCTCTTGCAGGCGTCGCAGCGCGCCGAGCGAAGACATCGAGTGTGTCATGTAGACCGCGGTCGGCGGTTTTGGCAGGCTGAAGGCGAAGTCGATCGCGCGTGCGCCGGCATCGAAACCGTCGCCGCAGTCAACAACGATGCGTTCATCGACGTCGATGCCGGCGTCCTCGTGGGCTTCCAGGTAGCCCTCGTACCGGTCGTTCGTGTCGCACCCGCCCTGGCTGTAGCGGCCGAGCATGATGCGCGAGTGGCCGAGCTCGATCAGGTGGCGGACGGCCTCGCGGCTCGGCGTTCGCGAATCCGTATCGATGTACGAGACGCGCGGGTCTTCGGCGCGGTCGGCGATGAGGATGTGCGGGTAGTTCTCTTCGACGAGCTCGGCGAGCAGGGTTTCGAGCGCGGGCAGTCGGCGGAGGATGATGCCGCGGATGCCGAGCCTGGCGAACAGCTGGGTGTAGGCCTCGCCGGGCTTGCGCTCGGTGAGCAGATCGACGATGGCGAGGTTGAAGCCCTCGTCTCGGCAGCCCCGCGACGCACCCGCCACGATCGAGCCGTTGAACGTGCCGAGATCACGTGGCAGATCGCTGGGCAGAGCGATCCCGACGATTGTTTTTACGCGCCTGCCGATGCGGGGTGAGTAGCCGAGGCTGTTGGCGATCTTGAGCACGCGCTCGCGGGTCGTGGGCTCCACGTCCGGGTCGTTGTTGAGCACCCGTGAGACGGTCGCGGGCGAGACGCCCGCCTCGGAAGCGATCGTGCGGACTGAGGCCATCGGCACTCCCTGATCCCGCCGGGACGACAACATGAAACAAGCCCGGCATGCCGGCGGAACGTTTCAGAAACGCGAGTGATACTAGCACGCTGGGGAGTCGAGCGTTGACTCAGCGGATGGTCTGCTTGACCACGAGTTCCTCGCCGATCCATGTCTTGGCGGCCGTCTGGTAGTCCAGCAGGGTCATCTGGATCGTGTAGGCATCCTCGATCACGCGGCGGTTGGCGGACTGGCCCCGCGTCTGGATGATCTCGGACTTGAGGGTGTAATCGAGCACGTCGGCGAGGGTCTTGCCCTCCTGATCGAGGCGGAACTCCAACTCGTCGAACGCGGCGGAGTTCATGTCGATCGGCTGGGCGGCGCCGCTGTTGAGCACGGTCTGCTCGACCTTCGTGGTCAGCAGCGGCAGGCTGATGCGGTAGCGGGTGTCGTTGACGAAGCGGTCGAGGCCGATGACGGGGACGCGGCCGTTCTTTTCTTTGAACTCGGCGAGCACGCCCTGGCTCATGAGCGACTGCGTCAGGATTGCGGCGGTCTCCTCGAAGTCGGTTACGTCGATCTGCTGCGTGACGACGTTGGCGTCGCGGTTGCGCTGGCGGACCGTCGTGGGCGCGGTGCAGGCGGCGAGCACGGTGCACGCGACGAGGAGGGCGGCGGTGATGGGTGAGGCTGTGCGGTTCATGGGGTGGTCCCTTGCTTGGGTGTGCGGTTGCAGGGCGATCGAAGGCTAGCGGCTGCGGCGGATGGCGAGGCGGAAGTCGACGGCGTCGGGCGTTGGAGCGGTGCCGGTGACACGGGCGAGGTCGGTTGGCTGGATGCCGATGGTGCGCCACTGCGAGAGGTTGGAGTCGATCTCGAAGCCGTCCTGGCGGTACCAGCGGAAGGCGAACTGGATCTGCGCGAACCTGCCGGTGGTGTTGAACAGCTCGGCCTGGATCTGCCGGCTGCCGGCGGGTGTCTCGCTCTCGATCAGGCTGACCAGCTCGATGGCGTTTGCGAGGCCCGGGTCGTTGATGAAGCGGCTGTCGTCGACGAAGGTCGGCGTTGCGCGCTGCTCGGTTTCGGTCACTGTGTTGGTTCGGCCCGCCTTGCTGCCGCAGGCGGAGAGGCCCGCTGCGAGCGTGAGGCTGGCGATGATCGGCACGGTCTTCATGGTATGGGTTCCTCTTGGAGTGATGATGCTGGCTGCGTGGGTTCGTCTGGTTCCGTGCGTGCGCTGTCGGTGCCGACGTTGAAGGCGGCGATGGTGACGGGCAGGTTGGGCCTGAGCGCTCGGACGTAGACGATGTTGACGCCGGTGGGCGAGACCTCGACGGACTCTGGGCCGAGCGGTGGGGCGTCGATGGTGATAACGCCCGACGCCGGCGTTTCAAAGCTGGCGTAGGCGTAGTACTTTGGCAGCGTGCGCCACGACCGGAGGTCGGCCTTGTTCTGCCAGATGTTGTAGAACAGGCCGGAGAGCGCGATGAGCGCGCCGGCGGCCCCTTCGACTTCGCGCGCGGCGACGCGTGTGCCGACGGCGATGCTGTTGCGCGCGAGAATCGCCGCGGTGTGTCGTGCCGTGATGGTTGGGAGCTCGGCGTTGAAATCGGCACCCACGATGCGGTCCATGTCGGCGATGGGCTCGGGCTCGTAGAGCTCGTCGTCGGCTTCGACTGTCAACGTGCGTGTGTAGCCGGACTGATCGACGGTCAGCATGGGGAACGCGGCGGTGACGATACCGATGCCCGGCAGCGGGAGGGCGATCGTGAGTTCCATCAGGAACGGGGCGAAGCCGGTGGCGAAGAGGACGTAAGTGCGGTTCGGCGGTGTCGATCCGACCTGATCGGCGAGTGCGGCGTCTTGTGCGGCGAACATGTTACTTGGGTAGATGCCGGACGCTCTGCCGAAGAGAAACGCGGCGTCGCTTGCGTCGGAAGAGCCTTCGAGCTGGCCGAGCAGGAACGCGCCCTGCACGACGTCGGCGAAGGAGTTGGAGACCGACTCGTAGCCGGTAAAGAACGAGTCTTCGTAGCGTTCGGCGGCGGACTCGACACCGGCCGCCAGCGGCGCGCGGCTTTCGTCGAGCTGGCGCTTGGTCGCATCGATCCGTTGTTGCCGCTGGCGGATGCCGTCGTCTTGCCAGAAGTCGGCGCTGCGGAAGCTGGGGCGTGCGGACTCGAAGTCTCCGAGCATGCAGTAGGCGAGGCCGAGCATCGTGGCGGACATGACGCGCTCGTAGGGCGCGCCGCGGTACGTGACCTCGGCCGGGTTCTTGAAGGTGGACTCGAACTGTTCGATCAGCGACGACGGCGCGTTGCGCTCGAGCTCGAGCAGTTGGTCCTCGGCGTATTGGAAGGCTCTCGCGCTCTCGGCGTAGCGGCCGGCTTCGAACATGATCGAGCCGAGCTCGAAGTGCGCGATGACGCGGTGCTCGGAGCGTTTGTTCGCGCGGGCGTAGTCGCTGATGAGGTTCTCGGCGGCGGAGGTGTTGCCGGCCTTGAACGCGGCCTGGGCTTCGTAGAGCGTCGAGCCGCAGCTTGCGAGGGGCAGCACCGTCAGCAGCGACAGCGCACCGCCGACCCGGCGGGTGGTGCTGCGTGTGCGTGTGGCGGCTGGCGGCATCGGCGGGTCCTCGGCGATCTTTGTATATGCAAACTTGTGGTGGCGTGGCGAGATTGACAGGCGATCGCCATATTTGAGGGAGATTTTTGGTGCGCCGGGCGAACGCCTCCGGTGGCGAGGACTTTCGGCCGCGGCCGCGAACCGGAGATGCCAGCTCTCCGAACCAAACAGACTGCAAGAATGATTGGACGCGCCGCGGCCGGGGCCGCCGGCGATGAAACTGACTTTCAGGAGGTCACGGGATGAACACGGTTGCAACGGAGCGGGTTCTGCGGCTGGCCATGGCTGCCGGTCTCGGCGGCATGATCATGGTCGGAGTCGGGTGCGACAGCGGCAGCGATGCCGGCGCCGCGGCTGGCGACGGCGGCGCGGCGACGGCCGAGGCTGCGTCGGACGCCTTTGTCGTGCAGACGGTCAACTACCCGCTCGCGTACTTCGCGGAGCGGATCTCGGGCGGGCACTGCCAGATCGAGTTCCTCGCGCCGGCCGACGGCGACCCGGCCTTCTGGATGCCCGATCGCGACAGCATCGTTCGGCTCCAGTCGGCGGACCTGATCCTGGCCAACGGCGCGACGTACGCGAAGTGGATGGGCGGCGTGAGCCTGCCGACGTCGAAGATCGTCGACACATCGGCGTCGTTCGCGTCGGCGTACATCGAGGTCGAGGATTCGGTCGTGCACAGCCACGGCGTGGGCGGCGAGCACTCGCACGGCGGCACGGCGTTTACGACGTGGCTCGATATGACTCAGGCGCGCGCGCAGGCCGAGGCCGTGCGTGATGCGCTGATCGAGGGACACGGCGAGCACGCCGACGATTTCCGCGCGAACGCGGATGCGCTCTTGGCAGACATCGATGCGCTCGATGCCGAGTTGGTTGCAGTGGGGGAGTCGCTGGCGGGAACGCCCTTGATCGGGTCGCACCCGGTGTACCAGTACCTCTCGCGGCGGTACGGCTTGTCGCTCGAAGCGCTGCACTGGGAGCCCGAGATGACGATCACCGAGGAGAACCTGGCCGAGCTCGCGGAGCTGCGCGATCGGCATGCCGCGGGCTGGATGGTCTGGGAGGGCGAGCCGACGGCCGAGGCGGTCGCGGCGCTCGAGGGTGTGGGTGTTCGCAGCGTTGTGTTCGACCCGGCTGGGAATCGGCCTGATGAGGGCGACTGGCTGAGTGTGATGCGCGCGAACGTGGAGGCGCTCCGCTCCGTGGCCGAGGGCGGCTAAAGACGGCTTAGGGGCGTTCGGGTTCGCCGAGGTCGATGGAGGCTCGGCCCAAGACGGTGCCGGTGGCCTCGGCCAGCGCGAGCTGCGCGAGCTCGTAGTCGGCGACCGCTCGGATCTCTTCCGCCCGCGCGGCGGCGAGGCGGCCTGCGGCTTCGAGGACGTCGACCGATGTGGAGAGTCCCTGCGTGAACTGCCGCTGCTCGGCGTCGAGCGTGCGGGCGTTGAGCGCGACGGCCTGCTGCGAGGCGAGGATTTGCTGCCAGTCTGAGCGCAGCCGTTCGATGGCGTCGAGGACGTCTTGCGTGACCGTTTGGGCGCGGGCCCTCTTGGTCAGCACGCGGCTCATGCGGTTGAGCAGTGCGCGCTGCACACGGGCCTCGGCGGCGTTGTTGCCGATCGGCATGGATGCGCTCAGGCCGAAGCTGTAGTCTTCGAACTCGTCCTGGTAGATCTGATTGAGCGCACCCTCGAGCTCGGCTCCGAGGCCGTTGCGTCTGTACGAGAAGCTTGCGTCGAGCTGGGGGAGGGCGTCGTTGCGTGCGAGCGCGATGCGGGTGGTATCGGCGAGCAGCTCGAGCTCGAGTTCGAGCAGCTCGGGGCGCGTTTCCATTGCCACGCCGACCAGCGATGGTGTGTCGAGTTCGAGCGGCAGCGGCGTAGGCTCGGAGAGCGGGATGAGCACGGACTCGTCGGCTTCGAGCAGATCGCCCGTGTTCATGGCTCGCTTGAGCTCGCGCTGGCGGCGGAGGACCTGCTGTTCGAGGGCGAGCAGGAGGCTGATTCGGTCGGCGACGCCGGACTCGGCTCGGGTGATCTCGATCTCGGCGGCAGCGCCGGCGTCAACGAGCCGGCGGGCCTGGGCGAGGACTTCCTTGGCGACGTCGAATTCCTCGATGCGGAGTTCGAGCTGCTGCCGCGATGCCCAGAGCTCCCAGTATGAGCGGTCCACGCCGATGAGTGCGGCCGCGACCGATGCGCGTGCCCGCACGGTGCTGACAGACTGGCTGATGCCGGCGAGCCTGAGCTGGGCCGTGGCGGCGGCTCGGCCGGCGCCGCGGAGGAGCGGCTGCGTGAGTCGCACGACAAGATCGCTCTGGTACGACGGGTTGAGCGTGGTGAACGCGTTGTCGTTGCTGACGCGTGACGTTGGCAGCGAGATGTCAACGGTGCCGCCGGTGAGCAGCGGCTTGGTGAGCGTGGGCGTGACCGACTGCACGTTGGCTTCGGTCGCGTTGAGTGTCGTGGCGGCTGGTGCGTCCGACTCGTCGTAGCTCGCATCGATGCGGAAGACCGAGTCGAATCGTGCGGCTTCCTCGTTGATGGTTTCGGCGGCGATGGAGGGGTCGAGCCGCGCGACGCGTATGTCGAGGTTATTGACGATCGCGGCGGCGCGGACGTCGGCGAGGTCGAGCTCGACGCGTTCGCCGGTCATGAGCCGTGACTGGTAGCCGGCATCGGGAACCGCGGGTGTTTCGTCGACTCGGAAGGTCTCGACATCAAGCGATGGGATCGCGCGGAGCCGCTGCTCGTTGGTCTCGGCGAAGTCGCCCGGGCTGATGTGAAACGGGCTCGCGCAACCGGTGAGGACGCAAGCGAGCGCGACTGGGATGACGAGCGAGCGGCGTCGTGGGCTATTCATGGTGGAGGGCCTGGATCGGATCGAGGCGGGCGGCCTTGATCGCGGGGAAGATGCCGAAGAGCACGCCGATGCCGGTGCTGAAGCCCACGCTGAGCAGGACGGCCCACACCGGGACCGAGAGCGACTCGATCGGAAAGTCGGGGATGGCGTTGACACCGAGGACCGCCATCTGGCCGATGGAGAGGCCGACCATGGCGCCGGCGAGACAGAGCACGACCGCCTCGATCAAAAACTGCGTCAGGATGATCATCGGATGCGCGCCCATGGCCTTTCGCAGGCCGATCTCGCGCGTGCGTTCGCTGACCGATACGAGCATGATGTTCATGATGCCGATGCCGCCGACGAGCAGGCTGATGGCAACGATGCCGCCCGCGATGAGGGTGATCACTCGGGCGATGTTGTTGAACTGATCGAGAAACTGCTGCACAACTTCGACATCGAACGTGTTTTCTTCGTCCGGTGCAAGCCCTCGCATCTGGCGGAGAATCGAGGAAATCTGCGCGATGGCTTCATCGACGCTGTTCGCATCGACGAGCTGTCCCTGCGCGTAGCTGATCCAGCCGTCGGGGTTGAGTGCGGCGGCAGTCGTGAACGGGATGTAGATCTCGGTGCGTGAGTCGCCCCCGCCGAACATGGTCGAGCGGTCGAGCGTTTCGACGACGCCCACGATCAAGAAACGTCGGCCGGAAAGCAGGACGAAGGTCCCCGTGGGGTCTTGCGGGAGATTGAGCTCGGTGATCGCAGACTCGTTGACGACGCAGACGTTGCGGCTCTCGCGGAGATCGATCGGTGCGAACCGGCGGCCCGCGATGATCCCGCGGTTCTCCACGTCGTGCCACTCGGGCTCGATGCCGGTGACGCTCACACCGTCTATGGACTGTTCTTCGAATTGGACGGCATACCCGCCGAGGTACATGGGTACGAAGTACTCGAGCGTGTCGACGTGGTCGCGGATGGCGTCAACCTCGCCGCGCGTGAGCTGGACGTCGCGCCACGAGATCTTGCCTCGCATCGATGGGGGGCGGGTGCCGTCGACAAAGATTCTCTTGACGCCAACGGTCTCGAACTCCGCGAGCACGAAACTCTTCATGCCTTGCAGCCCCGCGACGACGATGGTGATCGACGCAACGGCGATGATGATCCCGAGCGTGGTGAGGAACGTGCGGAACTTGTTGGCGAGCACCTGCGCGAGGGCGAGCCAGATGGTCTGCGAGAGGACGCGGACGACGATCAGCAGCGGGCTGGCGAGGCCGCGGAGCATCAGACGCCGATCTCGGTGTTGAGCCCGGAGCCGGCGGCCGTCGCGGCGGCGGCGCTTGCGCGAAGAAACTCGCGGTGCACGGGGTCGGCGTCGGTGGGGTGGTCGCTCACGATTTGGCCGTCGCGGAGCCGGACGATGCGGTCGGCGAAGCCGGCGACGTCTTCTTCGTGTGTCACGATGACGATCGTCTGTCCGTCGGCGTGGAGCTCTCGGAACAGGTCGATGATCTCACGGGTGGTCGCCGAGTCGAGGTTACCGGTTGGCTCGTCGGCGAGCAGGATGCTCGGCTTGTTGACCAGAGCGCGGGCGACTGCGACGCGTTGGCGCTGGCCGCCCGAGAGCTGGTTCGGTCGGTGGCTCATGCGTTCGGCGAGGCCGACGCGTTCGAGCGCCAGCCGTGCGCGTTTCGTCGCGCCGAGCCAGTGCTGACGGGAGTAGATCATGGGGAGGGTGACGTTCTTGAGCGCGGTTTGCTTGGGGAGAAGTTCGAAGCTCTGAAAGATGAAGCCGATCTCCTCGTTGCGGACCCTCGCGAGGCGGCTCGGTCCGAGCGAATGCGTGTGCCGGCCGTTCAGGGTGTACTCGCCTGACGTCGGCCGATCGAGGCAGCCCAGGATGTTCATCATCGTCGACTTGCCGGAACCCGATGGCCCCATGATGGCGACGAACTCGTTGCTGCCGATGTCGAGGTCAACGCCGGCGAGCGCGTGCACGGTCTCCGCGCCGAGCTTGTAGATCTTGCGGAGGTCACGGATGGCGATCATTCGTCGCCCCGTGACTGACCTTCGGCGTCGGTCTCGGCCGGATCGTCGTCGCCTTCCGGCTTGACGCCTGCGCCGTCTTTCAGGTCTCGCAGTGCCTTGAACGGTCCGACGATCACGCGGTCCTCGGCCCCGAGCCCGGCCTCAATGATGGTGTCGGTGAGATCGCTCGGACCGATGCGCACCGGCCGCACCGCGGCCTGCCCGCTGGCTTGGTCGTAGATGTAGACCACCGACGCGAACGTCCGTGTCCGGTCGATCAGGTCGGAGTCGGCTACCGACTCTGTCGGGAGCTCTTCGATCCGGCGGTCGAGCACGGCTTGGCTGGGGACTTTCAGTACGTCGTCGAGCGTTTCAACGAGGATGTCGACGTTCGCCGTCAGGCCGGTCTGGAGTCTGATTGTTCCGGGGTCGTTGAGCAGGACCTCGGCCTCGATGTAGCCCGAGCCGTCCCGCCAGAGCTGGCGCGCGAGCCCGACGAACGTGACCTCGCCGGGGAACTCATCGTCCGGGTACGCGTTGACGTACACGGTGGCGGGCTGGCCTGTCTCGACCAGCGCGATGTTGGATTCGTCGATGCGTGTGGTGACGAGCATCTGAGAGAGGTCGGCGATCTCCATGATCACCGAGCCAGCGTTGTTGAGCGTGCCGACGACGACGAGCTCGCCGACGTCGGCGGAGAGCACGGTGACGACGCCGTCGATGGGGCTGCGGATGATGGTGTTGTCGAGGTCGCGCTCGGCCTGGCGGATGCGGGCCTGCGAGATCGCGATGGCGTGGCGGATCTGAGCGACGGCGCTCTCGGCCCGCTGGAGACGCGTGCGGGCCGTGTCGAGCGTTGCTTGCGAGGTGTCCTTTGTCTCGAACAGACCCTCCTGACGCGCGGCATCGATTCGGGCTTCGTTCAGATCGGCTTCGGCGCCCGACAGCCGGGCTTCGTCGGCGAGCATCTGCGCCCGGGCCGCGTCCAGCGCGGCCGAGAGATCCCGGTCATCGAGCCGCACGACGATGTCGCCGCTGCGCACGGCGTCGCCCTCTTCGAACGGGAGCTCGACGACGCGGGCGGAGACCTGGGCGCTGATCTCGACTCTCGAGCGGGCGTCGATCTCGCCAGGGGCGTTGATTGACCTGGTGAGCCGGCCTCTCGCGACCGGCGCGAGGCGGACCTCGGTGGCCTGTTCGCGGTCACGCGAGAGAAAGTCGCCGCCGAAGGAGCCGATCACAATCGGCGCGAGAGAGGCGAGGATCACGATCGTGACGAGAATGCCGCCGAGCGCACCGAAGATGAACCGCTTCATGCCGCACCCCTCTGCCGAGACTTCACGCCTTATAGGGTACGTCGGCCGCGGAGTTTCGCCGCAGACGGAACAATGACTCGAACTTCGCCGCTAGTGCGCCGCTCGGTGCGATCGTCCCGGATCGGGGTTGCGGGGGCTTAGAGACCGATGAAGAATCACACTGTTGACCTCGCCGCTGATACTCGCTGCGTGCTGGGTGAGGGGCCGGTGTGGTGGCAGGGCGGGCTGTGGTTTGTTGACATCGAGTCGCGACGCGTGCATCGGCTTGAGCCGGATTCTGGTCGCGTGGAAGCGTTCGATGTGCCGGGAAGGGTCGGCTTCGCGTGGCCGACGAGCGGGGGCGATTGGTTGATCGGTCAGGATGCGTTGATCGCACGATGGAGCCCGGAGCGAGGTGCACCCGAGGTTGTGCTCGATGTCGAACCGAGCGATGCGGGCGTGCGGCTCAACGACGGCGCATGCGACCCGACCGGCCGGCTGTACGCCGGCACGATGCATCTGGACGCGGCGGCCCAGGTGGGAGCGCTGTTCAGGTTTGATGCAACGGGGGGAAGCCTGCAAGCCGAGCGGGTGGTCCGAGGCGTCACGATCTCGAACGGTCTTGCGTGGGATGAATCGAGACAGACGATGTACTACATCGACACGCCGACGCGGCGGATCGACGCGTTCGATTGGGACGCCGACTCGGGCGAGATCTCGAACCGTCGGCCCGTGGTCGCGCTCGACCACGGCGTTCCCGATGGCATGTGCATCGATCGCGACGGCGCGCTCTGGGTTGCGATGTGGGGCGGCTCGCGTGTGGCGAAGGTCGACCCGATCGCGGGTCGCGAGGTCGGCTCTATCCCTCTGCCGTGTGCGCACGTAACGTCGTGCTGCTTCGGGGGCGGTGCGCTCGATCGGCTGTGGATCACGACTGCGCGCGTTGGTCTGGACGCGATATCGCTTGAAGCACAGCCGCGAGCCGGCGGCGTCTTTGTGGCGGATGTCGGGGCCGCGGGCTTCGAGACATCGCCCGCGCGTATGTAGTCTCTTCTACGGTTTGAAAGGTTACGACAAAGATACACGCTTTGT
>JBCBMF010000040.1:0-17789 GCA_039822905.1 Planctomycetota bacterium
CCACTGGGAGAGCGACCCCCGTGCCGCTCGGCTGAACCCGAGCGACAACTACAACTCGTTCGTGGTCGACCAGGATCTCTACACGTGGCAGAACGACACGTTCAGCCCGGCGCCGCTGGAAGAGCTGGTGGTCTACCAGCTGCATGTGGGCACATTCGCCGGCCGCAACGACCCGTTCGGCGGCGCGCCGAACCCCTCGGGCTACGGTGATGTCGCCGACCGCGTGCAGCACCTGGCCGACCTGGGCGTGAACGCGGTGATGCTCAACCCGATCCACGAGTTCCCGGGCGATTTCTCGGGCGGCTACGCGTCGGTCACACCCTTCGCGATCGAGAGCCGGCTCGGCTCGCCCTTCACCTTCAAGCTCATGGTCGATGCGCTGCACGAGGCCGGTATCGCCGTGCTGCTCGACATCGTGCCCAACCACGCCGCGGCAAGCGATAACGTGCTCTGGCAGTTCGGCAGCTCGCAGCAGTACTTCGATACGCCCGCCGTCGACACCCCCTGGGGCGCGCAGTGCGACCTCGACCAGCAGGGCGTCTTCGACATGTACCTCGACTCGTGGGAGACGATGCTCACCGAGTACCGGCTCGACGGCTTCCGCATGGATGCAGTCATGTACATGACCGACAGCAACCTGACCCCGCAGTGGAGCAGCGGCCAGGAGCTCGTCCGCGCGCTGCACGACCGCATGGTCAACCGCCACGCCGACAAGCATTCGATCGCAGAGATCTACATCGACAACCCCTGGGTGACCAACCCGACGAGCAGCGGGCTCGGCTTCGACTCGCAGTATCACAACGAGTTCAAGGAGGCCGTGCGGGCCGGGGTCTTCGGCGGCGCGTTCGGCAGCGTCAACATGCAGCGCATCGCCAACGTCATGGACGGCCAGGGCTTCGGCGTCAGCGGCGAATCCGTGTTCAACTACTTCGAGCTGCACGACGACGCCTGGCCGCTTAACGGCCACGAGCGCGCTGTCACGCAGATCGATACGACCTTCCCGAACGACGACGAGTTCGCCCGCGGACGCACCACCGTTGGCAACGCGCTGACCATCCTCAGCCGAGGCGTGCCCGCCATCCTTCAAGGCACCGAGTGGCTGGAGAACGACGGCTGGGAATCCAACAAGATCGATTGGGCGCACAAGACCCAGTACGACGGCGTCGTTCAGTTCTACACCGACCTGATCGGGCTGCGCACCACCGAGCCCCCGCTCTTCGCGAACAGCCCGCTCTGGGCCTACCACGTCAATGAGACGCTCGATGTCATGGCGTTTGAGCGGTACGTCGACGGCGGCGGCTCGTTCGTCGCGGCCGTCAACCTGTCCAACAGCGACCGCGACGGCTATCACATCGGCATCCCGCGAGACGGCGACTGGCGGGTGATCATCAACTCCGACGACACCACGTACGACGGCTCCGGCGCTGGCACCCCCGTCGGATCGGTCGCGATCGAGCAGGTCGCCAGCGGCCCGCACCCGCGATCGGTCGTCCTCGACCTGCCCGCCCGGAGCATCCTGCTGCTCCAGCACGAGCCGAAGCCGCAATGCGTTGCGGACACCAACGGTGACGGCGCACTCACGGCCGGCGACTTCAACGCTTGGATTCTCGCGTTCAACAGCCAGTCGTCAGCGTGCGATCAGAACGGTGACGGCGCGTGCCTCGCCAACGACTTCAATGCGTGGATCCTGAACTTCAACACGGGCTGCCCCTGACCGGCTGGTCGGAGGGCGAAGAAGAATCGGCTTCATCGGAAAGCGGACAAGCAAAGAGCCGCACATCAGTGCGGCTCGATGCAGAATGCTAGAGTGGGCGATACAGGACTTGAACCTGTGACCTCCTCGATGTCAACGAGGCGCGCTAGCCAACTGCGCCAATCGCCCGGGTGTCCGCCTCTCGGCGAGAGGGACTATAGACCTCAGCGTCGGCGACAGCCACAGCGAGCAGCCCTTCGCGGCGGGCAGATCGTCAGGCTTCATCCTGCTCGGGGTCCGCAGCGATGACGACGCGACGAGCCTGGTCGGAGACCACGACTCCGCCGGGCCGTTCCACAGTCACCGCGAAGGCCACCACATCACTCGCGGGCAACGCGACCCGGATCGGGATCACGACTTTGCCAGCTTCGTTGATGTCAAACACTCCGCCGTCGACCGGAGGCACCTCAAGCGGAGCACCGCGTGAGATCTTCTGCCGTCTCAATCAACGTGGCCATCTGCAGTTCCGGGGTCACCTCTTCGACGGCACCACGCGGCCACGCAGCGACGGCCGCGATCAACAGACACGCAGCAGCCGCGAGCCAGCCGAGTGAACCCGTGCGGGCGTGTGCGCCTCGTTCCGAACGCTTCGGAGTGAAACGGAGAGGGGTTTGCCGGGGCGCCGCCGAGTGCACGCGACGCTGATCTTGTGCGACGGCACGCCCCGCTCCAGCGCACCGGAGGCGAAGTTCACGGGGAAGCGAGTCTGCCTCACGGGCGGCGCACGCACACGCAACCGCCGCGGCGGCGTGTTCAAACTCCTGCACATCGGACGTTTCGAACCGGCCCATCACTTCGCTTGGGGAACCACCAGCCGGAAATGCTGAGCCAAACGCGACGACGTCGAGCATCTGGTCGAGAAGATCATCACGCGAGTATGGTGAGGCATCGCTCATGACGACACCTCCGATCCGTCACGCGATCCGTCAAGACGGGAGGCTCGGCGTTCTTTCAGAAGGTCACGCACCCGGATCAGACCGCGCCGAGCGTGTGTTTTCACTGTGCCGAGCGGTAGCCCTGTGGAGCGGGCGATCTTCTCGTGGCTCTGGCCATAGAAGATGGAGAGCTGGAGCACGCGTTGCTGCTCTTCGCTCAGTTCACGCATGACCTCACGGGCGATCTCGGCCTCTTCGCCGACAACCTGCGACGCCTCAACGTCACCGTTGCCGCCGTCGCGGATCGTCTCTTCGATGATGGTTGACTCATCGGGCCGACGACCTGCTCGGCGCCGCCGGTCGATCAACCTTCGGCGTGCGATGACGGCAATAAAGGTCACCTCGGAAGCGATCGACGCGTCGAACCGTCCGGCATTCTTCCAGACTTCGATGAAAATCTCTTGGACCGCGTCTTCGGCCTCATCTCGCGTGGGACACATGCGACGCGCAAGCGACCAGACGAGGCCGCCGTAGCGGTCGAGGCAATCCTCGACCGCGGACTGGTCACCAGAAGCAATCAGAGGGAGGAGATTCTGATCCGCCGTGCTCATCAACCGCTTTCGTTCAATCCGACGCCGACCGTCAAACGAGACCCCAACCTTCGGACAACCCTGTCCGAACGAGTGTAGGGACCGTCCTTCGCGTCTTTCCAAGCAAGTTGGGCTAAGCACTGATTCCACGGATTCCATTCCACACACGAACAGAGATAAACCTGCAATACAGCGCCCGACGTTTCCGCCGAGCGGCTGCAAATCGTCGAGCGATTAGTTGGGGATCAGCACCGAGTCGATGACGTGGATGACGCCGTTCGACGTGTCGAGATCCGCCGAGATCACGTTCGCGCCGTTGATCGTCACGCCGTTGGCATCCGACTCGATCGTCAGCGAGTCACCCTGCAGCGTCGCGGCCTGACCGGCCTCGATTGCCTGGTCCGAGTACACCCGACCCGAGACAACGTGGTACTTCAGGATGCTCTTGAGCTGATCGCGGTTCTCCGGCTGGAGCAGCGACTCGACCGTGCCGGCCGGCAGCGCGGCGAAGGCCTCGTCGGTCGGTGCGAAGACCGTGAACGGCCCGTCGCCCTGGAGGGCCTCGACGAGGCCGGCGGTGGTGATCGCGGTTGCCAGCGTGCCGAACGACCCCGCGGCCACGGCGGTATCGATGATGTCATCGGTGCTAGGCATCAGCACGGTGTCGATCACGTGGATCACGCCGTTGGTGGCGAGCACATCAGCCGCGACGACCTCGGCGTTGTCGATGTTGACGGTGCTGCCGTTAACAGCGACGTCGACACGCTGGCCGTTGAGCGTGCCGGCGGCATCGAGGTTCACGACCTGTGCGGCGCGGACGTCACCCTCGACGACGTGATAAAGAAGAATGGCACGAAGGGTATCGATGTTCTCCGGCTGGAGGAGGGAATCGACGGTGCCGGCGGGCAGTGCCGCGAACGCCTCGTCGGTCGGAGCGAAGACCGTCAGCGGACCCTCACCGGTCAGAGCGTCGGCCAGACCGGCTGCGGTCGCGGCGGCGAGGAGCGTCTGGAAGGTGCCGGCCTCCGCGGCGGTCTCGACGATGTTCAGCGTGGGCTCAGCCAGAGCAACGGTCATGGCCGTGGTCTCACACGCGTCCTTCGCGTACGAGCAGTCAGACTTAGCCGCCGTCGTCATGCCGCACTGCGCAGCAGCCGAGCCGGCAACAAGGACGAGACCAGTCAACGCCGAGAGATTCTTCATTTCCATCCCTTTCCAGAGTCTGCATCAATCCGAGTGATGTCAGTTCGAATGGGCGGGTCGCGTCCCGCAACCCGCTGACGTCACTGGCTTCGCATGTTCTGGAAAGGATGGATTCGTCGTCGTTTGCGACAACGGTGGGAATTTATGCGTCGATTCCGATGACCGAATCCGGTATGCCGCTTTTTAGCTCCCCAAGATGACGATCTCGACGCGTCGGCTCTGGGCCTTGCTCGAGCGGGGGTTCGCGTCGCCGAAAGCCGCGGCATAGATCCGGTCGGCGTTGATCCCTCGCCCAACGAGGTACTTCTCAACCGCCATCGCACGCTCCGCGCTCAGACGCTCGTTGGTCTTCCACTCGCTCTTAACGATCGGGTCGCCGTCGGTGTAGCCCTCGACGCGGATCGTGTTGCTCGGGTACTGCGACTGAATGACCCGAGCGATGCTGTCGAGCGTCGACCGGCTGTTGTTCTTCAGCGTGACCCGTCCCGAATCAAAGAGCACATCGCCGGCAACGTTGACCACGATGTCTTGGCCTCGGCCCGTGACGCTCGCGCCGTTGATGTTCTCGAACCCAGTGCTCGCAGCAACCGGAGAGGCGTTCAGGCGGTCGACCTCGCCCTGTGCGAAAAGTAGGTCCTGCTCCAGGTCGGCCGACCGAGCGTTGCACGCGGCGAGCTGCGAGCGGGCGTCCGCGAGCTGGTCGCGGATCTCGGCAGCCTCGGCAAGGGCGGCCTCGTAGTCCTGCTGGGGCACCGTGTTGCAGCCGGTGAGGGCAAGGGTGGTAATGAGGCCGGAAAGCAGTCCGAGTCGTGCACGCATGGTCCGCATGGAAGAGCTCCTTCTCTGGTTCAAGCCGGTCTCCGCCCGGCGTTTGTCAGCCTACACCAACAACAGATGCCGCACGCGGCCGGCTGGTCTCCGCGGGGCCCAATTCCGGCGAAAACCGCCGCCCTCAGGGCAGATTGATCGGTTCGGACGAGCGGATCAGTGCAGTAATCGCGAGCTCGAATAGCGGCTTGCCGTAGAGCACGAGCAACGCCCCGATCGCCAGACACGGTCCGAACGCGAGCATCCGCGCCGTCGCCCCCCCGCGAATCGCGCCGACGATGGCGCTGAACAGCCCCACCACCACGGCCGCGAAGAACGACATCACCGCATCGGGCCAGCCCATGCACGCCCCGATCGCCGCGAGAACGTGCACATCGCCGAGGCCCATCGCCTCTTTGCCGAACGCCAGCGACCCGAAGATGCGGACGCCCCAGACGACAGCAGCACCAATCAGGTAGCCCATCCCGACCGCGGCCAATGCCTGGAGCACCAGGGGCATCGGCGACCCGCCGCCGAGATGCTTCGCGAGTTCGCCGCCACCCCACGCGAGACCGACCGGGGCGGCCAGGAACGCGAGCTCGCGGATCATCTCCCGCCGAGCGTGCGGATACCTGACCCACAGCTCTGGGGTATCCGACTGCGGCTCATCGGCATCGGGGTGCTCAGCGCGGTGCTTCGCCAGGGCCTCGGCTTCCCACTCGTCATAGTCGGCGAAGCTTCGGCCGATGAGTCTCAGGCTGACAAGTGCCAGCGCGATGCCGATGCCGACAACGCCACCGATCGAGGCACCGAGCCACCACCAGCCGCCTTCGCCGGGGCCCGCGATGACCCAGCCGCCCAGGCTACCGGCCGAGTACCGCAGTCCCGGATCGACGATGAGCGCGTTCACCGGGTGCAGCACCACCGCGACAAGCACCGGCACCCACGTGAGAACGAGCGGGATCGTGAACGTGCGGAAGTCGACCATGGTCATCGCGACAAGCGACCCGATCAGAATCAGGAGCGCGGAGAACGTCGGCCAGGTGCGCGTAAAGCCGTTCTTCGCCCACTCGGGCTGCACCGAGGCCAGCCAGCTCAGATCGACCCCTGCCGTGACCGAATGCGGCAGGTAGCAGATCAGGTACGTCACCGCGAAGAGCAAAGCGACGATCAGCTCAACGATCGGATATTCGGCGGAGATACGCGAGCGGCAGAATCGGCATCGCCCGCCGAGCAAGACCCACCCGAAGATCGGGATGTTCTCCCGCCACGTCAGCTTGGTCTCGCAGTTGGGGCACCGGCTGCTGGGCAGCACGACAGGCAAGCCCAGCGGCAGCCGGTAGACGAGCACGTTGATCAGCGAGCCAACGCACGCGCCGAAGGCAAACGCGAAGAGCACCGGCACCCAGTTCACCATCAGCGACAGGTGCCAGGGATAGTCCGCCCCGCTCACGACGCGGGGGCCTCATCGTCGGCATCGCGTGCGAGCCGCTCGGTCAGCTCTTCGACGCGTTGCTCGGCCGATGCGAGCATGCCCCGGCACGAGGCGATGATCGCGACGCCCTTCTCGTAGGCATCGATCGATTCTTCGAGCCCGATCTCGCCGGACTCGATCTGGTCAATCAGCGACTCGAGCCTGGCCATCTGGTCTTCAAACCGTTCCGGGTTGTCGGTCTGGGCGGGCTTCTTTGCCACAGGCGGCCTCCGTGGCGGCACGCTACTCCGCTCGATCGAACAGGTCCAACTGGTCGCGGGCCGGGCGCGGCCCCTGTTTCCGGGCGATTCGGCCGCGGCTTGGTGTACCGCCAACAACCGACCCAACAGATCCATCGGCAAGCCGCGTCTCGATCTTCGAGCCGGGCGGCGCATCGGCCACGCTTCGCAGGACCTTTCCGCCGCTGTCCAGCGTGACGGAATAGCCCCGCCGCAGCACCTCCGCCGGGCCGACCGCATGCAGTTCCCGGGCGGACGCCGCGGCCCGGCGCTGAGCTTCGATCAGTTTCGCGCGGATCGCAGCCCGAAGCCTCGCTGAGGCAGCCGCCAGGCTTGAGGACTGCCGAGCGTGCCTCTTGGCGATCTGCCGGTCCGGGCGAGCGGCGGAGAGCCTCAGCTCTAGCCGTTCGACCGCGCGGTGCCGCGTTGTGCTCGCATCCGCCATTGCTCTGTGAAGGCGGGCGGCGGCTTCGGCGAAGTGATCGCGCCGGTTTCCCATGAGCCGCTTCCCGCCGGCGCGGGCAAGCGATGCGGCCGCGGCTTCCAATGACGTGCCGTGCCTCGTAACAGCTCGCGTCACAGCGAAAGACAGCCGAGAGCGGTGCATCTCGAGCATCTCGTTGACGGCATCAACATCGGGCGACACGAGCACCGCGGCTTGTGTTGGCGTCGCGGCGCGAACGTCGGCGACGAGCTCAGCTACGGTCGTGTCGGTCTCGTGCCCGATCGCGGCAACGACCGGGACCGAGCTCTCAACGATCGCTCGGGCGACAGTGCGGTCGTTGAACGCGGCGAGATCCTCCGCCGAACCGCCGCCGCGCGTGACGATGATCGCGTCGATCCCGAGGTCGGCCGCGTTGGACGACAGCGCATCGATGCGCGCCGCCACCGCGGCGGCCGCGGCGTCGCCCTGCACCGGGGCATCGGCGAGCAGCACGCGCAGCATCGGGCAGCGGCGCCGGAGCGTGGCGAGCACGTCTTGCAGCGCCGCGGCGCTCCGGCTCGTGACGACAGCGACTCGTGACGGGAAGGGGGGCAGGCGGCGCTTACGCTCTGGATCGAGCCAGCCGAGCTCGCGGAGCTCTTCGATCAGACGCCGGAGCGCGGCGTCCTGCTGCCCCTGCCCGACGTGCTCGACTCTGGTCGCGATGAGCGAGACCTTGCCGGCTTTGGCGTAGAACTCGACTCGGCCGCGAACCAGAACGCTATCGCCGTTCTCGATCGGCTGGAGCCTCGCGGCGGCGGACGCGAACACGACGCACGACACAACCGCGTCGGTGTCCTTGAGGTCGAAGTACCAGTGCGTCCGGTGGCGGAAGCCGCTGACTTCGCCCTCGACGCTGACCTGCGCCGGGAGGCCCCCTCGGATCGCTCCGTCGATCATCGACGCCAGCGATCGGACCGAGAGCGGGCGGGCCTTTGCAGACGACTCCGCTGGCGTCGAATCGGATCGATCGCGTCGGGCGTTGAACGGCAACCGTCCCATCAGCGGGCACTGCCCGCGCGCGCTCCGGACACGGCCCACTCGTACGCGTCGACCACCGCCCCCACGTGCGCAGAAGCACTGTGGTTGAGCCTGACGTACTCCGCGCCCGCGGCCCCTGCGTTTCTGCGGTGCTCCTCGCTGCCGATGAGCCTCTGGATAGCGGTCATCCAGGACTGCTCATCGCCGGAGACCAGCTCAGCGGGGCCGGGTGTTGCGAGGCACGACACGTCCCGATCCGCAAGCGCGACGACGGGGGTCTGGTGCGCCATCGCGTCGAGAACGAGCGATCTCGTCTCGCCCGTGGACTCGGGCCAGAGCAGGACGTCGGACCGGACAACCAGCTCTCTCCTCGATTCAAAGTCCGGGACCCGAGAGAACAGCGGCGAGAGGCCGAGCGCGCCGATCAGCGGTCCGACCCGCGCACGCTCGCAGGCGTCTGCGTCCGCGAAAACCACGACCGAGTCGGTTTCGGCGGCCGCCTCAGCAACACCACGGAGACACCGCGCCCAGTCGTCCGGGGATGCACCCAGCCCGCCGATGGCAACCGAAACGGTTTCGCTCGAACGCGGCGCTCGGCCGTCGGCAGGGGGGACACCCCAACGGACCTCTCGGATGCCCGTCGCCGACAAGCCCTCGGCCAGCAGCGCGTCGCCGATCGATCGGCTGCCGGCGAGCACCACACCCTCCGATCGCTCCCCGAGCAGCCTCGCCACCGGCGAGACAACCGACCGCGCATGAGCGTCGATCACGAGCGACAGGTCCCCCGCTCTTGCGATCTCTGCACCAAGCGCAAGCGACCCGGCACCGATGACGTGCACAAGCCCCGGGTCGCCCGCGCTGACCTCGGTGACACGCTCGAACCGCGACAGCAGCTCGGCCGCCCGCATCGGCCGCGTCCACGAAAAGCCGCGTGATCGGTACGCGAGGCTCTCAACACCAAGCGATGGCTCGATACGCGATAGCACCGATTCGGGAGCCGCGTGGGCAACATGGACGCCGGCATCGAGCAGGCCGATGACGAGCCGATGGATCAGGGCCGATTCACGGAGTGCGATGTCGCTGTCAGTGAGCAGCAGGCATCGCATGGCGGTCTCCCCGTTGCCCGGCGGGCCTTCGACGCGTCGCGAGCGACGGCTGCGTGCTGCCGAGGCGATCGCCCGCGTCGCGAACCCCGGCCGTTGACCACACCCGCACCCAGTGGCCGGCCTCGACCTCGATGAGCCGCGAGTCGGTCTCCACGTCGGTGCCATCCGGTGCGTCGTGCCAGACCCACCACGGCCGGAGGTCGTTGATCCCAAGACCCGACTCGGACGCCAGCCGTGTCCACTCCGACTCGTCGCCGGTGACTGCCGAGACTGTTGTGAGCTGCGAATCGGTCGACTGCGCTCGGTCAAGCGAGGGAATGCAGGCGAGCAGCGCCCGCGTGTACGGGTGCAAGGGCCTGCGGTACAGGTGCGATATCTCGGCGTACTCCACCACCCTCCCTGCGTACATCACGCAGACGACGTCGGCCTGCTCGGCCACGACACCAAGGTCGTGCGTGATGAGCAGCACCGCCATCGAGTGCCGCGACCGGAGATCGGTGATGAGGTCGAGGATCTGCTTCTGAATCGTGACATCCAGCGCCGTTGTCGGCTCATCAGCGATTAGAAGCTTGGGTCGGCACGACAGCGCCATCGCGATCATGGCTCGCTGACGCATGCCACCGGAGTACTCGTGCGGGTACGAGCGCAGGCCGCGCTCGGGGTCGCGGATCCCGACCTCGGTGAGCGCTTCGATCGCCACGCTCTCGGCCTCGCTTCCGCGAAGACCGCGGTGCAGCCTGACAGCCTCAAGAATCTGATCGCCGATCGTCAGCACCGGGTTGAGGCTCGTCATGGGCTCCTGGAAGATCATGGCGATCTCCCCGCCTCGAACCCTGCGGAGCGTCGCCCGGTCGAGCTTGAGCAGATCAACGCGGCCCGAGGACGAATCGAACATCATCGTGCCGCGATCAGTCCTCGCGGGCGGCATCGGGACGAGCCCCATCATGCTCATGGCCGTCACGCTCTTGCCGCAGCCGGACTCCCCGACCACCGCGACTGTCTGCTCGGGGTACACCGTCAGGCTTGCGCCGTCGACTGCTTGAATCCGCGGCCCGGATCCGTTCGAGAACGACAACGCTAGGTCGGTGACTTCCAGCAGCGGCGCGGGCTGGCTCATTCCTGACGCTCCCGCTTGGGGTCGAAGGCCTCACGCAGCCCTTCGCCGACGAAGTTCAACGCGAGCAGCGTTGATCCGAGCAGCACGCTCGGGAACAGCAGGAGCCACCAGTCGGACCGGTGGCGGTTCACCTGATCGAGGCCATCGGCGGCCAGATTGCCCCACGAGGGGAGCGGCGGCTTCACGCCAATGCCCAGAAAGCTCAGGAAGCTCTCCTGCAGGATCGCCTGCGGCACTGTGAGTGTTGTGTAGACGATGATCGGCCCGAGCAGGTTGGGCAGCAGGTGCCGAAGGAACTGGCGATGCACCGGCACGCCGATGGCCCGCGCCGCCTCCATAAACGGCTGGTTCTTCAGGCTCAGCACCTGTCCGCGGATGACCCGTGCCATGGTGAGCCAACTTACGCCGCCGATCGCGATGAACAGCGTCGCAAGATCGATCCAGAGGCGTTGCGACTGCGTCAGGTCCCAGTCGGCTGCGTTGTTCGAGACGAAACCATCAACAGCGACCGCCAGGAGCACGACCAGCAAGATGTACGGAAGGCCGTAGATCACATCAACGATCCGCATCATGATCGCATCGACGCGGCCGCCCGCAGCACCGGCGATGACGCCGTAGATTGTGCCGATGCCAACGCTGATCGCGGCGGCAGCGATGCCGATGCCGAGGCTGATCGCGCCGCCGAGCAGCGCACGGACCCACAGGCTGCGGCCGAGCTCGTCGGTCCCGAGGAACGTCCGGTCCCAGTGGCGACGCATCGCGGATGCGACCTCGCCGGAGGTCGTCTTCCGAGCGCTCTCAACATCAACACCAAACTCAGCCGCGATCCGTGCCGCGTCTTTATCTGCCACAAGCCTGTTGAGCGACAGCGCCTGCTCGGTGTCCACCGGTGCCCACATCGGAGGCAGGCGACCCTCTCGCGGCTCGCCGGCGTTGTACCGCGGCGTTGCGGTGTCACCAACGGTCGCGGTCACGAACGGCAGCGATCCGAAGCACGCAGCAGTCATGCAGATCAGGAAGGCGAGCCCCGCGAGGCCAACTTTGCTCCGCGTGAGCGGGTTGTCGCGTTGTCGCCGGGGTGCGGCCAACGCTGGCACCGTCTGTTCAGCCATGCCGTGATGATACCCGTTCCTTTGAACGAGCCACCCGACCCCGAGCGAGTCGCGGTGCCCGGCTTGCGTCAGCCCATCTCAAGCCGCTGCAGCAGGCGAAGAGCAGCACGCCACGCTGTCGTGGCTACCGGCTCGGATGCGTGCCCCAGCCGGACGCGACCCGTCATGCCCTGCGTCAATCCATCAGCATTGTCGAGCGCCGCTTCGACCAGGAAGTACGCCTGATCGGCCTCGCCGGTCACGGGCGAGATCGCCACGTCGCCGCCCGCGTCGACGCTGTACGACGTGTTCGCGAGGTCACGCGACCCCGACGGCGTGATCCGGATCACCCGTGCTGCATGCGTCTTGGACGGGTCGTCCTCGGACCTGAAGTCGATCTCGTCCCCGACTTCGAGCCCGAGAGCGGCGAACCCCTCGGCACGCATCATTGCACGGACCACCCACCGGCCGTCGGCGATCACCGCGACGGGTGTGTGCGGCTTGAGGAACACCCCGACATCACTGGAGCTCACGGCATCGATCACGACACCGGCAACCGGCGCACGCAGCCTCGCGGCCTCGAACTGATCGCCGAGGTATCTCACACGCGACTCGCCGGCGCGGGCTTCGACTTCGAAAAGGCGACCCTCGGCGAAATCGCCGCCCAGCGCAGCGGTCGCGCGGATCCTCGCGCGGTCGACGACAGCAACGGCGTCCGCGAGCATGCCGACCGCGTCGTTGTTCCGGACGGTTGCGATCTGCTGTCCCGGCGCGACGATGTCTCCAGCCGAGACGTCAACTGACTCGAGGAAGCCGCCGAGCAACGGGTACTGCGCCGCCTCGACCTCGCGTCCAATCGACGCCGTCGCCTTAATCGGCCTCGGCACCGGGAGCAAGACGAGGGCGGCCGGCACCACGGCGAACGCCAGCATCGCCAGAACGCTCGAACGAATCCGCCTCTGCGCCGCCTCTTCGGAGTGAATGAGAAACTTTGCGGTGGCGCGGAGCACCTTGACGATCTCTCCGCCCGCGTAGAACGTTGCCAGACCGATGCCGAGCCACAACGCCTTGGTCGCGAGGAGGGCCGAGATGCCCATCACGATTGTGAACTTGTACACCGCGCTGGCGACGCCGAAGACAGCAAGAAACGCCTTCGTCCCCCGCCCATACGGCAGATCAAGCGGCTTGCTGCCCACGGCGACCCATCGCACGAGCGAAGCACAGTACCGCTGCGCGTTCGATCGCAGGTTCGGGATCTCGAGCAGATCGGAGCAGAGGTAGTACCCATCGAACCGCATCAGCGGGTTCAGGTTCGCGATGATCGTCGCGATGCCGGCCACGAGCACAACATCGAACATGACGACCTTCACCGCCGCGGACGGCGAGATCGCCCAGACGAAGACCGCGAGCGCAGCGACGAACAGCTCGACGTACACACCCGCGAGGATGACAGCCAGCCGATCACCCCGACGCGTAAACCCCCAAGATGATGTGGCATCAACGTACGCGCACGGTGTGCCCGCGATGAGGTAGACGCCCATCTCGGGTACTTCGCCCCCCCGCAGCCTACACGCATAAGCATGGCCGAATTCGTGCAGCACCTTCATGCCGACGAGCGTGAACCAGAGTCCGATCAGTCGTGACGGCGTGAAGATCGTTGTGAGCGGCTGGAAGAACTCTGCGCGGCTCTGCCACAGCACCAGCACGGCGGCCGACACCACAAACAGCCAGATCAGGAGTACCGGCCTGCTGAACACCCAACGGAACAGGTGCCCGGTCCTCGCGAGGAAGGCGTCCGGGTTGCACACGGGGATCTGCATGAACAGAAAGCCCATGATCTTCGCGTTGCGTCGCGCCTTCTGCTTCTTGAGTCTGCGCTCGTAGAGCGAGCGATCGTCCGGCACCGGCAGGCTGAGAAAGCCCAGCGAATGAAGCGAGAGAATAAAGCGGTAGTACGGTTCTTCGTCGCCTGCTTCGAGCCGTCCGCTCGCGACGAGGTCGTCGAAAATCGCGCTCAGCGATCGCTCGTTCGTCAGCGCGGCGACGATCTGGTAGTCCTCTGGTGTCACGCGATGGACAGCGAGCGTCACCGGGTCGCGGATAACGTACGACGGCTCGCCGCGAAAGACGTGCCGATGCACTTCGATGTCGGTGCGCAGGCCCACGTGAGCGCCACCCAGCTTGGGCGCGAGGGCATCGATGCCTTCATCGCTTGTCTTCGGCGTTCCTGTCATAGCCAGAAGTTCATCCGCAAATAGTCCACGACCCGGTGCGACGCAATCCACCAGACGGGCCGCTCACCCATGCCGACTCGCGCGACCCCTTCCATGCCGGGCTTGTACCAGAGTTCGGGGTCGACAACGGTTCCCTTCGCAACGTAGACAGACGCCCCGTTGCGGATCTCCGGCATCGCCGAGAGCCGCTCGAGGCTGAAGCTCGCGGGCGTCTCGGGCTTGGCGTTGGTCGCGAACTCTCCCGACAGCCCGGGATGAACATCGCTCGCCACGCGCTGAGGCACGTCGATCTCCAGCAGCCACTCGCCGGCCATCGCCACTTCAAACAGCGGTTCTCCCAGCGGCAGCGTCTCGCCGACGCGCCCACGGAGGTCGCCGTTGACCACACGCCCGTCGAACGGGGCCCGGACCTCGGACAGCGCGATCCGCCGCTCGACCTCATTCAATCGCGCGGTCGCTCTTGCACGCTCGGCTCTCGCGAGAGCCGCATCGGCCGCCATGCCCTCGGCGATCGCACGGTCCTCGTTCAGACGAGCGATCTCGATCTCGGCAACCAGCTGATCTCTCTCAACGTCGAGCGCCGAACGATCGAGCTCGGCGAGCAGCTGCCCCTCGACCACCTCATCACCCGGCGCGACCAGCACGGCAGCCAGCTGACCGGCGAACGGAGCCGCGAGCTGGCGACGCTCGGCCGGCGTCACAACAGCGCTCGTGCTCACGCGATACTCCAGCGAACCGAACACGATCCACGCGCCGAATGCGAGCGACGCGAGGACGGCCGCTTTCTTCCCCCACTTCCGAGGCTTGACGAGATCCGCAGCCTGAGACCGCATCGCGTGCCGCGCATGCGATGCGACTGAACGGTTGGCTCGCTCGAGCATCTCGAAGGCCGGGGCGTACGGAGCGACCGTTGCTTCGATCTGCTCCAGTTCGTCCTGCCGGAAAGGCATCTCGCCGGCACGCCGCAACGCAACAAGCAGCGTCGAACCGGCTCCGGCTTCGAGCGGCACCGTCGCGACCGGTACGCCGCCGGCCTGATCGTGCCACCGCTTGTGAACGCGGTAGCCCATCGAGCCGCCGCGCTGACACACCGTGGCTTCGCCGCGATCGAGCGTCTCACCCATCGCGTCCGCGACCAGTCGAACAGCCTCGGCTCGCTCACTCACCTCGTCAAGACCGGACACCGCGATGACCTTCGCCTTCGCGGACGGCGCGAAGCCGATCGCGACCTGATCGCAGCCGTACTTGTTCCGCAGGCTCGACGCCAGCGCGAACGCGAGCTCGACACCGGATCGGTAACCGGCCGCCTTCGCGAGTTCTGTTGTCGGCGTGTCGTCAGGCTTCGCAGATCCCCGCCCTTCAATCGCGGCCAGGCCCAGCGAGATCTGCGTTGCGACCGCTTCAAGCAGCTCTCGCTGCGCCGACCCTTGGTGATCCTCATCGATCCGGAGCACGAGCGACAAGACGCCGATCATGCCCCCGCCAACGTCGTTGATCGTCACCGAGACGAGACCGATACGAAACCGAGCGTCCCGGGAACTAAACTGCCGCGCGATCGGCTGCGCCGTCTGCAGCGACTCGTTCAAGAGTTCCTCGACCGGCCTTTTCCAGAACTTTGGGTCGGTGCTGCCCGTGTGCCACGAGTCTTCAACGATCGTCGACCCAAGCCGAAGACTCACGGCCCCGTACGGACTCCGGAACGCTGTCACGATCGCGTTGCAGGCTTGCTTGACGAAGACAGGGCCCGACTCCGCAACCGCGGCGAGCCGCGCGATGTGCGCCGACAGCTCGCGGCCGATGCTCCCGGCTTCCTCGACGCCCGACTCGATCTGTGGTTCTTCGACGCTCATGGCTTACAGCAGACTCCCGCCGTCGGCATCGCGCTCATCCGTTGCGAGGACGATTTTCTCGAAGAAGGCGAACCCGGCCTCGAAGGCGTCCTCGCGCACCAGCCTGCAACGCAGGCAACGCGCGTACAAGATGGGCAGGTCGAGTTCGCCCTTCGCAAAGTGCAGCTGGTACACATCGCCGACGAGCACCGGCCTCGACGTCATCACTCGGCAGCCGCCGGTCGATACGTCGCCGGTCACGCCTTCGGCATCAGCACGCGAGGCGCGATCGCTCGCGTTGCCCGGGCGGATCGTGACGGCCACGCTGATGTCCTGTCGCTGCGACGACCGCTGCTTACGGATTGCTTCGGGCGTCTGCTGCTCCAGCTCTCGGAGCAGTGTCTGCGCCCAAGCGTCGAAGCTGCCGCCGTTTGTCTTGCCGTTTCCCATCATCGCTCAGGCCCTCAGCACGGGTATCCCGTCTATCGCTTGAATCGGTTGTTCCCGCCCTCGTCTGAGTCGTCGTCGCGACCTTGTGCTCCAAATCCGGCACGCAAGAGGGTCAGCATTTTCAGAAGGAACCCCTCGTTCTGGGCGGATGATGCTTCAGAACTCGGGTTGGCTTCGTCGCTGCCGTCCTGGTCGGTGAACCCGGCGTCGGAGAACACCTCCTGGAAGGTCACCTCAGGCTCGCCATCAGCCGAGCCGGGATCGAAGCCGAGGTCCTGCGCCTCGACCGAACGCGCGATCTCAGCGATCTCCTGGATCTCGGAAGCGAGCCATTCGAGAGGCTCTGCCTCCGATGCATCGGCGTCGTAATCCGACGGTGCACCGTCACCGAAGGGCGGCGGTGCGGGGATCTCGCCGTCGTCCGCCTCGGCAGGGTTCCCAAACGCAGGCTCTGCCCCGGAAGACGCATCCGTGTTCGGCTCCGCTTGGCGGTCGTTCGCCCCGGCTTCCGGCTGCGCCGCGGCTTCGTTCGGCTGAGCCCCTGCCGAGATCCCTGACTCGAGATCGAAGCCGGTATCTCCCGCCGCCACTGCAACACGCACGACGCGTTCGCTTGTGCTCTCGCCGTCGCTGACCTCAACGACGAAGACCATCTCCGCCCGTGACTCAAGGTTTGGTGCGACAAACTCGAGCGTCGCAGAATCGACATCCGCGATCTCTACGGCCGGACCCGCCACCTGACGCCAGGTGTATTTGAGCGCGTCGCTCTCCGGATCGACGCCGCCAGCGTCGACCGAGACCGGCTGCCCCTGCTGCACGTTCAACGGCGCTTCGGAGACATCGGCAAAGACCGGTGCCTCGTTCACATCACCCACCGCGATCGCGAGATCGGCCTCAGTGGACAGCCCGCCGGCGTCTGTCGCGACGACACGAACCGTGTGCGAGGCCGCCGACTCAAAGTCGAGCGCACCGGTCGTCGTGATCTCGCCCGTGGCGGGATCGATCGCGAATAGGCCGTTCGCGTCGTCAGCGAGGCTGTATGTAAGCGTGTCGTTTGAATCGGCATCGGATGCCGAAGCAGTAGCAACAGCAGTGCCGACCGCTGCATTCTCGGAGACGCTCCCGCCTGTGAACATCAACGCGTCCGGCGCATCGTTCACGTCGCCGACGATGATCGCGAGTTCAGCCTCCTTGGACAGTCCGCCGGCGTCTGTCGCGACGACACGAACCGTGTGCGAGGCTGCCGACTCAAAGTCGAGGGCGCCGGTCGTCGTGATCTCGCCCGTAGCCGGATCGATGGCGAACAGGCCGTTCGCATCATCGGCGAGGCTGTACGTCAGCGTATCCCCTGCATCCACGTCTGAAGCACCGGTTGTTGCGACGACGGTCCCAGCGGGGGCATTCTCAGCGACGTTGCCGCCCGAGAATACGAGTGCGTTCGGCGACTCGTTTCCATCGCCGACGGCGATCACGAGATCAGCCTCGGTGGTCAGCCCACCGGTGTCTGTCACGACGACACGAACGGTGGGCGACGACCCCGACTCAAAGTCAAGCTC
>JBCBMF010000041.1:0-17782 GCA_039822905.1 Planctomycetota bacterium
GATGAGACGCTGCTCACCGCCCGCGGCGTCGACCGCATCCTCGTCGATCTCGCCCAGCGCAGCGGCGCGATGATCGCAACGACCGATACCGGGCTCGCTGCCGTGGCCGAAATCAACAGCATCCCGATCCTGAACATCCACACGCTGGCGAAAGCGTGCAAACCCGTGACGGTGAAGGGGGAGTCGTTCCAACTCCGTCTCGTCCGCGCCGGCGAGCAGCCGGGCCAGGCCGTGGGTTATCTGGACGATGGCACGATGGTCGTCGTGAATCACGCCGAGCACGCGATCGGGTCGCAGACGGTGGTCAGCGTGGAGTCGACGATCCCAACTGCGGCAGGCCGGATGATCTTCGCGTCGCTTGCCGAGCCGGCTGCCGGGCCGATCGCGGTGCACGAAGCGGAAGCGATGGACGCGGTGGAGCCGAGCCCGGCCGAGGCGCGGCAGTCCGAAAACGGCGCAGTACCGGACGCCGCCGAGCCGATCGAGCCCGTGCACGACGACGTAAACGGCACCGATCGCCCGCCACGCCGTCAGTCGCCGATGGGCCCCAACCCGCACGCGACGCCGAGCCAGAGGCAGCGATCGGTCTCCCGCCGCAACCCGCGCCGATAACCGAGCTCACGTGCTCGGCTGCGAAACCGGGCGGCCTTGCCGGATCACGCCGGTTGAGAGGCCCCAGCCGCACGGCGGGCACGACCGCTACCCGATACTTCCCGGTTCAAGAAACCGTGTGTCGCCGGCTGACGGCGTATCCGATGCTTGCTGCGAAGGCTGCACCGCCAGCGAAGCACTTTTGGAGCGACACATGCCGCGCACCGCCCGCTCGATTCCCGCCCGCCCGAGGGCCTTCACGCTCGTCGAGATGCTGATTGTCGTGGTCATCCTCGGCATCGTCGCGGCGGTGGTTGTCCCATCGTTCGCCAACGCGGTCGAGCCGTCGAAGCACGCCTCGTTCGCGACCAGCGCGCGGGCGTTCTCGCAGGCCATCCAGCTCTACCGCGCCGAGAACGGCGTCTGGCCCGAAGACGGCACGTCCGGCCAGGCGCCCGCCGGCACCGAGGACCTGCTCGACCTCGACGCCTTCGAATCGCCGACACCCATCGGCGGCGTATGGGACGGCGAGTCCGACGGCACCGGGCTCGCCTACGGCATCGGCGTCCACTTCGACGGCACAGGCACCACCCGCGACGACACCTACATGATCGACATCGACATCATGATGGACGACGGCGATCTGTCCACCGGCGGCTTCATGTCCTTCCCGGACAACCGCTACTACCTCGTGATCGCCAGCGACTAAGCCACGATCGCGTCCGCCTCGATCTCCACAAGCAGATCGGGCGCGATCAGCTTCCGCACTTCGACCACCGTCGCGGCCGGCCGGATCTCTGCGAACACCGCACCGTGCGCTCGGCCGATCGCCTCGGCATCGCGGTCGATGTCCACGACGTACATCCGTGTGCGAACGACGTCCGCCAGTGTCGCGCCGGCCTGCTGAAGCGCGGCTCCGATGCGTCGCAGGATCTCCGTTGTTTGTGCGCCCGCGTCACCCGGATGCATGGCACGCCCGGACGCATCGGCCGCCGTCGTACCAGCAACGTGGATGACGTTGCCGACGCGCACCGCCCGGCTGTAGCCGACCGATGCCTCCCAGGGCCCGCCGCTCGAGATCAGCTGTCGCATGCCGCACGCTAGCGCAATGCGGCTGGTACAGTCGCTCATGCACACACCCGCCGAAGCGATCGACGCCCGCCGGACCCGCGCCGCCGAGGCCCTCGCGATGGACGGCGCGATCCTGCTGGTCGGCGCGGGCTCGCCGATCCCCGTGCCGGGCGGCATGGACCAGGTGCACGCCTTCGCGCCGCACCCGCACTACCAGTGGCTCGCCGGTCACCGCTCGCCCGGCGGCGTGATCGCCTACGACCCAACCGACGGCGTCTGGCACGACTTCGTATCGCCCGTCACCACCGACGACGCGGTGTGGGAGGGCCGAACCACGTCGTTCGGCGAGCCGATCGAAGGTTTGGCTCCGTGGCTCGAAGCGCGCAAAGGCACGCCGATCGCCATGCTCGGCGTGCCCATCGAAGGGGTGTCCGCCGACCGAGAGCTCTCCGCCTCGCTCGAACCCACGCTCCTCGCCGCCCGTCGCCCGAAGGACGAGCACGAAATCGGCATCATGCGACAAGCGTGCGACGCCACCCGCCAAGGCTTTGATGCGTCGAAGCGCGTCATCGGTCGACAAAGCGTCACCGAGCGCAAGATCGAGATCGAGCTCACCGCCGCCTGCCTCCGCGCCGGCGGCCACGGCATGGGCTACCACAGCATCGTCGGCGCCGGCACGAACGCGGCGATCCTGCACTTCTCCGCCGGCAATCGCGTTGTCGAGGGCGGCAGCTTCGTGCTCATCGACGCCGGCTGCCACATCGACGGCTACACTGCCGACGTCTCGCGGACCTTCATCAAAGGCACACCGACGCAGCAGCACCGCGACCTGTACGCGGTCGTGCTCGAAGCAGAACAGTTCTCGCTCGAGCGCTGCACGCCAGGCCAGGAGTTCCGCGAGCTGCATCTCGAGACCGCGGTCAAGCTCGCCGAGGGGCTGGTCCATCTCGGCATTCTCAAGGGCAACCCGGCCGGTCTCGTCGAACGCGACGCGCACGCCAATTTCTTCCCGCACGGCCTCGGCCACCTCGTCGGCCTCGGTGTCCGCGACGCCAGCGGCTACCTGCCGGGCCGCGAACGCTCCGACCGCTTCGGCCTCGCGTTCCTCCGCATGGACCTGCCGCTCGAAACGGGCATGGTTACCACGGTCGAGCCCGGGCTCTATTTCATCGGCCCGCTGCTCGCCCAGCCCGACCGCCGGGAGCGGTTCGCCGACTGCACCAACTGGGACGAGGTCGAGCGCTGGCTGCACATCGGCGGCGTGCGGATCGAAGACAACGTGCTGGTGACCGAGTCGACGCCGGAGAACCTCACGGCCGACATCGATAAGTCGTTCGATCGAATGATCGTCGCCTAAGGGATCAGCGGACGAACGCTCGCCCTGCTTTCGGCTCATAACGCGGCCAATAAGACCGCGGCTCTACCCCATTCCGGGCAGATTCCTGCATTTTTTGCTTGATCCCCGGAACGAGGGTTGGTTTACTGCGGATGCGGAACAGTGGACCACCGGCAATCGCCGGTCGGAGAGAAGAGTTATGAGAAACCTGAGTTTGTACGCGGCAGCCGCCGCGGGTGTCTCGTGCGCCGGCATGTCGGCCGCACAGACATTCACGTTCGACGGGATCGCGCACGGCGAGATCCTGAGCAACCAGTTCGCGCCGGCGATGACCATGGTCGGCCAGAACTTCAACCGGGGCTTTGACATCCTCGCCGGGTTCGACACGAACCTCACGGGAACGTCCGACCCCGATCTCCAGGGACCGCCGTGGTCCGGCGGGAACCTCGCGATCTCGGCGACCGAGACCAACCTCGGCACCGCCGTCATCCTCGCAGAGAACGATCTCGACGTCGACGGCGACGGGATTCTCGACGACCCCGATGACGAGGGCAGCCGGCCCGCGGGCCTGATGGATCTCGGCTTCGCCAGCCCGATCCCGGTCTTCGGCCTCGACATCATCGATATCGAGGGCCGCGTCCGCGAGTTCTCCAGCCTCGACTTCTACTCGGGCGGCGCCCTCGTCGGCACGGTCACGTTCGAGGATTTCGAGGACCCATCGAGCCCGTACTTCGACCCCACGGTCGTCTTCGGCAACAACACCGCGAACCGGATCAGCCCGATCGCGGCGACCGACTTCGGCGTCCTGGGCTTCGACCGCGTTGTCATCAACATCGGCGGCTCGTCGGCCTACGACACCTTCGTCGTGCCGGCCCCGGCGTCGGCCGCGGTACTCGGCCTCTCAGGCCTCGCGGCGGCTCGCCGGCGCCGATAGCCGGTCTCGGCGGCGATCGCCGAGCTGGTGCCGAATCGCCCGCAGCGGCGTCAGAGCATCGGACCGAATGGTCAAGTAACCCCCACCCCCAGCGGTCAACGCCGCTGCGGGGTGGTTTCGCACCAAAGGACCGAAAAACTGGTCCCCCATCCTTGATCGGGAACTGGTTCTCACGTTACGCTCACCTCTTCGGGGGATGCCTCGTAACAGGAGAGACAACGTGAAAGCCACTGTGTTTGCGTTCGTGGCGTGCGCCGCGGCAGGTTCCTCGGTCGCTCAGACGTTCGATTTCAACACCCTCGCCCACGGCGAGATCATCAGCAGCCAGTTCGAGCCGGCCCTCACCATCACAGGCCAGAACTTCGCGAGGTCGTTCGACATCGTCGCGGGGTTCGACACCCAGACCATGGGCGGCTCTGACCCCGATCTCCAGGGCCCGCCGTGGTCGAGCGGCAACCTCGCCGTGTCCGCGACGGAGGTCGCCCTCGGCACAGCGCTCATCCTCGCCGAGAACGATCTCGACGCCAACGGCGACGGCATCCTCGACGACCCGGACGACGAGGCCGCCCGCCCCGCAGGCCTGATCGATCTGGGCTTCGCGAGCCCCGTCCCTGTCTTCGGTCTCGACATCGTTGACATTGAGGGCGTGGTCGAAGAGAGCTCGAACCTCCAGTTCTTCTCGGGCGGCAGCCTCGTCGGCACCGTCGACTTCACCGAGTTTACCGACAATGGCTCCGCCTACTTCGACCCGACCGTCAGCTTCGGCAACAACTCGGCCAACCGCATCACCCCGATCGCAGCGACCGACTTCGGCGTGCTCGGCTTCGACCGCGTTGTCATCAACGTCGGCGGCTCGTCGGCCTACGACACCTTCGTCGTGCCGGCCCCCGCGACCGCGGCCGTCCTGAGCATCGTCGGCCTCGGCCTGCGTCGCCGCCGCTAAACCGGTTCGCCCCGAGCTCCTCGAATCGCAGCAGTGTCCTTTTGTGGGCCTGCTGTTTTTTTATTTGCGAAGCATGTCGACGCGGACATCGGTCCATCGTCACACGCTACATGAGTGACATGAGTTCGCGGAACGAGACTGCGGAGAGCGTCACGCGCCGCCGGGGCTGTTGCTCTCTGATGCCGCCGCTGGCGATGTATCGAGCCAGCAATCGCCCGAGTGGTCTGGCAGCAAGCCCGCCAGCGCGTTCTCGGCGACCGGTGTTACGACGAACAGCTCTGACGCCTGCTTCGGCACGAGCGACTTCGCATCGTCGGCGAGCGATCCAAGGGTGCCCTCTTCGAGCAGAAGACGCAGCTCGTCGTTAAAGCGGTACTCGAGCGCTCGCAGGGCGTTGCCGTCGGCGTCTCGCACGACGAACACCGGCACGCCCGATGCGCAGGCTAGCCCGTCATCGCGAAGAAGCTGAAGCGAATCGGTGTTGCGGACCTGTATGGTCTTCTTGCCGAAGCTCACGCCCGCGCCGACCTGAAGCCCATCGGCCACGCAGAGATTCGGCACCTGGTCAACGCCCATCGGCAGGTGGTAGACCACTTCCAAAACCTCGCCAGAACTCGGCGCGAGCCGTTCGACTGCATCGCGGCCCGCGATCGCGCCGCTGATCGCCCAGGGTCCGAGGCCGCCGTGGAGCTGCGCCGTGCGGAGAGCCCACTCGGGCAGGTCGCCCCACGTGCTCGGGTCCCTGTGGCTTCCATCGCCCGCGCCGTGGTGGTGGTGATGCTCGCCGTGCGCGTGGCTGTGGGAGCCGCCATCGCCGTGCGAGTGCTCGTGATCATGCCCGGCATCGCAGCCCGCGAGACCGCAGGCCGAGACAGCAGTCGCCGTTACCAAAGCAACGCGTCTACGGGCTGACGATATCCGGCAGGTCCTTGCTCGCGATCCGTACGACCAATCCATCATCGCTCGCGCTCCTCATCCAGAACCGCTCGAGCACCGGCGCGCGGCCGGGGTTCGAACGCAGCTTCTCCGCTTCGGGGTCCGGGCCCATGCTCCACAGGGCGTACCGCACCGGGCTCAGCTTGGGGTCTCTTATGTACTCGCCGTCGCCCTCGAGCTTCGGGAACGAGTAGGGAATGAACAGCTTCGACCCCTGCAAGCCCGTGAGCACCGTTGCCTCGTTCATGATCATTGTGCCCGGTGCACGGAACCGGTAGGGCGAGCCGGTGAAGGGATCGTGCAGGCCGACATGGATCACGCCCGTGATCTCGCCGGTCTCGCTCGGGAGGTACTCCTGCTCGGCGAGTTCCGGCGGCAGCTCGTAGCTCAGGCGTGTCGAGCACCCGCCGCGGCTCGGCGGGATTTCCCCGTCGTGGCTGTCCGAGTACATCACCAGAGCCAGATCGATCTGCCGCAGGTCCGAGTGAGCCCGAACCTTGCGGGCGCTCTGCCGCGCGACCGCCAGCGCTGGCAGCAGGATGCCGATGAGGAGCGCGACGATCGCAATGACCACGAGCAGCTCGATCAGCGTGAACCCACGGCGCGGGCGATTCGTCGGTGTCGGCGGATGTATCAGATGTATCACGGGCACCTCGGGCCGCTCGCGCCCTCGTTGAACGCGAGGATCCATGCGTTGAAGTCGCCCGGGTTGACGCTGCCGTCGTTGTTCGCGTCGGCCGCGGGATCGCCGATGTTAAAGTTGAGAATCCACGCGTTGAAGTCACCCGGCGTGACGATTCCGTCGCCGTTCTGATCAGCGCACAGCCGGTCCCACACATCGCCCGCAGAGGTGACGATGAGCCGGTACCCGTCGAGCCCGCCGACCGGCGGTGGGCTCGCCTCCTGATCGAAGATGCCCACCACATCGAACGTCCCCGTCGGCGCCGTCGCCGGCGTGATCGCCGGGTCGGTCCCGAGAAGAACGGGCAGGGTGAGCGTGCCATCCGTGACAACCGCGGTCGTGCTCTCGGCCGACCACTGCGACGCATCAACGACCTCGACGCCCCTGAGCACGACGCGGGTGCTCTGGTACAGCTCACCGCCGGTGGCGCGGGTCGGGTCGAACAGGTCCGCGTCCGACGGGTCCTTGACGTCGCCGATCGCGATGCTTGTCGGCGTGGGCAGGCCGAAGCCCGCCTCGATCAGCACGATGTCAAAGTCGGCCGACGGGTCGTTGTTGTGGGCCTCGTTGATGTTAAACTTACCCGCGAAGTGCAGGCCGATGCGGGCCCGGACCTCGACCAGGTCGCCGGCCTGGAACTCGTGCCCGGTCGCGTCGTCGAAGTTCACCCGCGCGAGCTCGTCGAGCCACTCCTGATCGGTGTAGCTGAAGAAATCGTCCTGGTTCGCGGGGTGGTTGCCGAGGCTCTGCGCGAGCCACATGGCGGTGCCGCCGGTGTCGCCCGGCTCGGTCGCCTGCACGTACGTCTCTTGCCGGCCGCCGAACGAGAACGCCGTCGCGGGCCAGTTCACCGGCACAAAGTTCGGCGCGTTGTCGTAGATCGTGCCGGGCGTGTTCAGCAGAACGCCGCGGACACGCAGCGGGAACCCTCCGGCGTAGGCCGGCGATCCGTCGGGGTTCACAGCCTGAAATACCGCATGATCTGTAAACGGCACCGTGCTCCAGTCCTGGGCTGCCGTCGAACCGCAGACCAAAGCCCCGCCCGCTGCACCAAGTGCCATCAGGATAATCCGAGTCGTTCCCATCGCGCCGCCCCTCCATTCAGAACGTCGTCCCACGAGAGTGAACTACAGAAGTGTACTGAGAACCCCAAAGCGTTCAAGAGCGGCCGATCGAATTTCGGTCGCAACAGTTACGCGCATCACGAAAGTATAAATAAGTTTGGCTGCCGCCGCCTCGTCCACGGCTCGAACGGCCGGTTCAGAGTCGCTTAAGTGCATCCACGAGCGTATCGATGTGCGCCCGCTCGTGTGCCGCCGACATCTGAATCCGCAGCCGCGCCGTGCCCTCCGGCACCACCGGGTAGCCGAACCCGATCACGAACACGCCGAGTTCCATGAGCCGCTTGCTCATGCTGATCGCCTTGGCCGTGTCGCCCACGATGATCGGGCAGATGGCGGTGGGGGACTCGATGACATCGAAGCCTGCGGCGGTGATCTGCTCGCGGGCGTAGGCCGTGTTGTCGCGCAGCTTCTGGACCCGCTCGGGCTCGCGCATCAGGATCTCGATCGCCTTGTTCGCGCTCGCGGCGACGGTCACCGGCAGCGCGTTTGAGAACAGCGTCGGCCGCCCACGCTGCACAGTCAGCTCGCTGCCGCGCTTTGCACCAGCAATAAAGCCACCAGCGCCGCCGCCGAGCGCCTTGCCGAGCGTGCCGGTGAAGTAGTCGACCTTCCCGATCATGTCGAAGTGCTCGTGCGTGCCGCGGCCCGTCTTGCCCATCACGCCGTGGCCGTGCGAGTCGTCGACGACGAGCATCGCGTCGAACTCGTCGCAGAGCGCCCGCAGCGCGGGCAGCTTCGCGATGTCGCCCTCCATGCTGAAGACGCCGTCGGTCACGACCCAGACCTGCCCGGTAACGTCCGGGTTCGCCCGCGCGGCCTCGAGCTTCTCGCGCAGGCTCTCGAGATCCGAGTGCTTGTAGACGCCCTTGTGCACGCCCTTCTTGATCACGGCCGCGAGCCGGATGCCGTCGATGATGCATGCGTGGTTGAGCTCATCGCTCAAGATAAGATCGCCGGCCTCGGCGAACGTCGGGTAGAGCGACTCGTTCGCCGTCCAGCATGAGACAAACGTGTACGACGACTCGGTGCCCATGTACCGCGCGATGGTCTCTTCGAGCTGCTCGTGCGGCGTGAACGTGCCGCAGATGAACCGGACCGAGGCCGTGCCCGCGCCGTAGGTCCGCAGCGCCTCGATGCCGGCCTCGATGACCTCGGGGTGGTTGGCGAGACCGAGATAGTTGTTGCTGCAGAAGCACAGCGTGTCGCGGAACGAGCCGTCGGGCTGCCGCATCTTGACGACCGCGTCCATGGGCGAGTCGAGCATCTGGAGGTGCTTGTATTGCCCGCCGGCGTCCAGCTCGGCGAGGACGGCATCGGTGCGGGCATCAAACGGCAGCGCGTGGGTCGTCGTATTCATGCACAACGATAGAGCAGCCGCCCGCATCAAGACCGCGGGCGGCTCGGAACCAGTCGGGCTGGTTGGTGTATCGGCGCAGCGGGGGCCTTACGGGCAGCCGGCGTTGAAGTTCAGCACCCAGGCGTTGAAGTCGCCGAGCGATCAGACCGCCGCGGCCTCTTCCAGCGAGCGGTGCTGGATCGCCACGCCATCGATACCCGCCCGCTCGCAGATCAGCCCGGCCGTGGTCTGGCTCGAAAGGAAGATCACCGGCAGCCCGCTGCCCGGGTGCGTGCCACCGCCGACCAGCCAGCAGTTCCGCGTGCCGTTGAGCTCGCTGTGCGGCCTGCGGTGCAGCATCTGCAGCAGATTGTGCGCCATGTTGAACGTCGCGCCGAACAGGATGTTGTCCGACCGCCAGTCGTTCGGCGTCAGCATCTGCTCCGCGTGGATCCGGCTTCGAATGTCAGGAACGCCGAAGACCCGCTCGAGCTGATCGAGCATCCGCTCACGCGTCGGCCCCGCCTCGCGCGACCAGTCTAGACCGTTGGCCTCGCCCACGCGGCAGTTCGGCGTGGGCAGCAGCAGATAGAGCGCCGAGTCGCCATCCGGAGCCATCGACGGGTCCGTCACCGTCGGGTTGCACACGTACATCGACGGATCGTCCGACAGCCGCCCGCGGTCCGCGATGTCCGCGAGGTTGTCGTCGTACTTGCCCGTGACGTAGATGGTGTGGTGCGGCAGGTCGACGCCGCCCTCGACGCCCAGGTACAGCATCGCCGTCGAGCACGAGTACCGCTTGCGGTCGATCGCCTCGTCAGACACCATGCCCCAGCGCACGTCCTTCGGCACGAGGTTCTTGATCGCCCACGGCGCATCCGCGTTGACCACGACGTGGTCGAACCGCTGCTTCTGACCGCCGACCACGACGCCGGTCGCGGTCTGGCCCCCGAACGTAATCCGCTCGACCGGCGTCGAGGTGTGGATCGTCGCGCCCATATCGACGAGCACGTCGGCCATGGTCCGCATCAGCGCGTTGCACCCGCCCTTGGGGTGCCAGATGCCGTACTCGTACTCGATGAACGGCAGGATCGTGAACATGCTCGGGCATTCGTGCGGGCTCATGCCGAGGTATTTGCTCTGGAAGCTCACCGCACGCTGGACGTACTTGTTGATGAAGTACCGCTTGAGCAGCTGATGCACCGACAGGTGCGGGTTGATGTGAGGCAGCGCCTTGGCCGTCTCGATGTTGGTCAGGTCCAGCGGCCCGCGCATGGGCTTGCGGAGCACGGGCTCCATCCGCCTGAGCTTCGCGCGGTTGTCGTTCATGAACCGCTCGAAGTTCTGGCCGTCCTCGTGATCGATCTCGCCGATCCGGCGGGCCATCTCCGACATGTCCTGCGTGCAGTCCAGCGCGATCGGGTCGCCGTCCTCGCGGCCGAGCAGCAGCCGATACATCGGGTCGAGCCGCGTCAGCGTCGCGTGCTCGTGCAAGTCCCGGCCCGTCGCCTCGAAGATCTCCTCGAGCACGTACGGCATCAGAAAGAACGTCGGCCCGCGGTCGAACGCATACGTCCCACGCTCGGAGGGCAGCTCGATCCGGGCCGTCCGCCCGCCGATGATCGGCTGCGACTCGAAGATGGTGACCTCCATGCCCGACGCCGCGAGCAGCATCGCGCAGCTCAGCCCGCCGGGTCCCGCACCAACCACCGCAACTCGCTGACTCATGGAATCCAGACCTCCCGTCCGGGGTTCGCGTCGTTCGATTTCTGAGATGCACGGTAGGGGCCTGGCCGTCCTCGTCTCTCCCGACCTCACCCAGGCTGTCGATAGCTCCGCCCCCCTCTCCCCGGCGGGGAGAGGGAAGCTGCGCAGCAGCAGGGAGAGTGGAGGACCCAACACATACCCTCACTCGTGCCGACGACCTCACGCATCCCCGACTTCGCCGACCGCGTGCAAGCCGTCAAACGCTTCCGGGCCCTGCTGGCGCACCACGCCGACGACCTCGTCCGGCTCATGGGCGAAGAGATCCACAAACCCGAGTTCGAGGCCCTCGCCAGCGATGTCCTCCCGCTGCTGGCATCGTGCACGTGGCACATCAAGCACGCGAAACGCGTCCTACGCGACCGCAAGCCCCCCGGCAAGCCCCCGTGGCTCTTGGGCGTCTCGCACCGGGTCGCCCGCAGGCCGCTGGGCCGGGTCGCGATCATCGCCACCTGGAACTACCCGGTGCAACTCGTTGGCGTGCAGATCGTGCAGGCGTTCGTGGGCGGCAATGACATCATCGTCAAGCCCAGCGAGCGCTCGCCGCAGACGCAGGAACTGCTGCTGGACCTTGCCGAGCAGGCCGGCATCCCGATCGACCGCGTCCCCGCGACACGCGCAGCGGGAGAAACCCTCGTTCGCGATGAATCGTTCGATCATCTTCTCTTTACAGGTTCGACCACCGTGGGCAAGGCCATCGCGCGCGTGCTCGCCGAGCGTTTGATCCCCAGCACGCTCGAACTCTCCGGCAACGACTCGGCGGTCGTCCTGCCATCGGCAGACCCCACGCTCGCTGCGAAGTGCATCTGGTACGCCCTCACCCTCAACCACGGCCAGACCTGCATGGCTCCCCATCGCGCCCTCGTCGCCGAGCAGCACATGGAGTCGTTTCTCAACGAGATCCGTAGACTCTCGATCGAGGCTCAGCCCCGACGACTTATCGATGACGCGGCAACGGACCACTGCCGACAGGTCGCCCGCGAGGCAATCGACGCCGGCGGTGAGCTGATCTGCGGCGATCCTGATGCCGAGCTTCTCGCGCCGATCGTCGTTGCAAACGCTCCGCACAAGTCGCGTCTACACACGGGCGAGCACTTCGGCCCCCTGCTCGCGGTGGCGACGCTCGCAAACGAGCCCGAAGCGCGAGCGAAGCATTTCGATCCCGACCCGCTCACACTCTCCGTATTCGGATCGACACAAGACGCAAAGACATTCGCAGCGCGATCTCGCGCGGGCACCGTCACGATCAACGACGCCATCATCCCCACAGGCCATCCCGGCGCGCCGCTGTCGGCCGTCGGCGACTCGGGCTGGGGCGTCTCGCGGGGTGTCGAGGGCCTGCTCGCCATGACACGCCCCGTCTCGATGAGCACAACACCGAAACGAGTCCGCCTGCCGCTGGATCCGCCCAGTACCCCGGTGTCGAAGATCACGCCGTGGCTCCGCAGGCTCTACCCTGTACGAAGCAACGCCACGCGCACGGAGGACACGAGCGGATGAGTACACACGTTGGCATCATCGGGGGCGGCCTCGCCGGCCTCTCGGCGGCCGTCGAGCTCGCCGGCCAGGGCCTCAAGGTCACACTCATCGAGGCCAACCGCCACCTGGGCGGCAAGATGAACCTCATCCAGGACCAGGGCTACAGCTTCGACATGGGGCCCACCATCATCACCATGCCCCAGGTTTTCCGCGGTATCGTCCGCCGGTCAGGCCGAAACCCTGCCGACTATGTCGACCTGATCGACCTCGACCCGCAGTGGCGGTGCTTCTACGACGACGGCACCGTGATCGACCTCCGCCAAGACCCCGACGACATGGCGGCCGCCCTCGACCAGCAGTTCCCGGGCGCCAAGCCCGGTCAGGGCTACAAGGACTTCCTCGAGTTCAGCCGGCGGATGTACGGGCTCAGCGAAAAAGTCTTCTTCTTCAATGACCTCGAGTCACCGCTCGACATGATGAAGAAGCCACCCAAAGAGCCAGGCGTCATGCGCGATGCCCTCGGCATGCGCATGCACTCGACCATGGCGGGCACCGCGCACAAGAGCATCAACGAGCCCCATGTCGCACAGCTCGTCGAGCACTTCCTGCAATACGTCGGCTCGAGCCCTTTCCTCGCCCCCGCGATCCTGAGCCTTATCGCCTCCGCCCAGACCGACCACGGCTGCTGGTACTCCATGGCCCCCGACGGCACCGACGGCGGCACCCGCATGATCGCCCGATCGCTCGAAAAGATCGCGCACGAACAGGGCGTCGAGATCATCACCGGCGCCCGCGTCGAACGCATCCTCGACTCGGGCGGCGCGGTCCACGGCCTCAAGCTCGAAGACGGGCGCACGATCAAGGTCGATGCCGTCGTGAGCAACTGCGACGTTCAGCGCACCAACCGCAAGCTGCTCGCGACGCCCGCCGGTCACAAAGAAGCCGACCGTATCGCCAAGAAGTATGAGCCCGCTTGCGCCGGCGTTGTGCTCTACCTGGGCCTCGATAGGCAGTACGACCACCTCGCTCACCACAACTTCCTCTTCAGCTCCGACTCGCAGAGCGAGTTCGGCGATATCTACCACAAGGGCATCCCCGCCCGCGACCCGACGCTGTACATCGCGGCTCCGAGCCGGACCGATCCGACGCAAGCGCCCAAGGGCGGCGAGGCCTTGTACATCCTTGTTCACACCGCGTACAAGCGGCCGGGACAGGTTTGGGACGGCCCAGGCGGATTGCTCGAGCAGTACCGCCCCGTCATCATCGACAAGCTCAAAAGACACGGCATGGCCGACATCGAGGACCACATCAAGGTCGAGCACTCCCTCACGCCCGACGGCATCGACCGCATGTACAACGCCGAGGGCGGCGCGATCTATGGCCTTGCTTCTCACGGCCGGCTCGGTGGCGGCTTCAAGCCGCGTAACCGCTCCAAAGCACTCGACGGCCTCTACCTCGCCGGCGGCAGCGCCAACCCGGGCCCCGGCATGCCCATGGTCCTGATGTCCGGCGTCACCGCGGCGCACGCGCTCTTCGAAGACATGGGCATGGATGTGCCACGACCGCAGGCCGGCCAAGGCTTCGAGGGCGCGAAGCGGGCCGCAGGTGAATTCATGGAAGCGAAGCCCACCGCCCAAGCCGCGACGGCGTGAGCGACGCAGCCGCCCCAGCCTCGGTCATCCCGGGTCAGTACGACCCAAAGATCGCGCGCGTGTTCCGCATCATCGCACGCCGGATGATCGGCAAGAGCTTCCACGCCCTTCGCTTCACGCCCGGCTCGCTCGATCGGCTCGATGCGCTCGCCACGCACGACGGCCCGGTCGTCGGCTGCATGACCCACGCCGGCTGGTGGGACCCGATGCTGGGCGTCCTGCTGCACATCGAGCGCTTCGGCCCGCACGGGCGCGACGGCATCGCCCCGATCGACAAGGCCGTGCTCGCCAACGTCGGCATCTTTAAGAAGCTCGGCCTCTTCGGCATCGACCCCGACGACCCGGCATCGAAAGACGCGATCGTAAGCTACGCCGTCGATCGGCTGAACGCGGCTGCCCGCCCGACGCTCTGGATCACGCCGCAGGGCCGGTTCCAGGACCCGCGGGCCGAGATGGAGATCCGCCCGGGCGTGAGCGCGATCCTGAGCAAGCTCGAGAACGCGCGGGCCGTCGCGCTCGCGATCGAGTACCCGTTCTGGGACGACAAGAAGCCCGAGCTGCTCGCGCACATCGTTGAGATCGAGCCGCCAACGCGGACCGACAGCACGGCGGCGTGGCACCGTTCGGTGTCATTGGCGATGAAGACGACCGCCGGCCAGCTCGCCTGCGAGGCGGTCACGCGCGACCCATCGCGGTTCGAACCATATATGGGCGGTGAGGGCGGCAAGACGTTCTTCGTCTACGACTGGTGGCTCAGGGCGACCGGCAGGTCGACCCAGGACATCCGCACACGGAAGGTGGAGGCATGACGCTGCTCGCTGGTTTGATGCTGTTCGCCGCGATGAGCTGCGCCGGCGCGCTGGTCATGGCGATCGTGAACCTCAGGCTCTACCACCGACCGCCAGAAAACCTCCCAGAAAACGCCGAGAAACCGCTGCTGTCCGTGTGCATCCCCGCCCGCGACGAAGAAGACAACATCGAGGCCTGCGTCCGCTCCGTGCTCGACGGCACCTACGCGAACTGCGAGGTCTTGGTCTATGACGATCAATCAACCGACGCAACGCCCGAGATCCTCGCACGCATCGCGTCGGAAGACGATCGGCTGAAACTCGTCGAGACGGTCCCGCTTCCCGCGGGCTGGGCCGGCAAGCAGCACGCCTGCCGGCGGATGTCGCAGGCGGCGCAGGGCGAGTGGATGCTGTTCACCGACGCCGACGTTCGCTTCAGTGGGGACATGTTGGAACGAACGCTCGCCCACGCGCAGAAGCTGAAGAGCGAAGGCTCCGACGTCGGACTGCTCAGCACGTTCCCACGCCAGATCACCAAGTCATTCGGCGAGACGTTGCTGGTTCCGATGATCTTCTTCATCCTGTTCAGCTACCTGCCCATGTGGCGCATGCGGCAGACCAACGACCCCAGCACCAGCGCCGCCTGCGGGCAGTTCCTGTTCGTGAGGCGCGATGCCTACGACCAGAGCGGCGGGCACGAGGCCTTCAAAGACTCGTACCACGACGGCATCAAGATGCCGCGGGCCGTCCGCAGGGCCGGGTTCAAGAGCGACCTCTTCGACGGCCAGGACCTCGCGCGAGTGCGGATGTATCGGGGCTTCGCCCAGAGCTGGTCGGGCTTCGCCAAGAACGCCTTCGAGGGCCTCGGCTCGCTTGGTCTGCTGATCTTCTTGACCTTTGTCCACACGGTCGCGCACGCCGCGCCTGTCGTCGTATTCGCCCTGCTTGTCATCGCCAAAGCGACCGGGTCGGAGATCAATGTGCTCGCGGCGGGCTTCGCGTTCTTCGCCGTCTCCTTCGCGGTGCTGGAGCGCTGGATTCTGAGCGCTAGGTTCGAGCAGGGGCCGTGGCCTGTGCTTCTGCACCCGCTCGGGGCTCTGGCGATGACGGCCGTCCAGTGGCACAGCTTCATCCTCGCCAAGCGCGGCAAGCGGGCGTGGCGAGGGCGGGTCTTGGGCCAAGACGCGGACGAGCCAACTTCGGCAGAAACCGCGGTTTCGGAGGCCTGAGTCCCTGACATCTGCCGATATACTCGCTGAGCATGTTTCAGTTTTGGAACCGATCCGACAAGCTGAGCCCCTCCGAGCGGGTCCGGCGGATGCACGAGGCATGGCTCGACCGCGCGATCCGCACGGGTCGGCAGCACCCGGGCATCCCCAAGCGTGAGGTCCGCCTGGGCGGGTTCGAGCCGCTCATGCGGACGCCCGGCGGCAAGCTGTGGGCCAAGGCCTGGTGGGACGATGCGCTCTCGTCGGGCCGGTCGTCTGGTTCGGGCAAACGCCGCCGATAGCCGAACGCCGCACAACCGCCGGGTCCGTCCGACCGATCTATCCTCAACGAGTTCAGTTCTTCATACCGGCGGAGCAGACGATGGCGGATCCCTCAGCACCGGGCGTTCAGCAGACTCAGTCCACCAGGCTGGGCAAAAAGTGGCTCCGCAAGTTCATCATCTTTCTGGTCGTCTCGATCGGCTTCGGGTTCTACGGGCTCTACGACGCGACGATCGCCTACCCGAAACGAGGGGAACGCGACGCAAGCTACCGCCTGCTTGAGTACCTCCGAGCAGCCGACGACGCGCACGGCCTCGCGCTGCCGCTGGGCATCCCCGACGGCGAAATGCCGCAGAACTACCTCGATGCCCTGCACGACCGCGAAGAGGAACTCTTCGAGAAGGCCAAGGGCGAGGGCGGTGCGGCGCGAGATGCACGGGCCGACCTCGCGAAGATGACCTGGCTCGACTCGCTCGGCAAGATCTACGAGCTCAACGCCGAGCGCGTCGCCGCCGACCTCGAGGGCAACCCGCGCGAGACGCTCAGCGAGCTCACGACCGAGTGGGAAACCAAGGAGCAGCCAAAGCCGCTGGCGTGGTTCGACATCCCCGTGCAGTGGCTCTTCACGGTGGTCGGCTTCGGTCTCGGCATCTGGCTCGCGATCCACATGCTGCGCGTTGCCAAGAAAACGTACACGTGGGAGCCGGGCGAGCTCCGGCTGGGCCTGCCCGGCGGGCACAGCATCGTGCCGAGCGACGTCGCGGAGTTTGACCGGCGCAAGTGGGACAAGTTCCTGTACTTCTTCAAGATCAAGCCCGAGCACGCGGAGCTCGGCGGCAAAGAGATCAAGCTGGATCTGTACCAATATTCACCGCTCGAAGACTGGTGCGTCGAGATGCACAAGCACGCCCGGCCCGAGGACTTCGAAGACGAGGCTCAGGACGAAGCAGATGAGCAGAGCGATGCTGCCGCGGAATCCGACGATCTGAATTCGCAACAAGCCTCCGAAGGCTCGCCCGAGTCAGAGCCGCGGGCGTAAGCGCGCGGGCACGCGTCCGCAGTCGAACGCTGGGAGCTCCGCACACATGGTCTGGGTCGCCGCATCGGTCATCACGCTCGTCGGACTGGTCGGCGTGCTCGCGGTGATCGTGGGCCTGCCGGGCATGTGGCTTGCGCTGCTGACCGCGATCATCTGCAAGATCCTTGTTCCTGAGGTCATGCCCTGGGCATGGATCGGCGTCGCCGGCGGCTTGGCCGTGTTCGGCGAGATCGTCGAGTTCGGCGCATCCGCGGCCGGCGCGAAGGCCGGCGGCTCGGGCAAGGCCGGGGCGTGGGGCGCGCTGCTGGGCGGCCTGGTCGGCGCGATCCTTGGCACGATCTTCATACCCATCCCCGTGCTGGGGACGATCCTGGGCGGGGCCGCGGGCGCTGGGCTCTTGGCGGTGACGTTCGAGCGGAAGTACGGCAAGAAATCGTGGGGGGCCTCGACCAAGGCCGGTGCCGGGGCGGCCGCGGGCAAGCTGGTCTCCACGCTGCTCAAGGCAGGCGTGGCCGCGGTCATGGTTGTTGTGCTGAGTGTCGCGGGCGCTGGGCTCTTGGCGGTGACGTTCGAGCGGAAGTACGGCAAGAAATCGTGGGGGGCCTCGACCAAGGCCG
>JBCBMF010000042.1:0-17761 GCA_039822905.1 Planctomycetota bacterium
TGGATGTGCTTGATGCGTGCCAGGATTTTGAAGCACGGCTCGAGTTCGTCGGCGCGGATGTGACTCATCGCCGAGTTCAGCTCGTGGATGACAAGCTTGAACCACAGCTCCGTGGTCTGATGCTGGATGATGAACAGCATCTCGTCGTGGTGGTGGGGCTCGCTTAAAGGCTCTTGAGCATCGAGGATTCTGTCGAGCTTCAGGTAGTCGGCGTAGTCGTCGGCGCGGTGCATCGGCGGGTCTCCTGCGAGTGGCAGGATACAGCCCGAGCGGGTCCGATCACTCGAAATCGGTCGAGAACATCGCGATAGGTCGGTCAGAGATCGACGCGGAGCCGGGCTCGACCGCGAAGGAGCGGCTTTCGAGGTATGCCTCCCGCGGCGCTGCGCCGGAGCACCCGACACCGGCGCAGGCGGCTCCCAGAAGAGCGAGGCATGTAACGAGGCGACCGATCGTGGCGTGACCGTTGCATTTCATATGGTGGAACAGCACTTTCGGGGGCGGCGATGACCACCGATCTCGGTGTTCAGCGGGTGAACAGCGTCCGATCTTGCGGCCTGTGCCGGTTGACGCTCCGAGTCTGTCGATTACCATTTGCTGCTGGCTTGACGCTGGCACGCCGTCCGGAGAACTGACCCGATGCTGGAATTCGCGCTTTCAACCCTCGCGACGCCGCACCACACGCTCGCCGAGGCGGTCGCTCTGGCGGAGCAGGCCGGGTACGACGCGATCGATCTCCGGACGTTTGGTTTCGGATCGACGCGGTTCGCCTGCGACCCGGCGCTGACCGATGAGGCAAAGACCCGCACCCTCATCGACGCCTCGGGCATCGACTGTTCGTCGCTGTCGACTGGTGTGCGGCTGGACGAGCCCATCATGCCGCCTGTCATCGGGCGGGCACTCTTTGACAACGAGCGGCAGATCCGCGAGGGCAAGCTCGCCGTGGACCTCGCGGCTCAGATCGAGGCGCCGGTGATCAGGGTGTTCGGCTTCGAGCGTCACGGTAACGAGCGCCTGAAGCAGACCGCGAAGCGTGTCGCATGGCGGCTCGGGATGGTCTGCGACCATGCCCGCAACACGGGTGTGAAGGTCGTGCTGGAGAACGGCGGCGCGTTCCCTACCGCGGAGTCGATCAAGGAACTCATCGCCCGCGTCAACAGCCCGCTGCTCGGCGCGTGCTACAACGCGGCGATCGGCATGGCTTCGGGGGATGAGCCGGGGGCGGCGATCGCAACACTGGCCGACAGCCTGCTGCTGGCACGGGTCAAGGATCACCGCGAGGGCATCCCGGTTCAGCTCGGTGATGGAGAGCTGGATCCCGAGCGTTTCATCGCCGCTCTTGCGGAAGGCGAGGTCGACATCCCGGTTGTGTTCGAGTGGGACGCGGCCTGGTTTGACTCGATCGCGCCGGCGGAAGAGGTCGTCGGCGAGGCCCTTCAGCTTCTGTGTGCGTGGTCCGGCCAGACGGCGCCGAGCCGGCTCAGCGCGTGAACGCGGTCGCCGAGATGTCCGTTGTCGATCTGTGTCTTGAGCAAGGGTTCGCGTTGGCGGGTGTGTGCGATGCGACGCCTACCGAACGTGCGGACGAGCTTCGACGATGGCTCGCCGAGGGCAAGCACGGCGAGATGTCGTACCTCGCCGACCACCTTGATGCCTACCTCGATACCGACCTCGTGCTCGAAGGGGCGACCTCGGCGATTCTGGTTGCCGATGCATATTCCAATCGCAACCAGCCGAACGACGATCCCGGCCCGGCTCGCGGGATGATCGCGCGGTACGCCCGCGGAACCGACTATCACACGGTGCTGAAAGATCGGCTGCACACGATCTGCGACGAGCTGCGAGCGCGCTACCCGGAGCACAGCTTCCGAGCTTTCACCGACACGGCTCCGGTGAGCGAGCGAGAGTTCGCGGCGCGGGCCGGGATCGGTTGGATCGGCAAGAACACGCTCGTCATCAACCCGCGGATCGGTTCGTGGTTCTGTCTCGGCGGCATCCTGACAACGCTGGCGATCGAGCGGCCGGACGATCAGCAACCGATCCGTGACCACTGCGGGACGTGCACACGCTGCATCGACGCCTGCCCGACGGATGCGATCACGCCGTACTCGGTCGATGCCAGCCGGTGCATCAGCTATCTGACGATCGAGCACCGATCGCCGATCGAGCCGGTATTCTTCGAACCGATCGGCAATCGCATCGCAGGCTGCGATATCTGCCAGGATGTGTGCCCGCACAACCGGCCGCGGTTGGGAACGCGGCAGCCGACGCCTCGGCCTGAGTATGAACCGAGCCACAATTCTTTCGACCTGTTCGAGGTGGTGGGATGGTCCGCCGAAGCGCGATCAGAGGCGCTGCGCGGGAGTGCTCTCAAGCGGATCAAACTCGATATGTTCCGCCGAAATGCGTTGATCGCGATCGGCAACCTCTATCGGGAGGAAGGCGACGCGAGGTATCTGGATGCGTTGCGGTCGGCGGTCGATGACCCGTCGGACCTCGTCAGCCGAACCGCTCGAGATGTGCTCCGCGATCTGGGCCCGCCCACAGCTTCGCCAGGATGACAACGGCGACGCCGGGGATGAGCCATGGCTCTTCACGGAGCATGAAGCCGACGAAGTAGAACGGGTAAGCGACGGCGATGGCGGCAAGCGTGACGCCGAGCGACCGCGACGTGACGCGTCGCATCGATCGGCCGCGGATGTTGATGACGTTGATCCAGACGTAGGCCGGGAACACGAGCCCGTAGAACGAGAGAAAGACGCGGTAGCCGACCTCGCCCGGCGCCATGTCGAACCAGCGCTGGTCGCTGAGACCCGCGAGCGCGATGCCGAGTCCGACCGACGACCAGATCGCGATGGAATGCGACCCCTTGGTCGCTCCGCCGGCTCGGTCGGTCTCTCGGCAATGGGCCGCGACCGTGAAGCCGAGCTGCATCGCGACGTGGACTCCGAGCGCGGCCGCGAGCAGGACGGGGACGGTCATGCCGCCTTCCGGATCGCCGTCGACAAGGGTCACGAGCGGCCCGGCATACAGCAGGGTCAGCACGATCATGAGCGCGAAGCACACGCCGAAGCCGACGCCAAACGCGATGCGCGACTGCCCCGGCGTGTCGCAGGCCTGTCGGGCGCGGTTGAACGTGAGGTCGAGGTACGGACACAGCATGAAGCCGAGCGTACTCACCGGCAGCATCCAGATGGCGTCGGATGAGAAGGGGCGTGCGTCGAGCGTGTCACGGAGAGTTGGCTCAACGTCTGCAGTGCCCGTGAGCCAGATCAGAAGGACCACGAGGCTGACGGCGAGCGTGAGGAGTGATGCGAGCCGCGCGGTGCTGCCGTGCGAGACGAGCAAACGGGCCGCTGCCGTCCACACGCCTGCGACAAGAAGCAGGCTCCACGCCCAGCCGGGCACGTCCATCTGCATGGCGGCGAACGCGAGCAGCCACGAGGCCCAGAACGCGTGGTAGCTGTTGGTGATGATCGAGAACGCTCGGCAGGCCGGGGCGTGCTGGGTGGTGAGCCGAACGCTCGATTCCGGCGAGCGCAGGACCCACCCCATTGCCGCGGCCCCCAGCACGTTGGGGATCGCAAAGACCAGGTACCCGGCGAGTCCTAAATCGCGGACCATGAGGATCGGCAGGTACATGCCGATGCACCAGGTCCAGCTGACGCCGAGGAACGCCGCCCAGCCCAGCGGTGCAAATCCGGATGAGTCTTGGGGCCCCGAGGCGGTCATCCGCCAGTCTAGCAACGCGTCGAGATCGGCTGGCACGGCCGAGAACTTGGGGTACGGTGTTGATCGTGGCCGACCGCTCGGTGGGCCGTCGGAGCATCCACAGATGGCCGCGTGCCATCAGAGCCGGAGAGTCGACCGTGCGACTGCTCGTTCCTGCTGCTATTTCTCTGCTCGCGTGTTCGGCTTCGGCGAGCAACAACTTCACCAACAACATCCTGATCACGGGCTACTGGCCGCCGACCAACGAGGGCGTGCGTCAGTTCTCACAGAACATCGATCAGAATCCGAGCGGCTGGCAGGGCGGCAACTGGCGCGGACGCGGCTACGACATCCACTCGTTTTTCCCCGAGTTCCCTGATGGCGTGGGACAGGGCGTCGGCGACTTCGAGGTTGACTATCAGGACACGATGGCTGACTGGGACCGGATCGTGAGCGAGGTGAACCCGGTGGCGATCATCACGTTCAGCCGCGGAGCGCGCGGGCGAAACTGGGAGATCGAGGGCCAGCTCCAGATGCACGCCCCCGGCGACTGGAACCCTGACTTCAGCGCACCGACACTGCCCGAAGCGTCTATGCCGATCTTTGATGATCTCGTGCCGGGCGAGTATTACCCGAGCACGCTCCCGACAGAAGCCATCCGCGACGCTGTCGAGGATGCTGGCATCATCCCGCGCACGTTTATCGATGACAACGGCGGCGGCGCATTCCTGAGCGAGTTCATCGGGCTGCTCGGCACACGGCACCAGCTTCTTAACTCGGGTCCGGATGCGGAGTTCCGGACGTTTGCAGCGGGGCACATTCACGTCGGGACACGCACCGACGATGCGGTGACGGCTCAGGCCGCGGAGATCACGATCGAAACGCTGATCAACTATCTCGATACCGTGGTGCCGGCGCCGTCGACTGTGCTCGTGGTGGCGGCTCCGTTGCTCGCTGCCTCGCGACGCCGACGCTGAACCGTGGTTTCGTGTAGCATTCCCGCTCGACTTACCGACGCCGAGGGTTGCTGAGTACGTTTTTCAGCGCGGCGACGGCACGAGTGTGGGCTTTGATACATGCAATCCGACGGTAACTCCGACGCGACTACGGCGTGCGTCGAATGCTCGATCCGGCTTCCAATCCGCATCTCATCCGAACCCGAAGCTGTGCGTGTGCGCTGCCGTTTCTGCGGTTCGGTGTACCGCGGCGTGCTTGTTGGAGACGCCGAAGACGCACTGCGTGCACACATTGAAATCATGCACGCCGACACATCAATCGTGGATGACGGCGAGGCGGGTGAAGACGATAGAAGCAGTGAGCCAAATGCTGCCGACTAGAAGCGTCCGCGGCTGCGCTGGTGGTCTTTCGGCGTCGCGTGGAAGATCGCGATCGCTCGGCCGACGCGCTTCTCTTTCTGCCCGGGCGCGCTGATCGCCTGGTAGATGTCCATTTGCACGGTGAGGTCGAACTCTTTGCCCGATTCGAGCAGTTCTTCGGTGTCGCTTCGGGGCTTGATCTTGTAGACCGCGGGCCCGAGGCACGGCCTGAGAAAGCGGTACTCGAGGTTCTTGCAGACGACGGTGTAGTCGCCGCCGCAGATCCCAAAGACGTACATGCCCCCGGCGATCTCGGAGTTGCCGAGCAACGCCGCGCCGGCCATGGCGTTGTACCAGTTGCGGTTGAACTTGCGGAAGGGGAGCACGGCCTGGAACGTGTTGTCGTCCAGCCGCTTCATCACGATGCCGCTGCGGAAGGCGTAGGGAAGCCAGATCAGGCTGCACACGCGGTGCCAGAAGTTGTTCCGCGTGCTGAGCCTGCTGACGAAGGCTTCCAGCCGTTCGAAGAGTCCGGTCTTGACGGCGACGGCCTCGCCGGCCTTCCGCGGCCGCTTGCGGCGACGCGTCGGGGGCTCGATGGGCTGGCCCTGGAACTGGCCGCTGCTGGCCGCGTCGGTGGTCGACGCGCCCGCGGGCTCGTGCTGTGTGGCTGCGTCGCTCACGTCGCGATCGTAGAGCCCTCACCGGCGGGCCGCCATAAACTCGCGGACGTGGCCAAGACCCCCGACACCCTGATCCCTGTCGCCGACGCCCCGGGCCACGCGGCGGCCCACGCGATGGCCTCGGCGCTCCGCGACGCCGGGCTCCAGGCGTTTGTGTTCGATACGGCTAGGACGACGCTCCAGTGGGAGTCGCCGGCGGTGATCAACCCCTGGCAGGTGCATGTCCGCCGAGCCGATGCCGAACGGGCGGCCGAGATCCTGCGCAACAATCGTGACGAATCGATCGACATCGACTGGGAGGAAGTCGACGTCGGTGCCCCGGAGGACGCGACGGCGGCGAAGCTGGCGACGCAGCACACCGCGCCGTGGCTGGGTGACGCCTCGACCCGCCGGCACCCGTTGCGGGATGCAGCGTTCGCGATCGCGAAGCTCGGCATCGTCGGATGGATCTTGGGCATCACGCTGCTGGGTGTGGTGACGGCGGTGCTGATCGTGCTCAAGATCATCTAAACGCGACTGCGTCGAACTCGATCACACGACGCGAGGCGATCAACCGTAATCACGTACCTCGGTGGTGTACGGCTCGCAGTCTCTGTTGCCGAGCATATCTCGGACGGGCTGTACGTGTTTGAGCCAGGGCACCTCGCCGACCACGAGCACATCGGGAGCATTCATCGCCCCCGCCTATCGTGAAGCCATGACGACGACCTACAGCTGGCAGCTGCTCCGCGCGGGCCGATTCCTCCTCGACGGCGGCGGCATGTTCGGCATTATCCCGCGGTCCGTCTGGACGCGGTCGATCACGCCCGACGACCAGAATCGCATCGAGCTCATGCACAACTGCCTGCTGCTCAAGGGCGGCGGGCGGACCGTCGTGATCGAGGCAGGCACCGGCGACAAGTTGGACGCCAAGATGTCCGGCATCTTCGGGCTTGACGATCGAACGATCGAGAGCGAGGTGGTCGCCGCGGGCACCGATCCGAGTGATGTGAACGCGGTGATCGTGAGCCATCTGCACTTCGATCACGCCGGCGGGCTAACACGCCTCGCACGCGGTGGGGAGACTCCGGACTGGATGGCCGGCCCGCGTGAAGCGTCGGGCGATCAGAAGGAAGTCATGCTGACGTTCCCGAACGCGGAAGTTATCGTGCAGAAGCAGGAGTGGGCCGACGCGGTCAACAACGACGCGGTGATGACCAAGACGTACTACAAGGACCACCTGCTGCCGCTGGAGATCCCGCTCGCGGGCGAACGGCCGAGGCTTCGGCAGGTCGAGAGCCCGATCCCGTTCCCGGTTGGGCATCGGCCGCATCGAAGCGAGTCACCTACCGCACCAATCACGAATCGGCTGACTGAGGTGCTGCCTGGGATCAGTGTGTTTCAGGTGCCGGGTCACACCTGGGGCCAGCAGGCGGTGCTGTTCGAGGACGACCACGGTCGGACGATCGTCTTCACGCCGGACGTGATGCCGACTCGGTACCACGTCGGTCAGCCGTACAGCTTGGGGTACGACGTCGAGCCCTACACGAGCATGGTGACGAAGCGGTGGCTGCTGGGCGAGGCCGCGGATCGTGGGTGGCATCTGCTGCTGGACCACGATCCTGGCGAGCCGCTGTTCGGGGTTGAGCGGACGGAGCGTGGCTGGTTTGAATTGATTCAGGCCTAGCGTCGAGCCGGCTCAAGCAGTTGATCTGGCGACTGCAGCAGCTTGACGATTTCTGCCAAGGCCATCGCAGCGAGCGCACCGTCGACGACGCGGTGGTCGCACGCAAGGCTCAGCGGCAGCAGCATGCCCACGCGGAACATGCCGTTCTTGACGACCATGCCCTCGCGGGCCCGGCCCGCGGCGAGGATGCCCGCCTCAGGGTAGTTGATGATGGGCGTCGCGAATCGGCCGGCGTGGCTGCCGACGTTGCTGAGCGTGAATGTCGAGCCCATGAGCTCGTCGCGGGCGATCGTGCGGGCACGGGCGCCGTTGGCCACGCGGACGACCTCTCGGCCGATCTCGAGCACACCCAACGCGTCACAGTCGCGAATGACCGGCACCATGAGCCCATCGTCGGTGTCGACGGCGAGACCCAGGTGGATCGGGCGGTGCCGGGTGATCTCTTGCTTCTCGTCGTCGGTCGTGGCGTTGAGCGGGCGGAACTCGTCGCGGGCGAGCACCTTGCAGATCGCGCTCGCGACGAACGGCAGGGGCGACAGCTTCTCGCCGCTCGCGCCCGAGAGCTTCTTGCGGAGGATGTTGAGGTCGGTGATGTCGGCCTCGTCCATGACCGTGAAGTGCACGGCCTTGTCGACCGACTCACGCAATCGCTCGGCGATCTTGCGGCGGATGCCACGGAACGGCACGGTCTGGCGGTCCTCGCCGGCGGGGATGCTCGCGACCTCGCGGCGGACCGGAGCGGCGACGGCGCGCTGGACGGCGTCATCCGACGCGCTCCGTGGGGCGGGGGCCGGCGCTCGCGAGGGTGCGGGTGCTGATGCGCCGCCACCCTTGGCGTGGGCTTCGACGTCCTTCTTGGTGACGCGGCCGCCGAGGCCGGTGCCGGCGCAGGCGTTAATGTCGACACCCAGGTCACGCGCCAGGCGACGGACGGCGGGGGCGGCGAGGGCCTTGCCGTTGCTCGACATGCCGGGTAGGTCATCGGACACCGAGCCGACGACGGTGCCGGCGTCCTCACGTTCTTCGCTGGGCTCGGAGACCGTCTCGGCAGCAGGTGCGGGCGCTGGAGCAGCAGCGGGGGCCTCGCCTACATCGCCGACGAACTTTACGAATGGCTCGCCGACGGCCATCATCTCGCCCGGTTCGCCGCAGAGCTCGGCGATCACGCCGTTGCGGGGCGAGGGGATCTCGGCGAGCGCCTTGTCGGTCTCGACCTCGGCGATGTTCTGGTTCTCTTCGACGGTGTCGCCCACGGCGACGAGCCACTCTTTCAGCTCGGCCTCTTGCAGGCCCTCGCCGATGTCGGGCAGGAGGAAGATGTTGGGATCGCTCGAAACCTTGCCGGCCATTTTCAGTCCTCACGAGCGGGCGATGCCCGGTCATCTGTCAACGAGAGTTCAAGCGATTCAGTACGCCAGCGTCTCAGCGATCGCCGAGCCGATGCGCTTCGCGTCCACAAGGTACTCGTTCTCGAGCTTGTAGAACGGCATGATCGTGTCGAAGCCCGTCACCCGCTGCACGGGGGCCTCGAGGTGCAGGAAGCAACGCTCCTGGATGCGTGCGGAGACTTCGGCACCCATGCCGCCGGTGAGCGGGGCCTCGTGGACGACGATGCATCGGCCGGTCTTCTCAACGCTCTCGGCGATGGTGTCGATGTCCATCGGGAAAATGGTGCGCAGGTCGATCAGCTCGATGTCGACGTCGTCCGGCGCGTTGTCCATTGCGCCGAGGCACTCGAACAGGCTCGCGCCCCAGGTGACGATGGTCAGGTCGCTGCCCTCGTTGACGACCTTGGCCTTGCCGATCTCGATCTCGTAGTCGTCCTCGGAGACTTCTTCGCGGAAGCTGCGGTAGACCTTCTTGGGCTCGAAGAAGATGACCGGGTCGGGGTCGCGGATGGCCGCGGTGAGCAGGCCCTTCGCATCGGAAGGAGTCGTCGGGTAGACGACCTTGATGCCGGGCGAGTGGGCGTAGATGGTCTCGGGCGAGTCGGAGTGAAGCTCGGGAGCGTGGATGCCGCCGCCGACGGGCACGCGGATGGTCAGGGGCACGGGGATCGCGCCGCGTGTGCGGTTGCGGTAGCGGGCGGCGTGGTTGACGATCTGATCGTACGCCGGCCCGAGGAAGCCCTCGAACTGGATCTCGGGGATCGGCCGCATGCCGTTGATCGCAAGCCCGATCGCGGTGCCGATGATGCCGGACTCGGCCAGCGGCGTGTCGACGACGCGGTGCTCACCGAACTGGGCCTGCAAGCCGTCGGTGACGCGGAAGACGCCGCCGTTGAGCCCGACGTCCTCGCCCAGCAGGATGACGCGCTCGTCGGCCTGCATCGCCTGCTGGAGCGTGAGGGTGATCGCCTGGACAAGGTTCAGCGTTGCCATATCAGCGGCCCTCCACACTCGCGGCCTGCCCAACTGCAGCGGAGTTCAAGCCGACCTGGCTGGGATCCTGCCCGAGGCTGCTCGTCCGCATGGTCTCGCGCTGACGCCGCAGGTCTTCCGGCAGCGACGCGTACATGTCGTCGAAGAAGTCGGTCGTCTCGGGCGACGTCACGTTGATCGCGGCATCGACGACCTCGGCGACGATCTTCTTGGCCTTGGCCTTGAGCGCCTCGTCGCGGGCGTCGTCCCACGAGCCCTTGGCCGTCAGGTACTTTCGCACGCGGAGGATCGGGTCGCGGTTGCGCCAGGCCTCGACTTCCTGCTCGTCGCGGTATCGCCTGGCGTCGTCGGCCGTGGTGTGGTCGCCCAGGCGGTAGGTCACGCACTCGATGAAGGTGGGGCCCTCGCCGGCGCGGGCGCGGGCGACGGCTTCCTTCGCCGCGTAGTGCACGGCGTAGATGTCGTTGCCATCGACGCGGACGGTCGGCATGCCGTAGGCCAACGCCTTCTGGCAGAGCGTCTCGGAGTTCATCTGCTTCGAGCGGGGGACGGAGATCGCCCAGCCGTTGTTCTGTCCGATGAAGACGACGCCGACCTTGAGGGTCGACGCGAAATTCATGGCCTCGTGGAAGTCGCCTTCGCTCGTGGCGCCGTCGCCGAAGAAGGTGGCCGCAACGCCGTCGGTCTTGCGGAGCTTCTCGGCCCAGGCGATGCCGGTGGCGTGCAGCATGTGCGTGCCGATGGGGACACTCAGCGGTGTGACGTTGACGCCCTCGGGCATCTGGCTCCCTCGCTCGTCGCCCATCCAATACATGAGGATGTAGTGCATGGGCAGGCCGTGCATGAAGAGGGCAGCGTTCTCGCGGTAGCTGGGCACGATCCAGTCCTTGCCCTTCTGGAGCGCGAGCGCGACGCCCACGGCGGCGGCTTCCTGCCCCTTGTTCTGCGGGTAGGTGCCCATGCGTCCCGAGCGCTGCAGCTTGAACGCGACCTCGTCGAGCTCACGGCAGTTGACCATGTGTTCGTAGAGGTGGAGCGCCTGCTCGTCGGTCATCACGCCCTCGCCGAGCTCCGAATCGAAGTTCGCGTGCTCGTCGAGGATCGAGATGTGCTCGATGGTCGCTTGGTAGGCCGTTGTCTTTGGCATGTTGAGTCCTCTTTGGGCTCAGCTGTGAACGTGCTTATCGCCCGGGAACTTCTTGACAGCTTCGTCCCGCGGCTGCCGGCCCTTGCCGAGAGACTCGGTGGGTGTCCGCTCCGGGATGATAAACAGCCCGTCGTCCTGCGTGTCGCTGAACGCCATCGCGGCCTCGGCCGACGCCATCATGGTGTCGTCGGCGTTGCGGTAGCCGTCGCGGAAGTGCTTCTCGATTTCCAGCTCGGCGAGATCGAAGAAGTGGAAGGCGGCGGCCTTGTCGCGGGCGAACTCGGGCCCCCCGTTGTCGCCGTGCTTGCGAATCTCCATGTCGAGCTTGCTGAGCGTGCAGGCCCAGGCGTGGATCTGGATGACCGCCAGAGCAAGCCTCGACTGCGGCACCTGGCGGCTCAGCATCGCCGCGTCGTGCTTCTTGCTCATCTGCTTGAACTGATAGGTGAATTCGCTGATGAGCCGGCTCAGGCGGTCGGCGTGCGGGCGGAGCTGCGGGTGGATCTTGTTGATGTCCGGCGCCTTCTTGCGGATGCCGAGGAAGACCTCCATACCGAGCGGGATGGCCTGCTTGAGCAAGCTAGGCTTGTAAAAGCCGGTCTTGGCGGCCTCGCGGAGACCCAGCATCCACTCGCCGAGCTGTTTGCCGCCGTAGCCGAAGATGAACGACCACATCAGGTCGTTCGAGCCCTCGACGATCGTGTTGATGCGGCTGTCGCGGAAGATCCGCTCGATCTCGTTGGCGGTGATGTACGATTCGCCGCCCATGATCTGCATGGCGTCGTTGACGACCTGCCAGCCGTACTCGGAGCAGAAGACCTTGCAGATAGCGGTCTCGACCATGATGTCCTTGTCGCCGCGGTCGAGCATGCCGGTGGTCATGTAGAGCATGGCGTCCATGGCGTAGACCATGGCGGCCATGTGGGCGATGCGCTGCTTGACCAGCTGCTTGTCGCTGAGCGGGTCGCCGAACTGGTAGCGGGTCTGGGCCCACTTGATCGACTGGTCCGTCGCGCGCTTCGCGCCACCGGTCATGCCCGCGCTGAGCGTGCATCGGCCGTAGTTGAGACAGGTGAGCGCAACGTTGAGGCCCTTGCCCTCCTTGTGGAGCAAGTTCTCGGCGGGGACCTTGACGTTCTCGAGTTTGATGCGGGCCTGCCAGGTGCCCCGGATGCCGCACTTGCTGCGGTTCTTCTGGAAGATGTCGATGCCTTCCATGTCAGGCGTGCAGACGAGGGCCGTGACCTTGTCCTTGCCGTCGGGCATGCGTTGCTTCGACATGACGGTGAAGATGCCTGCGAGCGCGCCGGAGGTGGACCACTTCTTCTCGCCGTTGAGGATGAAGTGCGTGCCGTCTTCGCTGCGTTCGCAGCGGGTTTCCTGGCCGCCGGCGTCGCAGCCGACGTTGGGCTCGCTGAGGCAGAAGGCGCTGAGCTTCTCACGCGCAACGATTGGAAGCCACCGCTTCTTCTGCTCGTCCGAGCCGAAGAGCATGATGGCCTTGCAGCCGATCGACTGGTGGGCCGAGACGACGACGGCCGTCGAGCCACAGTACTTGCCGATCATCTCGAGCACGCGGTTGTAGCTGGTGATGCCAAAGCCGAGGCCGCCGAACTCTTCGGGGACCGTGCAGCCGAGGGCACCCATATCGAACAGGCGCTTGATCGCCCACTCGGGGATCTCCTCGTTCTGGTCGATCTCGATCGAGGGGTGCTCGTTGCGCATGTAGTCTTCGAGCTCGGCCAGCAGCTGATCGCACTTGGCGGTCTCTTCGGGCGAGGTCTCGGGGTAGGGCAGGACGCGGTCTTCCTCGAAGCGTCCCCAGAACACGTTCTTGATGAACCCCATCTCATCGGGTTCCGGGCCGAGCAGGGCCTCCGCCTCTTCGAGGGTCTTGCGGTCCTTCTCGGAGACGCCCTTCATGTTCTTCAGGTCAGCCATCGTGAGTCCTCCCATCGATCCGTCAATCGCCGCCGGCCGTTGTCACGGTCGCGTCCGGCTCACTGGTTTGTCGACCGCATCGGTCCTGTGTTCCACCGCAACCCGCGGCCCGATGCTCTTCCGCCGTTCAATCATGCCTTCGCAGCGGGCTTTGTGCCGCTCGAACGCTCAAAGAAGGCCTGAATGGCCTCCTTCCCCGCCGGCCTCGACCGCAACCGGACCAGCCGGTCCCGCTCTTCTCCCAAGGCCGCCTGCCAGCCCTTGGCCAGACCCGTGTCGACCGCCGCCAGCACCGCCTCGGCCGGCTCGCCCTCCAGCTCCGTCCGAACCGCGTCGACCGCTTTGAGCACGCCCGCTGCGACGTCCTTCCTGCCGATCCACCGGCTCGGTGCGCCGTCGCGGTGCTTTGGGTCCCTTTGCTCGCGGACCCAGCCCCGGGCCGTATCGATCAGGGCGTCGGCGGTGGGGGCGACGGTATCGAAGAGGCCGAGCCCTGCCGCGTCGTCGTAGGTCATGGGCTTGCCGGTCGCGGTGGCGCGGATCGCCCGCTCGGCGTCCATCCGCGCGGGCAGCAGGTTCGTGCCGCCCCAGCCAGGGCAGATCATGAGGCCGGCCTCAGGAAGACCAACGGGGTAGGGCTTGCCGGGGCTTCCATCATCCTTTGAGGCAGGCGGCGCCCCGATGAGCCCATCGCAGTGCATAGCGAGCTCAAGGCCGCCGCCGAGGGCGGCTGCGCCGATGGCGGCCGCCGTGGGGAACGGGAACGACGCCAGTCGGCCGAAGACCCGGGCACCGAACTCGAGGTACTTGTGCAACTGCTCGTCGTCGAGCGCCGTGATCGACTTCAGGTCGGCACCGGCGACGAACGCTCGTGGAGCCGCGCTCGCAATAATCAAGCCTTCGGCATCCGCAGGCACCTCATCCAGCGTCGCGTCGAGCGTTTGGATCAGATCGGCATCGAGGACCACGACCGGCTTGCCGGGCTGTTCTAGCCACAGAACGACCACTCCGGTCGGGCCGTCCGCTCGCTCACGTTCGATGCGGAAAGTGCTCATCAGTCGATTGTATACAACGGCGATCCGTCGGGTCGAGTTGAGCCCGATGGGGATCTCGGTCGTAAAGCCTACCCGGCTGTCTATTTCGCCTGTCCCAAGTACCCGGCCAGCACGTCGCGGGCTGCTCCCAGGTCGCCCTTGTCGATCATCTCGCACACGGTATGGATGTACCGCGTGCCCACCGTGATGCCGACGGCCTTCGCACCGGCGGCCGACTGCTGGGCCGCCGCCCCGTCCTGGCCGCCCGCGGCGAGGATCGACCGCTGGTACTTGATCCGGCCCTTCTTGGCGACCTTCTCGACTTCGGTGACGAGCTCGTGGTCGCTGATGAAGCTGCCGTCCTTGATGTGGAGTGCGAAGCCCTTGCCGTGAGTCGTGACGCTCTCGCTGGCGGGCACGCCGGGCGTGTCGCAGGCGAGGGTGACATCGAGCCCGAAGCCGATGTCGGGACAGACGGCAAACGAAGCCGTCTTCGCCCCGCGCAGGCCGACTTCCTCTTGCACGGTAAACGCAACGACGACCTCGACCGCGTGACCAGACTTGTTCTTCGCGAGCTGGCGCACAGCCTCGATGCCAAGCCAGCACGCAACGCGGTTGTCGAGCGCCTTGCTCACGAGCTTGTCGCCCATCTCACGGAATGGCTCGTCCATGACGATGTAGTCGCCGATCTGGATGCGCTTCTCGACGGCCGCCTTGCTCATGCCCAGGTCGACGAAGAATTCCTTGACTTCGGGGACCTTCTTTCGGTCCTCGGGCGAGGAGATGTGCACGGGTCGGCCGCCGGGGTTCATCACGCCGTGGTAGTCGCCGCTGTCGGTGCAGACGAGCACGCGTCGGCTGAAGAGGTTGCGCGGGTCGAACCCTCCGGCGGGGTTGATCCAGAGGAAGCCGTTCTCGTCGATCGACGAGACGTAGAAGCCGATCTCATCCATGTGGCACAGCAGCATGACGCGGGTGGGGTCTTTGACTTTTTTGAGCGAGCCGCTGGCTGTGCGGGGCGAGCGGGTGCAGATCAGGTTGCCGAGCGCATCGGTTTCGACGGAGTCAAACAGGCCCGTGATCTCCTTCTCGATCAGGGCCCGGACCCGCTCCTCGCGTCCGGGCACGCCCGGCGTCTCGCATAGCCGCTTCAACAAATCAACGTTCATCGGGTCCCCTTTCCTGCCGGTTGCTCGCGCAGTTGCGTGCGCACTCTAGCCAAACCCGCCCCTACATTTGCTCATGGCCCACCCATCGCCGCTCCGACAGCACCACATCGACGCCGACGCCTCGCTCTTGCCCTACGGGCCGCCGGACACCGATATCGAGCTGCCGGAGACCTTCGATGCTCTGGAGCTCGAGTACGCAGCTTTGCGGAAGCGGTGCGTCTTGATCGATCGCCCCGATCGCTCGCTGGTCACGGTGGCGGGGACGGATCGGATCGGTTTCCTCAACAACATGCTGACCCAGGAACTAAAGGACATCGCTGCCGGCGATGTGCGCGAGACCTTCTGGCTCAATCGGCGTGGCAAGATCGACGCCGACATCCGGCTGGCCCAGCTTGATGACCGCGCGATCTTCGATCTCGATGCGCACACGGCCGCGGCGACAGTCCGGTCGCTGACCGAGTTCATCTTCGCCGAGGACTGCGAGCTTCGAGACGAGACGCAGTCGTTTCACCAGTTCCAGATCGCCGGCCCGACCTCGCTCGAGCTCTTTGAACTCGCCACGGGTGAGACCGTGCCGGAAGGCGGTCGGGCTGCGACCGTTTCGATCGGTCGCACAGCGGTGATCGCCGACCGAAGCGATCAGTTGGGTGTGCCAATGATCACGCTTGCCGTGCCGGTCGGGTCGGCTCGAGAGGTGTACGAGCGGCTGCTCGAGATCGGCTCGCCCGCTCAGCTGGAAGCCATCGGTGAAGAAGACGGTCACGTCAACGACGATGGCTCGCCGGCTTCGCGCATCCGGTTGCGGCGTGCAGGGTGGCACGCTCTCAACATCGCTCGGATCGAGGCAGGGCTCCCGAGGTTCATGCTCGACTTCGGTCCCAACAACGTGCCCGGCGAGACCGGCCTTCTGCACGAGCGCGTGAGCTTTAGCAAGGGATGTTACCTCGGGCAAGAGGTCGTCGCGCGAATGAACGCCGTGGGCAATCCGAAGCAGATCCTCGTCGGCGTCACCTGCGTGAAGCAGACGCTCTCGTCGGATCGAGCCGACCCGGTGCACCCGGTGACTGGTTCGCACGTGTTCAAGCGCGGCGACGCGGGTCGCCCCATCGGCGCGGTGACGAGCGCGACGCTCAGCCCGAGCCTCGGGAACGTGCCGGTGTGCTTTGCGGTGGTCCGGTGGGGTCAGCACGAGCCGGGGACAGAGCTGACGATCCAGGCCGAGGGTCTCGAACTCGACGCTGTGGTGCACGAAGGCCTGCGATTCGTATAGCGGATTCTATTTGCGGCGTGCTCGCAACCGGGCTTGCGCATCGTCGGTCGAGAGCACCTTCTCTGAGAGTTCCGCGCCGCGGAGCAGCACGTCGAGGTCGAGCGAGCCGTCGAGGGAGTTGACGAGTTCTTTGGTCGCTCGCAGCGCGAGCGGGCCTCCCGAGCAGAGCGAGCGGACCGCGGCGTTCGTTGCCGCGGCGAGTTCATCGAGCGAGTCTGCGAGCACATCGATCATGCCGAGTTCGTGCGCGTCGGTGCCCGACATCACGCCGCCCGAGAGCAGCACGCGCCGGGCGGGACCCGCGCCGATCTTTCGGACCAGCCACGGCGCGACGACCGCCGGGCAGAGCGCGAGGTCGACTTCTGGGAATCCGACGGTGCTGTCAGCGTGTGTGATGGCGATGTCGCAGACGCACGCGAGGCCGCAGCCGCCGCCGATCGCCGCGCCGTTGACCCTCGCGACCGTCACGCTGGGCAGCAGGCGAAGCCGGTGTGTGAGCTTCGCGAGCGAGGTCAGCAGTGCTTTCGGCGTTTCGATGCCGCCGGCGTCTTCGATGATGACCTGCTTCAGGTCCATGCCGGCGCAGAAGCTTTTGCCGGACCCGGTCAAGACGAGCACGGTGGGCGGGCTGGCCTTGGCCTCGAGTTCATCCAAGCAGGCGTGCGCAGCGGCCAGCATGTCGGTGCTGAGCGCGTTGCGTTGTTCGGGCCGGTTGAGCGTGAGCGTTGCGCTGGGACCGTCAAATGTCAGTGTTGCAAGCTCACTCATGGAGTGGTTCCCTTCTTGCTGCTGCCGAAGTCGAGTGCGCCCAAGCGTTCGCGCTCCTCGGCGTTGCCGGTGAGGCCGAGCGACGCTTCGAGCCCTGCTTCATCCTCGCGGCGGTGCACGATGCTCTCGATGGTATTGAGCCATTGTTTGGTCGAGGCATAGGCGTTGCTGGGGATCGCGGCGAGACGGAACGCCTCGTCGAGTGCCCGTTCGATAACGTCGTTTGCGTCATCGACCAACACGTGCACAAGGCCGCGTGCGGCGGCCTGGTCGCCAGAGAACGTCTCCGGTCGGATGGCGCGTGCGCGGGCATGGCCGTCGCTCACGCTCTGTCGGAGGAATGGCACGCTGACCGCCGGCGAGACGCCGAGCTTCACGACCGGGTAGCCGAGTACCGCGTTGCGATCTGCGACGACGACATCCGCACCGCCGAGCAGAGCGCAGCCGCCGGCGATCGCTGCGCCGTGGGCCGCGACCACGACAGGACGGTTCAGCGTGCGGAGCGTTCGGCAGGCGTCGCTCAGGCCCGTCAGCAGCAGCCGCATCACCGAGCCGTCCGGCGCGGCCTGGCACATCGCGAGATCAAACCCGGCGCAGAACGCCTTTCCGCGGCCGGCGAGCAGCACGGCGTCGCCGGCAACCGCAGCGGTCTCGGCCTCGCTGACAAGCTCGGTG
>JBCBMF010000043.1:0-17756 GCA_039822905.1 Planctomycetota bacterium
GAAGTCGGCAGGGTTGCACAGGCCGTCGCCGTTCTGGTCGCACCCGGGTGCCTGGGACGCGAAGGCCGCGACCCACGCGTTGAAGTCTGCGGGATTCGCGACACCATCGCCGTTGACATCCGCGAGGCAGGCGGGTCCCGGCGTGTCGCCCAGCCGCTCGACCGCGCCGAAGTCGACCGCGAACTGCCCGCCCGGCCCCGTCGTGGGCGTGCTCGGCTCGTCCATGAACCGAGGATTCCCGAAGAAGTCTTCTTCGATGCCCGCGGGCGTCACGCTGTTGTCGCCGCCGTCGACCAGGAACGAGCCGATGATCGGCCGGAAGTCGCTCAGGCTCACGTCGTCGAACGGCGGGTTCATCGTGATGGTGCCCGCGAGCCCAGCGGGCGACGCCCCGGATGAAAGCTGATCGAACCCGGCGAAGACATTCGACCTCGCGTCGGACGTAAGCGTTGGCTCGCCGATGATCGCCACCGTCGTGCCGAGCAGCGAACTGACCGGGTCGGCCCGCCAGATGTTGTTGTGGATAGAAGCCGTGCCGGTGCCAGCGCCAAAGAACGTGAAGCCCGACGCCGTTGTGAACGGGCCGTCCGCGCCGCGCACGCCGTTCGTTCCGAACGGACCCATCGCGCCGTCGGCGCCATCGCTCCCGAACGCGCCGCCGCCGCCGCCGTCGCCGCCCGGCCCGCCCGTGCCCCGCGTGCCGCCCGGGCCGTCCTGCCCCGGCAGGCCCGACGAGAGGTTGTACACCGTGTTGTGCGCGACGCGCGTAGTCCCCGTCTGCTGGTCCGACACGAACAGCGCGTCGTACCGAACAACCTCGAGCCGGCCCGATGCGCCGCCGTCTCCACCATCACCGCCGCGCCCACCAGCGCCACCGTCGCCCCCGTCGCCGCCGTCGAGGATGCCGCTGTTCCCCCCGTCGCCGCCTCGGCCGCCCCGGCCGCCCTGCCCGCCGGCGCCGCCCTGCCCGCCCGTGCCCGCGCGCGGTCGGTCGATGATGTTCTGAGCGACGATCGGGTTGCCGACCCTGCTCAGCCGCACGATGTTCACGTCGCCGCCGTCCCCGCCCCGGCCGCCGCCGCCGCCCGGTGCACCCGGCTGGCCGTCCTGCCCGTCGTTGCCCGAACCCGGCGCAGCGTCCTGCCCCGGCGCACCGAACATGCCGGGCTGCCCGGTCACGCCGCGCCCGCCGTCGCCGCCCACGATCCCGACGAACCTCGAGCGTGTCACCGAGAGGTCATCAAGGTTTAGCCCGAGGATCACCTCAACGTCGCCGCCATCGCCGCCGTCTTCCCCGGGGTTGCCCGCCGTGTTCCCGTCCGCACCCGGCCTGCCGACCATCGGCCCAAACGTGCAGCGGTCGATGCTCACCGGTCCCGCCTGCGCGAACACGGCCTGCCGGGTCGCGCTCGGGTTCGAGAGATTCGCCGGGTCAGCGATCGTTGTGTTCTCGATCGTCACGGGCCCGCTGAACACACTGATCGTGGTCGCGTTCGACGCGTCGATCTCCGCCCACGCGATGCTCCCTGTCGCGCCAAAGTCGATGTCGATCCCGTTCCAGTCGCCGTCGACGGAGCGGATGACAGCCGGGTTGCCCTCCTCGCCCGCGATCACCAGCGAGCCCTCGATGTTGATCGTCCAGTTGCCCGGGTTCACGAGCACCAGCCCGCCGCCCTCGATCCGAAGCTCGCCCTCGAACGTCGTGAAGTCGTCGATGACGAGGACGTCGCCATCTGCGACAAGCACATCTTCGGTGAACGTGGTTTCGGCGTTCGCCGCGACCGCACCGGCGAAAGCCAGCACCACACCAACCACACGAATACAACCAGCGGCACGCCCGCAGGCATCGGCCTCAAAACGCATCGGGTTCTCTCCTCGTCTTCCGCGGCCTGCCAAGAAACCGACGGCCGCCGTGATGACCATAAAGTACACGGGAATTCGACTCAAGAACGACGCTCGTCTTTCGAAGCGCGATGCCCCCTCGCCTACGATGCCCGGCAGTCGGTGGTGGACCGGCTCAACGGACAGCCAGATCGACCGGCCAAGGGCCGATAACCAGAGGGGAGCCTCGTCTATGTCAGGTCTCATCCAGCCGCACGGCGGCACACTCGTCAACCGCGTCGCCGAGGAGCCCCAACGCCACGCGCTGACCGAAGAGGCCGGCGGCCTGCCCCGCATCGACCTCACTGCCAAGCAGTCCTGCGATGTCGAGATGATCGGCATCGGCGCCTTCAGCCCACTCACCGGCTTCATGGGCTCCAAAGACTTCCACAGCGTCATCGACTCGATGAAGCTCGCCGACGGCCCCAATGAAGGCGCAATCTGGCCCATCCCGATCACCCTCAGCGTCGACAAGGCCAACGCCCCCGCCGTCGGCTCGCGCGTCGCCCTCTACGCGCCCAACGGCGCGCTGCAAGCCGTCATGACCGTCGAAGAGGTCTACGACCACGACCGCGCGAAGGAAGCCACGATCTTCTTCAACGACCCGAAGGACGACGACGGCAATCACCCCGGTGCCGAAGCCGTCAAGGCCGAGGGCGACACCTGCATCGCCGGCCCGATCGATGTCGTCACCGTCTGCGTCGACCCCGAAGGCCCCGAGGCCTTCCTCGATCATCGGCTCACCCCCGCGCAGACGCGGGCCGCGTTCGAGGCCAAGGGCTGGAAGACCGTCAGCGCCTTCCAGACGCGCAACCCGATCCACCGCGCCCACGAGTACCTCTGCAAGTGCGCGCAGGAGATCACCGACGGCATCCTCATCCACCCGCTCGTGGGCGAGACCAAGCCGGGTGACATCCCCGCCGACGTCCGCATGAAGTGCTACCAGACGCTCATCAAGGACTACTTCGTCGACGCGACGACCATGCTCAGCGTCATGCCCGCCGCGATGCGATACGCCGGCCCGCGCGAGGCCATCCTCCACGCGCTCGTCCGCAAGAACTACGGTGTCACCCACTTCATCGTCGGCCGCGACCACGCCGGCGTCGGAAGCTACTACGGCACCTACGACGCGCAGAACATCTTCAACGACCTCGACAAGGACAACCTCGGCATCGAGCCCCTCAAGTTCGAGCACGCCGCCTTCAGCAAGAAGGCACAGGGCATGGTCTCCGGCAAGACCTTCCCCAAGATCGAGGGCGACCAGATCTTCCTCTCGGGCACCAAGGTCCGCGAGATGCTCGGCAACGGCGAGCGCCCGCCCGGCGAGTTCACCCGCCCCGAGGTCGCCGACATCCTGATCGAGTGGGCGACCAACGCCAAGTGAGAGTTCGCGCCGCGTTCAACAACACGCCTCCCACACGAGCCCCCCGCGTGAGCGGGGGGTTTTCTATTGTTCAGCAATGCCTTCGCAGCCACAGACGCCATGGTGTCGCCGACATCAGCTTCTTTTCGTGCCATCGACGGTTGTGTTTATGGGAGGATGCGTAAGCGCCGTCGCATTCACAGCCTAGTCGAATGTCTCGCCTTGGTGGCATGCCATCGTTCTCGCTGCGGTCGTGGCCTATGGAGTTCCGTTGCGCATTCGAGGGTGGTCGGTGAGACGCGCAGTACGGCGAGCAAAGGGGCGCCTTTGCGGCAACTGCCTCTTCCCGCTCGAAGGCCTCCCCATGCAGGGCGCCTGCCCAGAGTGCGGCCGCCGCTACGCCATCAAGCACACCATCGCCTGCTGGAAGCACGACCTCGGCCTCAACGGGAACTACGAGTACCGCCACTGGCCGGAGCTGCCGCGCGACGACGACCCGACGCTGAAGGTCAAGCCCCCGCCGAAACGCCCGAAAGACTCGCCGCGCTCCTGAGCAATCCCAGCGCCACCTCGGCCTGCTGCCGCGCGATCGCCTCGACCGTCAGCGACGCCTGCTGCAACGCCTGCCCGCGCGTCAGCTCGCTGATCTCCTTGGCAAAGTCCGCATCCTCGACCTGCGACAACGCGCCGGTCGTCTCCTCGAACTCCACCCGCAGCGCCCGCAGCCGGCTCTCGTTGCTGTTGATCTGGTTGCCGATGGTCGCCCGGCGTTCCACGACCGAATCAACAAACCCCGTCGCGATCTCCTGCGCAAGCTCCAGATCGCCGTCGATCACGCTGGCCTTGCCGCCCGCGCGGAGCGCGTTCAGGCCCTCGGCGTCCTCGCCCGCCTCGGCACCCGCGCGGATCTGCATCCCCGTGATGCCGGTCAGCGTGCGCGCACCCTGAAACGTCGACGTCTGCTCGATGAACGCGAGCCCGTCGAGGATGCTGGAGATCTCGGTCTGGATCGCCGCGAGCTCGCCCTCGCCGAGCGCGTCGCGGTTCGCCGCCGTCACGATCAGCCCGTTGAGCTCTTGGGCAAGATCGTTGACGACCTGCAGATGCCCCTCGGTCGCTGCGAGCGACAGATTCGTGCGCGTCAGCCCGGTGATCTGCTTGTCGAGCGTCGTGACGTTCGCCCGCAGCGTGTCGGCCGCGATGATGCCCGACGGGTCATCGCTGCCCCGATTGATCCGCTTGCCGGTCGCGAGCCGTTCGAGCGAGGTGCCAACGATCTCCGTCGCCCGCGCGTAGCTCGACCGCGCGAACAGCGACGCCGGGCTGGAGTTGATCGAGATCATCCCGCGAATAAGATCGGCCCGACCGCCCACCGGATGAAGCGTGGAACCGCACCACGCCGCGACGCGATGGAGGCGACAAGTTCCGAGAATTCCGCTTCTCAGTGGCGAGTACCATGCCCGCCATGCCGACGAAGCCCCCGATGGTCCGCGCACTGATCAAGCTCGCCCGCCCGACGCAGTGGGGCAAGGGTGTCTTCGTCCTTATCGGACCGGCGTACGCGCTCGCCCAGGAGACCGCCGAGCTCTCGGCCAACTACATCATCGCCGCCCTCGGCGTCTTTGTCGCCTTCGGCCTGGCGTCCAGCGGCTGCTACATCGTCAACGACATCGCCGACCGCGCCCACGACGCCAACCACCCGCGCAAGAAGCACCGCCCGATCGCCAGCGGCGTCGTGCCCGTCGGCGTCGCGCGGATCTACGCGCTCGCTCTCTTCGCCGCCGCCGGCATCCTGATGATCGTGCTGCCACTCGAAGACCGCTGGCTCTGGACGACCGCCATCGTCGTCGGCTACACGCTCAACGTGCTCGTGTACTCCGCGCTGTTCAAGCACCGCGTCATACTCGATGTCGTGAGTCTGTCGCTTGGCTTCGTCCTGCGCGTTCTCGCCGGCTGCGCGGCGGTGGGGGCCATGCCATCGACCTGGCTGCTCAACTCCACGCTCTTCCTCGCGATGTTCCTCGCTTTCGGCAAGCGCCTGGGCGAGCGGCGAACCATGGAGGCCGCCGGTGCAGCCGTCGAAACCGCCCGCGGCGTCCAGAAGGCCTATTCCGATGACCTGCTCCGCATGGCCGTCGTCATGACCGCCGTCGGCACGCTGGTCACCTACGCCGGCTACGTCGAGTCGCAGGAGGGCGTCTACGGCCCGTCCATCACCGCAGTCTCCAGCGGGGCCGCCCCCTGGGCCTTCAACTGGCTCTGGCTGACCATGATCCCGGCAACCTACGCCCTGCTCCGCTGTATCGTGCTGCTCGAACGCGGGCTCTACGACGACCCGACCGAGCTCGCCGTCCGCGATCGGGGCGTCCAGCTCGCCTCGATCGGCTTCGGCGCGATCGCCGCGATCGTGGTTTTGCTCGAACGCGGCGCACTTCCCGCAGCCGACGGCATGTGATACCGTTATACACATCGCCCGCGCAGCCGTTGCGCTGCGTGCCGGATCGCCCCCGAGCCCGACCGCTCGTGAGGCGGATTGACGCGGCCATCGCCGATCTACCGGCAGCCGCTCTGGATCGCCGGTCCCCATTCAGGGACGGCCTTGAAGGGAATCGTTGCCATGCACAGCTCGCGACTCGTCCGCAGACTCTCGACCCTCGCGATCGCCGCAGCCGCCGGCCTCGCCGTCACGACGTCGGGTGCGCAGGACAAGAAACCCGATTTCCCAGACTTCAAGGACGTGGCCAAGGGCTTTGAAAAAGTCGTCTCACCGACGACAGAAGACGGACCGAGCCTCTACACCGTCTGGGTCCGAGAGAAGGACGGCCAGATGCTCGCCGAGCTCCCGCGCGGCTACGAGCGGCAGAAGCACTTCTTCGCCATGACCGTCGGCACGGGCGAGCTGTTCGCCGGCCTCCAGGGCCGCGACCTCTACACCTACTGGAAGCGCTACGACAAGCGGCTCGCGCTTATGGCCCCGCAGGTCTCGACCCGCTCCACCGGCGACCAGGAATCGAAGGACTCGGTCCAGAACATCTTTACCGACCGCGTGCTCCTTGATGTACCGATCGTTTGCATGGGCCCCAGCGGCCAGCCCGTCATCGACCTCGACGACCTCCTCGCGGGCAAGGCCTCCAACTTCTTCGGCCGATCCGCACGCGGCGCCAACCCCAGGCTCGCCGAGGTCGTCAAGGCCAAGGCCTTCCCCAACAACATCGAGATCGCCATCGAGATGCCCACCGCCGGCGGCATCTTGAAGGAGTTCCACTACTCCATCAGCAAGGTCGAGGGCAGCCAGGACTTCAAGCCCCGCAAGGCCGACCAGCGCATCGGCAACTTCACAACGACATACCGCGACCTCGGCAAGTTCACCGACGACGAGACCATCGTCCGCTACGCCAACCGCTGGAACATCCAGAAGCGCGACCCCTCGCTCAAGCTCAGCCCGCCCAAGCAGCCCATCGTCTTCTACATCGAGCACACCGTGCCCGTGCGCTACCGCCGCTTTGTCCGCGAGGGCGTCGAGTACTGGAACCGCGCGTTCGCCGAGCAGTGCGGCATCCTCGACGCCATCGAGGTCCGCCAGCAGGACTCCGCCTCCGGCTCGCACATGGACAAGGACCCCGAAGACGTCCGCTACAACTTCATCCGCTGGCTGAGCAACGACATCGGCACCGCCATCGGCCCGAGCCGAGCCCACCCCGAGACCGGCGAGATCCTCGACGCCGACGTCATCCTCACCGACGGCTGGATCCGCTACTTCAACTACCAGTACAACGACCTGCTGCCCGACGTCGCCACCGAGGGCTTCAGCCCCAAGACCCTCGCCTGGCTCGAGGCCAACCCGCAGAACGACCCGCGCATCCTGCTCGCCGACCCGGCGCAGCGCGACTACCTGCTCGCCGAGCGCAAGGCCCGGGGCGTGCTCCGCTACGGCGGCCACCCCGCCAGCGCCGCCGACGCGTCGCTCTACGGCGACCAGGAGTACGACGGGCTCGCAAACGTCCACAGCCAGTTCAGCGGCTTCTGCAACGCGTCGCACCGCAAGGCGATGGACCTCGCCATGATGCACATGCACCTGAGCCTGGGCCGCGACCTGCTCGAGCCCGAAACCGACGAAGACGGCGAGCCCACCAAGCCCGAGGGCGACCTCATCGACGGCATGCCCGACTGGTTCATCGGCCCCATGCTCGCCGACCTCGTCGCGCACGAAGTCGGCCACACGCTCGGCTTCAGCCACAACTTCAAGGCCTCGTCGATGTACGACTTCAATGAGGTCAACTCCGAAGAGGTCAAGGGCCGCGCGTTCACCGCGTCGGTCATGGACTACAACCCGATCAACATCCACTTCCCCGAAGGCGGCCTCGAAGCCATCAAAAACGGCGAGGCCTTCCAGGGCGACTACGCCATGGTCGACATCGGCGTCTACGACGAGTGGATCATCGCCTACACCTACGGCGACAACCCCGAAGAGACGATCCTCCGCGGCGCGAAGGAGAACATCCCCTACGCCAACGACATCGACACGTGGGGCATCGACCCGCTCGCACGCCGCTACGACTTCGCCAAGTGGCCCCTCGACTACACCGAGAACCAGATCCGCCTCATCAACCACTACCGCAGCCAGCTGCTGACCGACTTCGTCGAAGACGGTGACAGCTGGGCAAAGGCACGCCGCGGCTACAACATCACGCTCAACCAGCAGATGAACGCCGTCAGCATCATGGCCAACTGGATCGGCGGCGCGTATATCGAGCGCGACAAGAAGGGCGACCCCGACGCCCGCGACCCGCTCACCGTCGTCGAGGTCGACAAGCAGCGCGCAGCGCTCGACTTCGTCCTCGAGACCGGCCTGCGCGACGACGCCTTCGGCCTCACGCCCGAGCTCATGACCTATCTCACCACCGACCTCTGGTGGGACCAGTGGTCCAACATGTTCGCCGACCGCGACTTCCCCGTGCACGACCGCGTCAACGGCATGATGCTCTCGGCCCTCACCATGATCATGAACCCCGGCACGCTCGGCAATGTCTTCGACAACGAGTTCCGCGTGCCCGCCGGCGAGGACGCAATCACCCTCGCCGAGGTCATGGAGAAGACCATCGCCGAGGTCTTTAGCGAGATCGCCGAGGCTCCCACGGAAACCTACACCTCGCGCGATCCGATGATCTCCAGCTTCCGCCGCAACCTGCAGCTCGGCATGGTCGACCGCCTGATCAACTTCACCAAACCCGGCGCGATGTACGGCGCGGCCGCCACCCCGGTCCGCACCCTCAGCACGCACCACCTCCGCAACATCAAAGACCAGATCGACAGCGCCCTTGAGCACAACGGCAAGCTCGACGCCTACACCGCCAGTCACCTCGCCGAGGCCTCGATCCGCATCGAGCGGGCACTCGAAGCCGAGTACATCTACAACGCCAGCGACATCGGCGGCGGCGGCAACATCATCCTGATGCTGGGTCAGGAAGAAGGCCAGGGCGAGCAGTAACCTGCCCTTGACAACCCGAACCACACGCCGGCCCGCAGCGACGCGGGCCGGTGTTGTTTACAGCTTGGAGCGCACCCACTCGCGAACCGCCGCGTCGGCGTCGAGCACATCGTCGATCGACGAAACCACAGACGGCTCAAGCGACTCCATCGCACCGCCAACCAGCTCGGCGAGCCGACCGAAGCGCAGCCGCGACCCGTCGGCGTTGTCTTCGTCGAGAAAAGCACCCACCGCGGCTTCGTTCGCGCCGTTCAATACCGCGCCCGCCGTGCCGCCGGCGCGCATCGCGTCGTACGCGAAACCCAGCATGGGGAACCGGTCGTGATCCGGCTTGCGAAATTCGAGCGAACCAAGCGCCGCGAGATCGAGCCGGTCCGCACCGGGTCCGGGCAGGTGCTCGCCGCGGAGCATCGCATACTGGATAGCCGTGCGCATGTCGGGCGTGCCAAGCTGCGCGACCACCGAGCCGTCGACAAACTCGATCATGCTGTGCACCGTGCTCGTCGGCTGGACAAGCACATCGATCCGCTCGGGCTCCACTCCAAAGAGCCAGTGCGCCTCCATCACCTCGAAGCCCTTGTTCATCAGGGTTGCCGAGTCGACGGTGACCTTGCGGCCCATGTTCCATGTCGGGTGAGCAAGCGCATCGCTCGGTGATGCGTCCTTGATCCGGTCAAGGGTCCAGTCGCGCAGCGCACCGCCGCTCGCGGTGAGTGTCATCTTCGCGACGTGCGCATCACTCTCGTTTGGCGGAAGACCTTCGGGCAACCGGCTCGCCCCACGCAGGCACTGCCACAACGCGCTGTGCTCCGAGTCAACCGGAAGCAGCCTCGCCCCCGTCCGCTGGGCGAGCGGCACAACCAACTCACCCGCCGCAACAAGCGTCTCCTTGTTCGCGAGCGCGACATCGATGCCCAGCTCCAGCGCCGCAACCACCGGGCGCAGCCCGGCGATCCCAACGATCGCCGCGATCACGATGTCGATCGGCTCGCGTTCGTGCTCACGCTGAATGAGCTCGACGATCGCGTCCTCACCGATGCCATGCGATTGCGCACCTGTCACGTCACCTTCGTCGCGTGTCGCAACAGCGCATCCATACCTCTCCGCTTGCTGTGCGAGCAGCTCCGAGCACCGCCCAGCGACAAGCCCGCACACCTCGATCCGCCGCTCGCCGATGCTGTTCAGATGCTCGATCACCTCGAGCGTCTGAGTGCCGATCGACCCGGTCGAGCCGAGCACGATCACCCGCCCCGGCCCATCCGGCTGATCACTCATCACCGAGCGCCGCCTTCTCGCTGGGCTTGAGCTTCCGTCGGCTCGCTGCGTACAGCAGCCTCGGCTTCTTCGCCGCCTTCACCTCAGCAGTCTGCGCCTCAGCAGGCTCGGCATCCTTCGCGGGAACCTTCCGCCGGCTCGTCTTCTTGCGAACCGGCTTCGATTCAGCATCGCCCGCATCGCTGTCGGAAGTCTCAGTCTCCGAACTCGACGACCGCCGCCTCCGCCGCCGCTTCTTCTTCGGCGCGCCGTCTTCGTCCGACGGTTCGCCGCTCTCTGAAGCCTCCGCGTTTCCGCCCTCGGCCTTCGGCTCGGCGCTCTCGTCCGACGCAGCCGCTTCATCCGGCTCGCCCGACTCATCCGACTTCTTCCGCCCACGACCGCCGCGCCGCCTGCGACGCCGCTTCTTCTTACCGCCGGACTCCTCGTCGCCGTCCTCGCTCGATTCGGACGACTCCTCGGTCGCTTCATTGGCAACGGGCTTCGCTTCGGCGTCACTGTCGCTTGACTCGGGAGACTCGGCTTCAGCGGTGCTCTCGCCGCCCTCGCCGCCTTCCTCCGACGACTTCCCACGCCGACGCCGCCTGCGCCGACGCTTCTTCTTCGTCGGCTGCTCGTCGTCCTCGTCCTCATCAATCTCGGCCGGCTCGATCTGCTCGATCGGGTGTGCTTCCACGCTCTCCTCGAGCGCCTCGAGCATGGTCGAACGCTCGTCCGTCTCTTCCCACGCCTGCTCGTCCGACGAGTCGAGCCACGGCTCCAGCGTCTTCGGCGGCTTGGGCTTGGGCAACCGATCGACCTCGACATCGTTGCCCATCTCGTCGTACGCGTAGATCGTGAACCGGTCGTGCCCGAGGCTGTCGCCCACGCGCACGTCGATGTGCTTGTCGCTGTGCAGCTCGAGCCTGGTCATCTCGCGACGCCGCTGGCTGAGCAGCTCACCCGCCACGCGGCTGGGAACAATGAGCTCGACCTTCTTCACCTTGTCGTGGCTCAGGACAAGCTGGACTTCACGCAGAGCCTCGCCCGCGACGCTCTCAGCCTTGCGCACGTACCCGCGCCCGTACGCCGGTGGAAGCTCCTTGAAGTGCTGGCTCATCGCGCTCGGCCGCATCCGCTGCCGCGTCAGCTCAAGAATCCCGAACGGGCTGATCGGCAGCACCGTCGTCTTCGCCCGGTCGCCCTTGAGCCGGTCCTTGAACTGCTGCTCGATCGCCTTGCGGTGCTTGGCCTGGTTCATATCGATCAGGTCGTTGATCACCAGCCCGCCCAGCTCGCGCAGCTTCATCTGCCGGCAGATCTCGTCCACCGCTTCCACGTTCGTCTGATACGCGTTGGTCTCCGCGTCGTTCGCCTTGCGGCTCTTGCCGCTGTTGACGTCGATCGCGACGACCGCTTCCGTCTCGTCGATCACCAGCCGCCCGCCAGACGGCAGCGGAACCTCGCGCGACATCATGATCCGAACCTGGTCCTCAATGCCGTACGCGTGGAACATCGGCGTCTTGAGGTTGTAATTCAGGATCTTGGCCGCCGTCCGCGGCGCGACGACCTTCAGGAAGTTTGCCGCCCGCGTCAGCCCGTGCTCGTTGTCGATGATGATCTCGTCGACATCCTTGTCGAGCAGGTCGCGCAGCGCCCGCACCAGCAGGTCGCTCTCCGCATAGAGCAGCGTCGGCTTGGTCGTCTGCTTCTGCCGCTTCTCGATCGACTTCCACAGCCGCTGGAGGTACGACAGGTCGCGCTTCAGTTCCGTTTTGGTCTTGTCGAAGCCCGCGGTGCGGAGGATGAACCCGAAACCCTCGGGCATCTCGAGCTGATCGAGGATCGCCCGCATCTTCTTCCGCGTCTCGTCGTCCTCGACCTTGCGGCTCACGCCGACCTTGTCCATGTGCGGCATCATCACGAGATACCGACCCGGGATCGACAGGTAGCTCGTGCACGCCGGGCCCTTGGTGCCCACGCCGTCCTTCATGATCTGGACGACGATCTTCTGGCCCTTCTTGAGGCACTTCTGGATCGGAGGCCGCTCGCGCCGCGGCGTCTTCTTGCCGATCTTCTCGCTCGTGTCCTCGTCCTCGCCCGGGAAGAAGCGGGGGTGCAGGTCCGACGTGTGCAGGAACGCGTTCTCCGAGCCGCCGAAGTCAATGAAGGCGGCCTGGATGTTGCTCTCGACGTTCGTCACTTTGCCGAGGTACAGGTTGCCGACGCGGTTCGCCGTCGCCGGCCGCTCCGCGTGGTACTCCTCGAGCCTGTTGTTCTCGAGGATCGCGACCCGGCATTCCTCGCCGGGGTGGTAGCTGATGAGCATCTTCTTGGGCATGTCGCCTGTCTTTCAGTGCGACGACGGACCCTTCAAGCCCCGGGTGCCGAGTTGAGATGCAATAGCGTCACGCACCGCTCCGCCGATTCGGCGAGCAAGGCGTCGGTCTCGATCTGTCCTGCATGGGCGCTGCCCACGGGCGGATCTCGCTTCTGCGTCGCAACCGGCACGGGTCTCGCGGTCGGCCGAGGCAAAGCTCGGCGTCGCGTCGTCCGTCGCCTGGGTTGGTCCCGACGTGTCGCCGGGCATTCGTTCGTTCTCACTCGAAACGGACCACCGGTTCAGGGGAAGGCTCTCGCCATCAGCCCTCGCGGAGCCCGTGATCGTCAAAGGCCTCGGGCAGGATCTTGCGGAGCCTGTCCCGAACATACATCGTCACTTCGCTGTCCGAATCGAAAGCAATAGCCCGTTTGGCCATCCTTTCGCACTGATCCATGCCCATGGACCGGATCAGCCGCTTGATCACCGGCACAGAACCCGGCGACACGCTGAGCGTTCGCACGCCCAGACCTAACAATAGCACCGCAAACCGGATCTCCCCGGCCGCTTCGCCGCAGCAACTCACGGGAACGTCCCGCCGACGCCCAGCCCTGACCACATCCCGAACAAGTTTCAAGACGGCCGGATGCCCCGGGTTGAACATCCCCGCCACCCGCTCGTTCGTCCGGTCCACCGCCAGCGTGTACTGCACCAGGTCGTTCGTGCCCACGCTGAAGAAGTCGACCTCCCGTGCCAGCGAGTTGGCGAGCAGCGCCGCCGACGGCACCTCCACCATCATCCCCACATCGATCGACCGATCGAAGCCGATCCCCTCGTCGTCCAGGTCCTCCATCACGTCGTGCAAGACGTGCTTCGCCTCGCGCAGCTCCGCGATGTTGGTCACCAGCGGGAACATGACTTTGACCGGCCCGTGCGCCGACGCCCGCAAGAGCGCCCGCAGCTGCCGCTTAAACATCGGAAGCTGCTTCAGGCAGTACCGGATCGACCGCAGCCCCAGTGCCGGGTTCCGCTCCGGGTCCTCCGACTGCGCCTGCGTGTACTTGTCCGCGCCCAGGTCCATCGTCCGGATCACCAGCGGCCGACCGTCCAGCCGATCGACGCACGACTTGTACGCCGCGTAGTGCGCCGCTTCGTCGGGCTCGGCCTCCGCCGCGAGGTACAGAAACTCGGTGCGGAACAGCCCGACGCCCTCGGCACCAACCTCCAGCACCTTCTCGATCTCGTCGGCAAACTCGATGTTGCCCAGGATCTGCACCTCGACGCCGTCGCGCGTGATCGGCTCGAGATCCGCCGCCTCGCGCAGGCTCAGCTGAAACAGCTGCCGCCGCTCCCGGCTCGCGTGGTACTCCTTGATCGTCTCCGCGTCCGGCTCGACAATCACCACGCCGCGACCGCCGTCGATGATGACTTCGGTCCCGTCGGTCAGGCTCTCGCTGAGCCGTTCAAGACCAACGACCGCCGGGATGCCCAGCGCCCGCGCCACGATCGACGTGTGGCTCGTCCGCCCGCCCATGTCCGTCGCCATCGCGATCACGCGCTCGCGGTCGAGGCCCACCGTCTGGCTCGGCGTCAGCTCGCGCGAGACCACGATCGCGTCCTCATCGAGATGCTCGAGCCCGCTGGTGTGCTCACCCACGAGCTGGTCGATCAGCCGGTGCGCCAAGTCCGTGATGTCGTTGACCTTGGTCGTGAACGCCGAATCGGGCATCTGCCGGAACCGCTCGGCCCAGCCGTGCAGCACGAGGTCGGCCGCGTGCTCCGCCGTCACGTGCTCGGCCCGGATCATGGCCTCCATCGGGCCCAGCATGTTCTTGTCGCGCAGCATGCCGATGTGGAAGCCGAAGATCTTGGCCGCGTCCGCGCCCATCTCGTCCTCGACGCTGTCGCGCACGCGTTCGAGGTCCTCCACCGACGCCGCGACCGCGTCCTGCAGCCGCTTGATCTGCCCGTCGACCTGTTCGGGCCGGACCGTCCGGCGCGGGATCCGCCGCCGGCCGTCGTCGAGGACGAACACGCGCCCCACAACGATGCCGGGCGAGACTCCAATGCCGTAGAACTGCTGCAATGCCGCTCCTGCGCAATCTGTTCGGTGTATGTGAGAATCACAAACGCCGGGCGAAGATCTCGGCAATCCTAAGGCATCCTGATCCACCCCGCTTGACACCCGTGGGGGCAACCGCCGATACTCCACCGAGTTGGCGGCCCACTCTCGGCCTGCCCGCCGGCCCTGTGCACACCCGCATTCGGCTCAAACTCGACGACCGGCCAGACCAACGGCGGCCGGGCGACCACAGCATTCCTGTCCGCCGATCTCGGCCGAGACCACAGGCGGACCGACCCGGATGATGCACGATCCGCCCGACCGACGCGTCGGTGTTCGTTCTCTGGATCGCACCGCATCGGCCAACGCCACCACCGGCGGGCCAAGGTCAGACGAAACGCCGCGGCGGCCAACCGATCGAGGGGATCGGACCAACGGCAACCACACGCCGCAACGCCCGGGAGGGCACGACCGTGGACAACGGCTCAGCAAACCCGCAAGGCTCACAGGGCCCACAAGGCAAGAAGCGTCGCCGCCGACGCCGCCGCAGAGGCGGCGGCGGACAGGGCAACCCCAACCAAAGCAGCCAGCAGCAGAACCAAGCCAACAACGGCCAACAGAAGCCGGCCCCGAAGGGCCCCACACTCGAAGAGCTCACCGCCATCGACCCACAGCCCAGGCTCACGCTCGAGTACCCGGGCTGCTCGCCGTCGTGCCGACTCATCGACCTCTTCTGCCCCATCGGCCGAGGCCAGCGCGGCCTGATCGTCAGCCCCCCCAAGGCCGGCAAGACGACGCTGCTCAAAGACATCGCCCACGCCATCCTCCACAACCACGAGGACACGCACCTCGTCGTCCTGCTCATCGACGAGCGACCGGAAGAGGTCACCGACTTCCGCCGAACGCTCCAGAAGCTCAGCGAGGGCCACGAGTTCGAACGCTGCGAGGTGCTCGGCTCAAGCAACGACAACGACACCGCCCAGCACGTCAAGATCTCCATCGACGCCATCGAGATGTGCAAGCAGCGCGCCGTCAACGGCGAGCATGTCGTCGTCCTGCTCGACTCGCTCACGCGACTCGGCCGCGCCTTCAACCGCAGCCGCAAGCACGCGAGCAGCGGCCGCACACTCTCGGGCGGCATCGACTCCAAAGCACTCGAAGTCCCCAAGCAGCTCTTCGGCAGCGCACGCAACACCGAAGAAGCCGGCAGCCTCACCATCATCGCCAGCTGCCTCGTCGACACCGGCAGCCAGGGCGACCAGCTCATCTTCGAGGAGTTCAAGGGCACCGGCAACATGGAGCTCATTCTTGATAGGCGCATCGCCGAGAAACGCCTCTTCCCCGCGATCAACCTCGCGGCAAGCGGCACCCGCAAAGACGACCTGCTCATGACCGAGCCCGAGCTCAAGACCATCACCGCGCTGCGCAGGCGCCTGATGAACATGAAGCCGGAGAACCAGATCGAGCAGCTGCTCGCGGCGCTCAACCGGTTCAAGACCAACGACGAGCTGGCCGCGGTGACGGCTGGGGGGTGACCTCAGTCGTCGGCGATGCCCTCAAGAATATCGGCGTGGCTTTCGCGAAGGTTGTACTCGTCGATCCACGCTCGGTGGTCGTCACGCAGCTTGCCCACATCATGCGCGATTTTGATGAACAGCGGCTGCCACGGCATGTCATCTGACGCATACGTCTCGAGGTATCGAACGACTTCCCGTTCGGCTGTGCCGTCATCGTCCTGGAACAGTGCGGAGATGACAGGGTCCCTGAGGACAAACTCCAAGATCATCGGGTCGTCCAGATCCATTCCAGACTGCATGTAGTCCGCAATCTTCATGGTTCCGAAGTAGAGCGCCAGCTTTGAAACAGGCTTCGGGAGCGTTGCGGCCGTGACATCCCAGGCTTCGGTGGACTGCACCGCTACAAGAACCTCCCACTCGAACTGTTGCAGCGTCCCAAGTCCGTTGGGCCGTTCGGCGATCCGCCTGGCCCACGCGACAACCCGCTCGTAGTCTTGCAACACCATGTTGAGGTCGACCCACGTTTCGAGCGCGTGCCACTGCGCACCTTGTGATTTCAGCCTGTTCTCTACGTCGTCGCGGAGCCCCGCGATCTCCGCTCGGCTTGCTTCGTCTGATCGCGCGAGCATCTCAGCGAGCGCGATGTATCCCCCGACCGCATACTCGTTCTCTGGATCGGCCGCGTCGAGGATCGCTGGCCACACGCGCCGCAACTCGGCCGCAGCGTCGGCAAACTCCCCTTCGGCAAAGAGCTGCGCCGCATCGTTCGCGTGCGTCCCCGCAAACTGCTCCGCATAAGAGGCCCGCTGCTCCGCTCGTTCCTCGTCTGTCGCGACCGGCATCGGTGAAGGACCGACCTCCGGCAGCTCCTCCCCGTTCCGCCCCGCCTCCATCCAAGCCACAAGATCCGCCGCCGACTGATACCCAACCGTCCGCCCAAGCTCCTCACCGCCTTCAAACAGGATCATCGTCGGCATCGCCCGCACGCCAAGATCGCCCGCGATCTGCGGGAACTCGTCGACATCGAGCGCCGTCACGATCCCGTAGTCGGCAACCCACGACTCGACCGATTCGTCGACCCACGTCGTCGTCTTCATCCGCCGGCACGGCGGGCACCAGCTCGCCGTCGCATACACCAGATGCAGCCGATCCTGCTCGATCGCCGCCGCCCGGTCCGCCTCGTAGCCGGCATCGGAAAACACCTCCGGCTCACCCGCAAGCGACACCGAGCACACCGCAGCCGTCACCATCGTCGTTGCAATCACAGCAGGCTCCTTCGCATATCGCGATAGCGATACCCAGAGCCTACAGCGCCGTACCCGAACTAATCGGCGAACGAAGCGAAAACCGTGCTCCCCGCGAAGCGCGCCTCGAGGTCGTGGGCTTCGATCCACGCCGTGTGATCCTCGCGCAGGGTGCCCGAGCGCCTCGCCGCGTCGAGGAAGACCATGCGCCACGCGTCGTGGTCGGCCATAACCTCCTCAAGCACAGCCACCATCCGCCGCTCGGTCGCGCCGCCGTCGCCCGCGTGCAGCGCGGCGACCATCGGCGCTGTCAACTGCATCGCGAGCCCCTCGGGTGAATCAAACGGGTGCGCACCACCGTTCCTGGTCTGCAGGTGGATCGTTGAGGCCGTGATCCGCAGCCGCCGCTCGAGTTCCGCCACCGGATCGGGCAGGCAGCCCACAACGATGTCCCACCGCTCGGCCGCGATCGCCTGCTGCGACACCTCAACCACGAGGCCTCCGAGAATCTCCAGGGCCTGCGGCTGCTCCAGCACCGTCTCGGCCCAGCCCATCGTGAGCCGTTCGTCACCGAGCATGCCGTTGAGCAGGACCCAGTCCGCTACCAGCCGGGCGTCCTGCTCGCCC
>JBCBMF010000044.1:0-17191 GCA_039822905.1 Planctomycetota bacterium
GCTCGCCGATGCGGGTGAGAACATCGTCGGTGGACCTGATGATGTCTTCGAACGTGACTGTGAGGACATCGGGCGTGTGCTTCCACGATGTCGCGTGGCCGGCCCAGAACGCGGGCCTGGGTTCGCCCTGGAAGCTTGTGCGGAGAAAGTCGCTCGTCGGGAGCCGCGCGTCGGGGTTGTAGCCCTGCTCGTAGAGGTGCTGGGACGAGAGCACGTTGCGGCCGTCGCGGACGACGTTGATCTTGAACGCGTGGTCGATCATGGCCTGGATCAGCGGCTCGTTGTCCTCGAACTCGGGCAGCCTGCCGTCGGCGTCGGGCCGGGCGTGGGTCTTCATGACCAGGTGCTTGGCCGTGGCGAGCTTGTCGACGGCGGCCTCGGCCGGCATCGGCGCGTGGTGACCCGGGCGGAGCTTGTCCATCGAGAGGTACAGCGTGGTGAGCGACGCGAAGGGCCGCATCGGCGGGGTTGAGCCTTCGAACTGCTTCCGGATCAGGTCGATGGTCAGGTGCGTGCCCGAGCGGCGGTGCGAGAGGATGACGATCGGCCGGGGCCCGGAGCGGACGCGTTTGATGAGCTGATCGATCGAGGTCATGCCGTGGATCTCGTGCTAAGTCTCGTGCTGGGTCTCACCAGGTGTATCCGAGGGTTTCGAGCGTGTCGCGCATGATCGGCTCGATCTGTTCGAGCGTCGCGTCGTCGAACTGCGTGCGCCACTTGTCCATGCGCGTCGCGTCTGCGGTCGAGGTGATGTAGTCCACAAAGGCGTCCTGATCGCCGAGCTCGCAGAACGCGGCGATGCGCGAGGCCGTCTCGCGGGGCTCACGCATGAGCTGCTCGTACTTGAAGACGAGCACGCGATCGCCGGCATGCTGCCGGTTGAGCGCCTCGGCGTCATCGAGCGCCGTCGACAGGCCGCCGACCCACTGGTTGGCGAGCATGGCGTCCGCGGGCAGACCGATCCAGTCGCGCCAGCCCGGCGGGCGTGGCCCCCAGTAGCGCAGCGGCTTTTTCGTGACCTTGCGAGTCAGGGCGCTGGCGAGGCGGCCGAATTCGGCGGGCCAGTCGGCGGGGTGCGTCTCGAGTGCGCGCTGCACGATTCGGTTGGTCGGCATGCCCTTGTTGATGATCTCGCCGGTCGAGCGCAGCACGCTTCGGCCGTCGCGGACGATCAGCAGGAGCTTGGCTTCGGGGAACACCGCGTCGATGAACGGCAGCCGGAGGCAGTTGCTCGGGGTCTTCTCGGTCAGGCGGGGGCGGGCAAGCTTCGTTGTGTAGTCGTAGAACGCTTTGCGGATCTGCGCGCGGACGCGGGGCGTGGCGTGGTCGGCGGTGAGTCGGTCATCGGGCGTGTAGGCGTTGCCGCGGACCCAGATGTGGCGCGGCTCGATCCAGTACGCGGCGTCGGGCTGGCGGCCCAGCGCGTCGCCGAGGTAGGTCGTGCCCGAGCGCTGCGTGCCGATGAGGATGATCGGCGGGTGCCGGGCGAAGTGCGCATCGGCGTCGTGCGCGGTCATGCCGGGGTGTCCGTCGGCTCGGCGGGCTCGTGCTCGGTCTCGCTGTCGTGCCCGGTTTCATGCTCGGTGTCGTGCTCGACTTCGGAGCTGTCCTCGGCCGGCTCGGGGTGGGGGTTGCCCTCGGTGTCGAATCGCTTGCGGGGGCGGAGGGGCTTGGAAGGGTTGCCGCCGTGGATCATCCACGGTTCGAGGTCGCGGAACGCGCAGCCACGTGCGCCCAGGATCGCGCCCTCGCCCACGGTGACGCCAGGGCCGACGAAGGCGTCGGCGGCGATCCACGCCTGCTTGCCGATCACGATCGGTGGGCGGATGAGCGGGAAGGTCGGCTGGTTGAAGTCGTGCGTGCCGGCGCAGATGTGGGCGTACTGGCTGATGGTCGCGTGCGTGCCGACGGTCACCGGGCCCAGGCAGTACAGGATCGCGGCGTCGCCCACGCCGGCGTACTCGTGCAGGGTCAGGTTCCAGGGGATCTCGATGTGGACCGATCGGCGGAGCCGCGCAGTGGGGTGCACGCTCGCGCCGAACAGGCGCAGGAGCATGTTGCGCCAGCCGTACCAGTTGTGGAACGACCAGCGGAAGAGGGTCTTCTCGACCGTGGCCCAGAGCACGCGGCCGATGTTCTGCTTGGTTGTCCAGGGGCTTGTGGTTTTGATGACACCCACGTCGTCCTCCTGGGGTGCTGGTCCTGGGCGCGGGACGGGGCTGCTGGTCGGGTTGCCGGCGCGAGGGCGGTTGTCGGCGTCGGCGTGGCCGTTGTGGTGCTGGTGTTGGTGGTGGCTCTCGCCCGCATGTTGAGGCAGCACGGGGCTGCGGGTCTCGGTGATGCTGGGCTGGGGCCGCGGCGTTCGGCTGGGTTCGGGCGGCTTCTGCGCGATGCCCTTGTCGGCCAGCCGCAGCTCCGTGATCTTGAGATCAATCAAGAGCTCGTACGCGGACGTGCACAAACAGAACCGCAGGCCCGCGAGCCCGTCGAGAATGCCGAGGCGGAAGAAGTACATCCAGATGAACCGGACGACCCACTTGGCGGGCAGCCTCGGGTAGATCTTGCTCTTGACCCATCGGCGGCGTTGCACGACGTTGCCGAAGAGCTTGGGCTGGAGCGATCGGGGGATGTCGCTCGAGAACAGGTCCTTGCCGCGGATGATGTCGCGGATCTCGATGGCCTCGAGCGACGAGTAGCGGTTGTGCTTCTCGAACCATTCCTCCAAGCCCTTGGAGAAGTTGTGGTGAACGTAGGGCATGGCGAGCGAGCCGACGGGGCCGGTGAGGTCCTCGGTCTGGCCGTGGCCGTGGTCGGCGAACCGGCTCTTGTGCTTGTTGAACAGGCGGACCTGGTAGACCGGGTACTCGCTGGCGTGGCGGAGCCAGCGGTCCATGAAGACGAGCATCGACGGGCAGCGGAACGCGTCGAGCTCGTCGGTAGGCAGCCGGCGGTGCATCTCCTCGACCATGCCGGCGGTGCAGCGCTCGTCGGCGTCGAGCTGGAGCTGCCAGTCGTGGGTCGTTTCGATGTTGTCGATCGCCCAGTTGCGCTGCTGGCCGAACGACTGGAACGGGTTCTCGTGCACGGTGGCGCCGTGGGCGCGGGCGATCTCTTGCGTGCCGTCGGTCGAGCCCGAGTCGAGCACGTGGATGTCGTCGCACCAGGCGCACGAGTCGATGCACGGGCCGATGTTGTCGGCCTCGTTGAACGTGAGGATCACGACCGAGACCGGGGGCCTGGGCAGGCTCGGCGCGAGCTCGCGCGTGACGGTGGCGAAGTCGCCGGTCATCTCGGAGATCGGCGGCACGCGGCCGCGGTGCCGGGCGGCCTTCGGGCTCGGGTTGGCGTTCGGGTTGCTCACGCCGTCACACTCGCAGTCAGCTGATCGATCACGCGATCGAACTGCGGCATCACCGCGCGGTCGTTGTACGCCTCGTCGAACGCACGACGGGCGGCGATGCGCATCTGCTCGTGCTTGGCCGGGTCGCCCGCGAGCTCGCGGATGGTCGAGGCCAGGGCCTTGGCGTCGCCGACGGGGATCGTCCTGCCGCAGCTCTGCTGCTGGACGGCGAAGTCCACGTTGCTGCCGGCCGGCCCGACGTAGAGCACGGGCAGCCGCATCGCCAGATTGCCGTGGAGCTTGCTCGGACTCATAACACCCAGCATGGTATCGCGGAGGGTGATCAGCGCCGCCGACCCGGCCGCCATCAGGCTGGGCAGCTCGGCCTTGGGGATGTAGCTCTGGACGGTCACGTTCCGCAGGTTCCGGCGGACGGCCTCCTTGGCGACCTCTTCCTTTCGGCCCCCGCCGCCGTTGAAAATGAAGTGGATCTGCTCGTCGTCGAGCAGCAGCTCGGCCGCGTCGAGGGCCGTGTCGAAGTCGTGGCCGACGCCCATGTTGCCCATGTACAGCACCACGAACTTGCCCGCGAGCCCGAGCCGATCGACGCCCTCCCACTCGTCGTGCTGCGCTTCGAGCGGGTAGAACGACGCGGCTTCGAAGTTCGGGATCACCGTCGCGGGCAGTTCGTGCTTCTTGGGGCGATACCGGTCGAGCAGCAGGTCCTGCATCGCCTGGTCGAGGCTGATCAGGTGGTCGAGCCGCTTGAAGAGGCCGCGGTTGAAGAATTGCACGAGCCGGCTCATGGCGCCGTCGGTCTTGATCATGCCGATGCGCTCGGGCGCTTCGGGGTAGCAGTCCATGTTCCACAGGATCAGCTTGGTCCTGCGGTGGATGAGCTTGTGCAGCACTCCTGCCCAGGCGATCAGCGGCGGCGTCGTCAGGCTGACGATGACGTCTTGCCTCGGCATGAACAGCAGCTTGAGGAACGTGCCGAGGTAGAAGAAGGCGTAGTCGGTCAGGCGTTTGATGAGGTTGGCCTTGCCGAGCCTGGGTGTCCAGACGCGGTGCACGCGGACGGTGCTCTTGGTCGAGGCGTCGTCCGTGGCTTTGCGGGCGTCCTCGGAATAGCCGCCCCGGCTGGCAACGACGGTGACGTTGTGGTCGTGGCCCGCGGGGTCGGCCCAGTGCTCGGCGAGCATGCCGCAGAGCTGGCCGGTCGGCGCGACGTCCGGCACGTAGAACTGATTGATGATCGTGATCCGCACGCCGAAGTATCCCCCCCGCGGTCCGTCGGCGTAGTCGAGCCCCCTGTTCAGGCCTTTTGCAGGTTGCTAGTGACCTCGATCATCTCGTCGACGATCCTGTCGAGCGAGTAGGTCACGTCCCAGTCCGGGTAGTGGCTCCGAAGCTTGCGCAGGTCCGAGTAGTAGCAGATGTGGTCGCCGATGCGGTTGGTGTCGGAGTAGGTCAGGTCGGGCTTGGTGCCGGTGCGTTCCTCGATCATGGAGACGCACTCGAGCAGCGACGCGGCGTTGGCCTTGCCGCCGCCGAGGTTGTAGACCTCCCCGGGCCGCGGGTTCTGCGCGAAGTGCCAGAAGGCGTTGATGACGTCGTGGCAGTGGATCTGGTCGCGGACCTGCTTGCCCTTGTAGCCGAAGATGGTGTAAGGGCCTTCCTCCAAGGCGACCTTGACGAGGTAGTTGAGGAAGCCGTGCAGCTCGACGCCTGCGTGCTGGGGGCCGGTGAGGCAGCCGCCGCGGAAGACGCCGGTCTTGAGCTCGATGCCGTCGTACCGGCCGTACTCCTGCGCGAGGATGTCGCCGGCGGCCTTGCTCGCCCCGAACAGCGAGTGCGTGCACTGGTCGATGGACATGGTCTCGGCGATGCCGTGCTCGTAGGCGACGTCGGCGTAGTCCCAGCGGGTCTCCTTCTCGACGAGGTTCAGGTGGTTGGGCGCGTCGCCGTAGACCTTGTTGGTGCTGACGTGGATGAACACGGCCTCGGGGCACTGACGGCGGGTGGCCTCGAGCAGGTTGAGCGTGCCGACGGCGTTGACGTCGAAGTCCTCGAACGGCCGGGATGCGGCGAGGTCGTGGCTCGGCTGGGCGGCGGCGTGGATGATCAGCTCGGGCTTGATCGTTTTGAAGAGCTCCTCAACGCCTGCGCGGTCGCGGATGTCCTGGTTATAGCTGGTGAAACGCCGGCACTGGGCCTCGAGCCGGGCCAGGTTGCCGAGCGTGTCGCCCTTGGGCCCGAAGAATTCGGCCCGCATGTTGTTGTCGACGCCCGAGACGTCGAAGCCCATGGTGTCGAAGAAGGTGACGGCTTCGGAGCCGATCAGACCGCTGCTGCCCGTGACCAACACTCGCATCGTGAGACTCCTGAACGCTGCCACCTCGGTCGTTTCACGAGCCTGCGGGGCTCGGCCGTTCGGTGCTGTCGGGGGGGCCGGTGCTGCGCCGTCGCCCGCCGCGATCGCCCCAGCAGAGCACATCGGCCGGCCGGGAAAAAGGAGTGTAGTACTGCGTTCGGGTGGGCTGGCGTTGAGGCGGCGGTGGCCCGAGAACCGCGTCGCGTCATCGAGAGCGGAGGAAATCGGGCGTGGCGGGGGTGTTCGGTCGGGCCTGACTCCGGTATGCTCGCGGTGTGGGGAACCGGCTTCCCGGGAGGGGGGCCGATCAGTGAGCACGAGAGAGGACCGACATGCACTCCATCCGTTTGTTCAGCGCGGCCGTCGCCGCAGCGATCGCCGCCTCGCCCGTCTCGGCCCAGTTCGGCTACGACGAGCTGATCGACGGCGATATCACCGGTGATCGCTTCGCGCCGCTTGAGCTCCCGGCCGCCGACGGCGTGAACACCCTCAGCGGCACGGTCGTCGACGGCGACATCGACTACTTCCGCTTCACCGTGCCCGCCGGCTCCGAGCTGGTGGCGATCAACCTCGTCGACTATCAGTCGCCCGACTTCGCGGCGTTCATCGCTGTGCAGGCCGGCTCGACGTTCACGGTCGACCCGAACAACCCCGCGCCGGATGACCTGCTGGGCTACGTGCTCTACGGCCCGCTCTCGGTCGGCACCGACCTGCTGCCCGCCATGGGCACCGGCTTCGGCGCGATCGGGTTCACGGGCGTCCTACCCGAGGGCGAGTACACCTTCTGGAACCAGCAGACCGGGCCCGACCTGACCAGCTTCACGATGGAGTTCGTGATCCGGCCGATCCCCGCGCCGGCGTCGGCCTCGCTGCTTGTCGGCGGCGGGCTGCTGGCGTCGCGGCGGCGGCGGTCTCATCGATAGTGTGGCACTCGCAGTTCACCGCTCGCCAGTGAACACGGCTGGCTGCTGGCGCGGTCGGCGTTGAGATATTGTCTCAATTATTGCTGGCCTGCACACAAGCTATCACTGTGATCGGCCGTGAGACATTATCTCAATTGTCGCCGAACAGCGGGCAAGAGTCTGTAAGGTCCCTCTTTAGATCGACATGTGTAAGAATGCTGCTCTGTGCGAAACAGGATGGCGGCTGTCGGAGTACACTTTCTCTGGCGAAAGGCTTTCCCGGAAGTTCACCCGCCGGAGTGGTTGGCGAGATAACCGGGGAGGGCGTTGCATAGAGTGGCAGTCGATGAAGGGTGCCGGCGCGGTGAACGCGAAGAGAAGGTCGGAGAATACCGATGGCTGATCCCGTGGCGACGGTCGAGCAAATCTGCCGGGAACTCCTGCTTTCCAAGTATTTGGAGCACGTTGACAGCTCCAAAGGCGACGTGGGCAAGAGTTTGTTCACGGTGCCTTTGTCAGCGGAGGATGTGCCACCAGGCCACAGGCTCGATATTCACGTTCTTGCCGCGAGTGACGAGTCTGCGATAACTCTTGGTGTGGATGCGTTGGCCGAGCTCTACGCGGTCGCTCGCGAGGCGAAGCAGTTTGGACAACGTCCCGTCAGGATCAACCTCATCGCGTACGCACCGGACGAAGCGCACCTCTATGAGGCTCGTCAAACCGAAGCCAAGGTGCGGGAGAGCGCCTAGCCTCTCGCTTCGAGTACTAGCCCACTTCATCTTGCTTCGCGGTCATCATCGGCCGGTGATCATGGATGATCTCGCGGGGATGCGCCGATGGTTTGGTCTTCAGCCGACACGATAGAAGATCGTTATCGTCAGCAGCGTCGCTGGCTCGACCCGGCGTTGTCGAGCTCCGGCCATGCGACGGCCCCGGACGGGGATCAGTCTACGTCGTGTTGCTGGAACAGCGAACCGGGAATTATCTCGCCCTTTCACGAACACCAGGCGCAGAGCGAATGGCTTAAGACCCTCGCCGCCAAGCAGGGCGACGATCGGTGTAGGTTTACTTGGTTTCTATCGGCGGCGGCGTACGAGATCACTATCGGCACGGTCGCGAGAGCCTCGCAAGTGTACGAGGGGCAGCTCACCCCGAAGACGATCGAAGACACGTTTGAAGAGTACGCGGATAACGCGACCAACGCCGGCGATGTCGACCGCGCAAGTAACGCCGATGAGACAAGGTCGAGGGTCTTCTTCCTGATGAATCAGGCTGATAAATGGATCATCCGTGGCGAAGCGAGACGCACTCTGGATGTCCCCATTATCACGGCTCAACAACAACAGCTTCTGCTTGACCGATTCGACAGTCTTGTCAACCGATGCGAAACCTGTATGCAGGCCGTTGGTGCGTAATCTACGCGCTGCGGCTTAGTGTGTCCGGTTGCCCTCGAACCACGCGATGGTCCGCCGCAGTCCTTCCTCGAAGCCGACCTCGGCCTGCCAGTCGAGGTTTGCTTTCGCGCGGCTGGTATCGAGGCAGCGGCGGGGCTGGCCGTCGGGCTTGGTGGTGTCCCAGCGGATCTTGCTCTCGAGCTCGGCGTCGTCCTCGCAGAACTTCGTGAGCTTCGCGATGAGGTGGACGAGGTCCTTGATCTTGATCTCGTGGCTCGTGCCGAGGTTGAGCGGGATGGGCTCGTTCATGGTCTCGGCCGCGCGGATGATGCCCTCGGCGGCGTCGTCGACGTAGAGGAATTCTCGGCTCGCGCTGCCGGTGCCCCAGACTTCGATGGAGGCAGCCCCCGAGTCTCGCGCCTCGATGCACTTGCGGATCAGCGCGGGGATGACGTGGCTGGTGTGGAGGTCAAAGTTGTCGTTCGGGCCGTAGAGGTTCACGGGCAGGCAGTAGGCGGACTTCATGCCGTACTGCATGCGGTAGGCGTCGAGCATGACCATGGCGGCCTTCTTGGCGACGCCGTACGGCGCGTTGGTGACCTCGGGGTAGCCGTCCCAGAGGTTCTCTTCCTTGAAGGGCACGGGCGTGTGATTGGGGTAGGCGCAGATCGTCCCGGCCATGACGAGCTTGGCGAGGTTGTTGATCCTCGCCTGCTCGATCAGGTGCAGGGCCATCGCCATGTTGGCGAAGAAGTATCGGCCCGGGTTGTCGCGGTTCGCGCCGATGCCGCCGACCTCGGCTGCGAGGTGGATCAGCACATCGGGCCTGGCTTCTTCGTAGAGCTTCGCGCACGCGGCCTCGGTCGTCAGGTCAAAGTCGGTCCGGCGGGGGATGAAGATGTCGGTCACACCCCGGGTGCGGAGGTTGTGGACGAGGGCCGTGCCCAGGAAGCCGGCCCCGCCCGTGATAACCACCTTCGCCCCGGCGAGGTCGAGCTGTTCGGCCTCCGGTTGCGCCGTCCGGAGATGAGGCGGGGTGAAGTCGTCGGATCGATTGGGCGATGACTGGTTGGGCATCTGCGGGTCCCCTGTTCCGAAGCGAATCGCGTCAGGGGAACATAGCATGGCGGCTGGAAGCGGGGGATAGCGGCTTGAGGCGGGCGTCGCCCCGGCTTGCTGGAGGGCGTGACGCGTGACCGCATCGGCAGAGAGCAACGGCACGACCCAGACGGCCCACGCGACCCAGACGGTCCACACGGGCCAGACTGCTCGGACGGCGCGGTCGCTGTCCGACGCGGCGGTCCGCGTCTACGGCAGCGGTCGGTCGATCTGGCACCTCATGAACAAGTATCGGCCGTACATCTGCCCCTTCGAGCTGCTGATCGAGCAGGTCCCGGCGGGCAGCCGGGTGCTCGATGTCGGCTGCGGCACGGGCCTGTTCCTGAACCTGCTGCACGCCGAGGGGCGGCTGAACGAAGAGCCCGGCAGCTCGACCGGGTTCGACGTCTCGTCCGACGCGGTCGCCGTGGGCAAGGCAGCGGCAGAGAAGTCGGGGCACACCGGCGTCAGCTTCGTGCAGTGGGACGCGGGCGACGCCTGGCCCACCGGCGCGTTCGATGTCGTGAGCATTGTTGATGTCATGCACCACCTGCCGCCGAGCGAGTGGCCCAAGGTGATCGAACAGTCGGCGGCCGCGCTCGCGCCGGGCGGCATGCTGCTGTACAAGGACATGTGCCGCAAGCCGTTATGGCGCGCGGCCGCGAACCGCGGGCACGACCTTGTGATGGCCAAGCAGTGGATTCGCTATGCGCCGATCGATGACGTTGCGGGCTGGTGCGAGGCTGCGGGCCTGGCGGTCGAGACGCGCGGTGCTGCAAGCCGGCTGTGGTACGGGCACGAGTGGCTCGTGGCCCGCAAGCCAACGGATGATGGCGGGGCGGCGTGAGCCGGGAGCACGGCCGGCTCGCGATCGGTGCCGTCGGTCTTGCGCTCGCGGTGTGGATCGTCTACGCGGCGTTGATCGTTCTTGGGTTTGAATCGCAGCGTGCCGCCTTCGATGCGCGGGCGTACCACCTCGTCGTCATCGAGGGCTTTGCCGAGACCTGGCCCGTCGCGGACGTGAGCGACTATCTGTCTGCGACCACGCCGGGGTTTCATTGGCTGTTGGCCGGCGCGGCGAAGTTCGGTGCGTCGCAGGTCGCGATTGAGCTGATCGCGGCGAGCATCGCGGCGTTGCTCCTTGGAGTGATCGCGTGGTGGGCGGCACGAGAATCACGGTGGAGCCTCGGCTGGCTGGTCGCGATGCCGCTGGCGGCGTCGGCGTATGTCGTGCACGCGGGGACAACGGTGTTGCCCGACAACGCCGGCTGGCTCGGCGTGCTCGCGGTGCTGCTGCTGTGCCTGCGACCGCCGGCCGGGCTGGCGTGGCTCGCTGTTGGTCTCGCGATGCTCGGGCTTGTGCTGATTCGGCAGAGCCACGTGTGGGCGGCGGGCGTGATCGTCGCGGCCGGCTGGCTCGGTGCGCACGGCACGCTGCTGTTCGGGCGAGATGTGCTAGCACGCAAGATCCGACGAACGCTGCTTGCTATCGCGACGACGCTTCCGGCGGTGGGTGTACTCGCGCTGTTCGTCTGGGTCTGGGGCGGGCTGGTGCCGCCGACCTTTGCGGGGCAGTCGGGCGGTGCGCACCCCGATGTGCGGTCACGGCTGAGCCTGATCGCGCCGGCGTACATCCTGATGCTGGTCGGCCTGTACGCGCCGTTCTTCGCCGCGTGGTGGTGGCGGGGGCTGCGCGAGTCGTGGCAACGAGTAGCGGTGTTCGCCGCGGCGGGTTCGATCGTCGGTCTCGCGCTTGCGCTCGTTGGTCCGTCGACGTTCAGCCTTGAGGCCGGCCGCGAAGGCGGGTATTGGCGGTTGATCGAGGCCGGGCCCGTCTTGGGCGATCGAACTTCGGTGGTTCTTGTCGCACTCTCTGCGTTCGGCGGCGCGATGGCGGGCGCGTGCGGGTCGGCTCTGCCGGCGCGTCGGAGGTGGCTGCTGCTCGTCGCGCTCGCCGGCTTTGCAGCGGCGCAGATCGTGAACGCCAACACGTGGCAGCGGTACTACGAGCCGCTTGTCCTGATGCTGCTCGCCGTGGCGTCGGCGTTGTGCGCGAGGGGCGACCGAGACGACGGGACGCTGGGTCCGCTGCCCGAGCCCTCGGGGGTTCGGGCGTGGCGCATCGCCGGGCCGATCGTGCTGGCGATTGGGTTGGCCGGGCTGACGGCGACCACGTTGGGCCGGGCGAGCGATCGCAATGCGCTCGGGACGTCCGAAAATGCGCTGAATCACGGGCATACTGGCGAACAATCGGACCGCCGGGTGCGTCTAGACTCCGCTTCCGAACCGCACGCAGCAGAGGGGCTGAATCGGCATGGCTGACACCAAACGCGCGCTCATCACCGGCATCACCGGCCAAGACGGCAGCTACCTCGCCGAGTTGTTGCTCGGCAAAGGCTACGAGGTCCACGGCATCATCCGCCGGGCCTCGAGCTTTAACACCGACCGCGTCGACCACATCTACGCCGACCCGCACGTCGACAACGCCAGGCTGAAGCTGCACTATGGTGACCTGTGCGACGCGAACGTCTTGACCAAGGTCATGGACGAGGTCAAGCCGCACGAGGTCTATAACCTCGGCGCGCAGAGCCACGTGCGGGTGTCGTTCGACATGCCGATCTACACGGCCGAGACCGTGAGCATGGGCGCGCTCAAACTTCTCGAAGCGGTGCGCGAGTTTCAAGAGAAGTCGGGCCAGCAGGTTCGGTACTACCAGGCCAGCAGCTCGGAACAGTACGGCAAGGTCGTCGAGACGCCCCAGAAAGAAACCACGCCGTTCTATCCGCGGAGCCCGTACGCGTGCGCGAAGGTCATGGCGCACTGGGCGACGGTGAACTACCGCGAGAGCTACGGCATGCACGCGTCGTGCGGCATCCTCTTTAATCACGAGAGCCCGCGGCGGGGCGAGACGTTTGTGACCCGCAAGATCACACGGGCCGTCGGCCGGATCAAGATGGGCCTGCAAAACAAGGTCTTCCTGGGCAACCTCGACAGCAAGCGCGACTGGGGCTTCGCGGGTGATTACGTCGAGATGATGTGGCGCATGCTCCAGCAGGACACGCCGGACGACTACGTGATCGCGACCGGCCGGACGATCAGCGTGCGCGAGTTCGCGGACATGGCGTTCAAGCACGCGGGTCTGAACTTTGAGGACCATGTCGAGTTCGACGAGCGATACCTGCGGCCGGCTGAGGTCGACCTGCTGCTGGGCGATCCGTCCAAGGCGAAAGAGAAGCTCGGCTGGGAGCCCACGACGAGTGTCGAGCAGCTCGCGGCGATGATGGTCGACACCGATATGGAACTGGCCAGCCGCGAGAAGACGCTGATCGATGCTGGGCACGCGCTGCCGACGTTTGTTGGGTACGACCAGTGAGCCGTCCTCGGTCCCGCGCGGTCTCGACCAGCTGAGGCGCAGCCATGGCGATGCACGCGATCGTTGTCGTCCGCGACGAAGCCGACGTGGTCGGCGAGATGCTCACGCACACGCTCGAGTGGGCGGACGAGATCACGGTCTTCGACTCGGGCAGCGTGGACACGACGTGGGACATCGTTCAAGAGATGGCCAGCCGTGAGCGTGGGATTCACGCGCTCGAGAGCCGGCCTGTGTATTTCTCGAGCGCTGTGCGCGGCTATGTGTTCGAGGCGGCCCGCGAGCGCATGACGCCGGGCGACTGGTTCGTTCGCGCCGACGCGGACGAGTTCTACCCGATGCTGCCGACCGAGTTTGTGCGCGAGTTCACCAAGCCGTCGGACGGCCAGGTGTTCAAGCACGCGTTCAACTCGGTGTTCACACACTCGCTCGCGTCGGCGTGGGAATCGGACCGCGCGGGCTGCGGCTTGTCGGCCGGCTCGGTCCGCGAACGCGGGATGCCGTTTGTCGAGAACACGTTCGAGGAGCCTCGGATGTACCGGTACCGTCGTGGCATGTGCTGGCCGGCCGGACTGAACAGCCCCCTGCGCGGCGGGCTGCCGTGCAGCCGGCGCATCGTCATCGAGCACTACCCCGTGCGCGACCCGGTGCAGGCGTCGAAGCGATTTGTGCTGCGCAACGAGATGCGCCGGCGCAAGCTTGAGAAGGGGCTGACCGGCGGCGGGCACTGGGCCCAAGACGACTGGCGGGATTCGGTTCGGCCCGACGACGACCCGGAGGTCTGGAGCCGCGACCGTGTCGCCGCGCTCGCGCGGGACGCATCCGCGTCGCGATCGCTTCGCGCAGCGAAGGTCCGGTCGAAGATCATCGTGCCGGGCGTCTACCCGGTGTTCGCAGGGCTCGCCGATGCGGTGAAGCCGTGCCCGGGCGTCGGGTTCGATCTGGAGCCGATCCCGGACGATGTGCAATCGCGGGTGGCATCGGGCTACGCCGAAGCAGCCGAACCGCCGCGGTTTGGGGCGTAGATCGCTGCTACGGTGAACGGTTCCACGCGTCGCGCCAGACGTTCAGGTCGCGGCCGAGCAGCTGCTCGAGCGACTCGATCTGGTTGCTGAAGGTATCGACTAGCCTCGCGCGGGTGTCGGGCTTGAGCGGCGGGCGTGTCTGGTCGCCGCCGAGCATGCTTGCCGCGGTTTTGCCTACGCCGCCGCGGATCTGGTTCGGCACCTTGCCCCAGAGCTTCTTGAGCTTGGGTGCCCGCGCGAGCGCTCGCCGAAGGGCCAGGTTGCGTACCGGCACGGCTGGGTTCACCACCTCGAACTCGGGTGCGAACGACTCATCGACGCCGAGAAAGCCAAGCACCCGCCGATAGAGCGCCGCCGGGTCGGACTTGAGGTCCTCGAAAAGCTCGATGTGAACACGGTCGCGACCGAAGGCGTCGATGATCCGCCGAAGGTGCGGCTCATAGGAATAGGTGTTGATGTACCGCAGCGCCTGGGCGTTGTGGACCGACGGCGGGATGCGTCGGCCCTCGGCGCGGTCTGCCTCGGCGTCGAGAGCGGCGGCAAGGTCCTCGATGTCCTCGTTCGCCGACTTGATGAATTGCCAGTGCAGCGACCAAACCGCAGAGACCGGGTCACGTAGCATGGCGATGACCCTGGCGTCGCCGTCGGCGTAGTCGGCGACCTCACGGGCCGCGTTCTCGGAGATCATGTAAAACACGGACGACTCGCCGCGCCGCGGCAGGCTTTCGGCGCCGTCGAACATCGCCTCGTACTCGCTTCGATCGGGGATGTGCCAGCCCTCGCCGAGGTTCAGGTCGCTCCCGAAGTGGTGGGGCTCCTTGACGCGGCTCATGCAGATTTCCGGGTGCTGTTCGAGATAGGTGTGCAGCGACGTTGTCCCGCACTTGGCTGCACCAAACAGAAAGAGATTCGGCTTCGGCATCGCGCCGATTGTAGAAGCAACCCATGGCGACCGACGGTCGACAATCCGACGCGGCGGGGCCCCAGCGCGGGCCGTCCGAGAACCCCGGGGCCGCGCGCGGATCGGGCGGATCGCTGGCGTCGGCGACCACGCGCGGCTTCGCGTGGCTGCTCGCGCAGACCGTCGGCACGCGCATCCTGACCTTCGGTACGCAGCTCGTGCTCGCGGCGCTGCTCGCGCCCGAGGTCTTCGGCGTGATGGCGCTCGCGCAGACCGCCCAGGCTGTGGTCGTCATGATCCACAACATCGGGATGCGCGACATCCTGGTGCAGCGTTCGCACAAGCTCCGGCTCTGGCTGCCGCACGCGTTTCATCTCTCGCTCGTGATCGGTGTGCTCGCGGGGTTGTTGATGGCCATGCTCGGTCCCGCGGCGGCGGCGGCGTACGACGAGCCTCAGCTGATCGGGGTCGTTGCGGTGCTCGCCATCACACCCGTCTTCGCGGCGCTCCAGCAGGTCTGTGATTCGGTGCTCCGCTCGCGCCTGCGTTTCGCGGCCGTGGCGATGATCGAGATCGCGGTCACGGTCACGACAGCGGTCACGGCGATCTCGCTCGCGCGGCTCGGGTTTGGCGTCTACGCCCTGGCGATCCCGGTGCCGGTCGCGGCGGCGGTGGGCTACGCGATCACCGCGAAGCTTGCGTGTGTCGGCGTCCCGCTGCGTGTTCGGCCGAGGCGGTGGCCGTTCCTGCTTTCGAGCGGCGGAAAGCTCGGGCTCAGCCGGGTGTTCCTGCTGCTCGCCAAGCAGGGCGACTACGTTGCGATGGGCCTGTTTCTGCCCACGGCCGCGGTCGGCTTGTATTACTTCGCGTTCAACCTGTCGCTCCAAACGGTCCGGCTGCTGACGCGCAGCCTCGTCGGCGTTCTGCTGCCCGTGCTCAGCGAGATCAAATCCGATATCCGCCGCGCAACAAGGGCGTATATCCGCGCGACGACCGTGCTCAGCATCGTTGGTATGCCGGCGGCGCTGCTGCAGGCGCTCGTCGCGGTGCCGCTGCTCCGCACGCTCTTCAACGAGCGATGGTGGGACGCGGCGGAGCTGTTGCAGATCCTGTCGCTCGCGATGGCCTTCCAGCTTGTGGGCCAGAGCACATCGAGCATGCTCAAGAGCCAGCGGCGGTACACCACGGTGCTCGTGCTCACCGCCATCCAGGCCGTCACGCTGCTGAGCTTTGTATTCCCCGCGGCGATGCTCGGAGATACAACGACCGTTGCGCTCGCGGTGCTCGCGTACAGCGTCATCACGGCCCCGCTGCGCATGATCGTGTCGGTCGCGCCCGGCGGCGGAACATGGATCGATGTGTGTCGGGTTGTGTTTGTACCGGCGCTCGCGGGCGCGGCAGCCTCGGCGGCGGGCATCGCCGCGGCCGAAGCGTCTGTCGGTGGCGCGGTCACGACGTGGCTCGGCGCTTCGGTCACGTCTGCCGTCGGGCTTCCGGTCTACGCGATGCTTGTCCGGCTGATGCTCCCCTCGGCGAGCGGCGAGATCGCTTCTATGGCCGGCCGGGGTCTCTCTCGTGTCCGCAACCGATCGCGGTCGCGGGCCCGCCCAGCGGGGACGGGCACCGCATGAACACCAACCGGACCCTGATGCTGATCTGCCCGATCTTCTTCCCAACCCGCAGCGTGGGCGGCGTGCGGTGGACCGCGCTGTGCCGGCTGCTCGGCGATCGCGGGTGGCGCATCACAGTTGTTTCCAGGTTCTACGGTGCCGCGGCGTCGCGTGACGAGATCGATCGTGTGCTCGGTCCGCATGTCGACATCCGCTACGTCGATCATCCCGCGGATGCGCAGCCCGAGCCGCAGGAAGCCCCTCAGCGAGCACCGGGCGACACGCCGCCGACGCGGTCAAGGCTCAAAAAGACCGTCCGCCGCCTGCTGTTCGTTCCCGACTCGGCCGGCCGGTTTTGGAACGCCGCGCACTCGCGGCTCATCGAAGAAGCCGGGCGCGCGTCGCCCGACGTTGTTCTGGTCACGATGCCGCCGTGGGGCACGCTGCACGCCGCGCGTCGGCTGTCGCGAGAGATCGATGTTCCCTTCGTCACGGAGTACCGCGACTCGTTCATGATCGACACCCGCTACGGGCCGCACGGGCTCCGCGCGCTGCGAGCCGGCGCGTTCCGCCAGTTCGACCGTGTTGGACAGACGTCGGCCGATCTGGTGATTCATCAGATCCCCACGGAGCACCGCTGGTCGCGGCTGACGTACCCGGAGACGCGGGACCGGATGCGTGTCCTGACCAACGGATTCCCCGCCACGATGCTCGAGGGCGGCATCGATCCAATCCGGGATGAACAAGGCCGCCGGTCGATCCGCTGCGTCGGCGCGATGGGCGGATCCGAGATGCTCCAGCTCGCGCGAGCGACACGTCGGCTTGTGGACGAAGGCCAAGACCTCGCGCTGACGCTGGTCGGGCCCCCGCCCGAAACCGCTGACGAGATCAGTAGCGTGCTCGGCGACCGTGCCGAGATCGTCGGCCGTGTGCGCCACGAAACGGCCATCGGCTACGTGCTCGGCGCCGATGTGCTCGTGAACTACATCGCGTCGCACCGCCGTTCGAGCTTTCTCCTGAGCACAAAGATGTTCGAGTACGTCGCGTCCGGCAAGCCGGTGATCGAGATCAATCCGTCGCGGTCGGACCGCTACTTCCTTTGCTCGCTGCCTGGTGTGCTCGTTGCGTCCGACCCGAGCGATGATGACGTCGCGGCGCTGCTCCGGCGCGCGCTGGC
>JBCBMF010000045.1:0-16769 GCA_039822905.1 Planctomycetota bacterium
CGATCTCCATCGCGCGACCGCCCAACACGTAAGAGGGGCGGATGACGAGGGGGAAGCCGATGTCGCCCGCAATTTCAAGGGCTTCGGCGTCGGAATGGGCGATGCCGTTGTTGGGCTGCTTGAGGCCCAAATCCTGCACCAGCTTCTGGAACCGCTCGCGGTCTTCGGCAAGGTCAATGGCGTCAGGTGTCGTGCCGAGGATGGGAATGCCTGCCTCTTGCAGCGCATTGGCAAGCTTTAGCGGTGTCTGCCCGCCGAACTGAACGATCACGCCGTCGGGCTGCACGCGGTCGTAGATGTTGAGCACGTCTTCGCAGGTCAGCGGCTCGAAGAACAGGTGGTCGCTGGTGTCGAAGTCGGTCGAGACCGTCTCGGGGTTCGAGTTGACCATGATCGACTCGGCGCCGATCTCGCGCGCGGCGAAGGCCGCGTGCACGCAGCAGTAGTCGAACTCGCAGCCCTGCCCGACCCGGTTCGGCCCGCCGCCAAGGATGATCGCTTTCTCCTTGTCCGAGACGCGGATCTCCGACTCGCTCGCTCCCGCCACCGGGAACTCATACGTCGAGTAGTAGTAGGGGGTGACCGCCTCAAACTCGGCCGCGCACGTGTCCACCAGCTTGAACACCGGCTTGATGCCCAGCGACTCGCGATGCCTCCGCACCTTCAGGATCGTGTCGCTGCTGATCGACCCCAGATACAGGTTCGCCAGCTGCGCATCGCTGTACCCGAGCCGCTTCGCCTCCGCGAGCACCTCGGGCGACAACGCATCATGCGATGCCGCCGACGCCAGCTCGTCCTCAAACTCAACCAGCTGCGCAAGCTGATCGACAAAGAACGGGTCGATCCGCGTCAGCTCGCAGACCCGCTCGATGCTCCAGCCCATCTTCAGCGCGTACCGGATGTAGTACACCCGCCCCTGGCTCGGCACCGCCAGCTTCCGCGTCAGCTTGTCCTCGGCGATGGGCCACTCGATCGGCTGCCCGTCGGCCGTCCGGCCATCATCGCTCCGCTCAGCCGCCAGCCACTTGTCGTTCTTGTCCAAGCCCAGCCCGAATCGCTTCACATCCAGCGACCGCAGCGCCTTCTGGAAGCTCTCCTTAAACGTCCGCCCGATCGCCATCACCTCGCCGACCGACTTCATCTGCGTCGTCAGCGTCTCATCGGCCTCGGGGAATTTCTCAAAGGTCCACCGCGGGATTTTGGTGACCACATAGTCAATGCTCGGCTCAAAGCACGCGCTCGTCGTCCCCGTGATGTCGTTCCGCAGCTCGTCCAGCGTGTAGCCAACCGCGAGCTTCGCCGCGATCTTTGCGATGGGAAAGCCTGTCGCCTTGCTCGCCAGCGCCGAGCTGCGCGACACCCGCGGGTTCATCTCGACGACCACATAGTCGAAGTGCTTCTCCTCGGGCGGATTCGGGTTCACCGCAAACTGCACGTTCGATCCGCCCGTCTCCACGCCGACTTCGCGCATGACGGTCAACGCCGCGTCGCGCAGAGCCTGGTACTCCTTATCAGTCAACGTCAGGCACGGCGCCACCGTGATCGAATCACCCGTGTGCACGCCCATCGCATCGATGTTCTCGATGCTGCACACGATCACGCAGTTGTCGTGCCTGTCGCGCACGACCTCGAGCTCGTACTCCTTCCAGCCGATCAGCGACTTGTCGACCTGCACCTGGGTGATCATCGAGGCGTCGAGCCCGCGCTGCACGAGGTCGCGGAACTCCTCGGCGTTGTACGCGATGCCCCCGCCGAAACCGCCGAGCGTGAACGCCGGCCGGATGATCGCCGGCAACCCAAAGTCCTCGACCGCCGCCATCGCCTCTTCGAGCGTGCCGCACGTCGCAGACGGCGGCGTCGGCAGCCCCGCCCCGTCGCACACCTTCTGAAACTCCGCGCGGTCCTCGGCCCGGTGAATGACCTCCCGGTTCGCGCCGATCATCTCGACGCCGAGCTCATCGAGCGCACCCGAATCAAACAGCTCACACGCGACGTTCAGCCCCGTCTGCCCGCCCAGCGTCGGCAGCACTGCATCAATCGGCGTGCCCCGGTCCCGCTCCAGCTCGATGATCTTCCGCACGCTCTCGACCGTGATCGGCTCGATGTACGTCCGATCGCTGAACGCCGGGTCCGTCATGATCGTCGCCGGGTTCGAGTTGACGAGCACCACCCGGTAGCCCTCGTCCTTCAGGCTCTTGCACGCCTGCGTGCCCGAATAGTCGAACTCGCAGCCCTGCCCGATCACGATCGGGCCGGAGCCGATAAGCAGGATGGTCGAGATGTCGTCGCGCTTGGGCATCGGGCCGAACCCTCCACGCCTGCGCGGCCGAGAAGACCCCCGGCGGCGCAAACTCAACGAATATAGCAGCCCCGAAACCTCACCGCAGCCGAACCCGCCCCGTTCCGCCGGCGTTCGTACAGTCTCCGGGCCTCTCGCCCGATGGAGATCAGATCATGTGCGGCATCGTCGCCTACATCGGAACCAAGCCCGCCGCCGACCTGCTCATCGAGGGCCTGAAACGCCTCGAGTACCGCGGCTACGACTCCGCGGGCGTCGCCGTGCTCAACGACTCGGGCATAAACATCGAGCGAGCCGTTGGACGCGTCGCCAACGTCGAGGCCAAGATCGACGCCGCTGGCGACGCCTTCCGAGCCTCCGTCGGCATCGCCCACACCCGCTGGGCCACCCACGGCGGCGTCACCGAGGCCAACTGCCACCCGCACACCCACGACGCCACCGGCATCTGCATCATCCACAACGGCATCATCGAGAACTACGCCGCTCTCCGCACCTGGCTCAAGGACAAGGGCCACACCTTCAAGAGCGAGACCGACACCGAGGTGCTGGCGGTGCTCATCGGCGAGTTGTACGAGGGCGACCTCGAAGCAGCCGTCCGCGCCGCGCTCAAGGAAGTTACAGGCGCCTACGCCATCGCCGTCATGTGCGAGAAAGAGCCCGACGTGCTCGTCTGCGCACGCAAGGGCTCGCCCCTGCTCATCGGCGTCGGCTCGGGCGAGTACGTCGTCGCATCCGACGCGTCCGCCATCGTCGCCCACACGACCCAGGCCTTCGCCCTCGACGACTACAACGTCTGCAAGCTCACCCGCGACGGCATCCAGACCAGCACCATCGACAACGAGGCCGTCACCCCCAAGCTCATGCAGCTCGAGATGGATCTCGACCAGATCGAGCTCGGCCACCACCCGCACTACATGCACAAGGAGATCTTCGAGCAGCCCGAGTCGCTTCGCATGACCCTCCGCGGCCGAATCGACAAAAACGAAGGTCGCATCGTCCTCGGCGGCCTGCTCAGCCACGCCTCGCAACTCGTCCGCGCCCGCAAGTTCATCCTCACGGGCCAGGGCACCGCGCTCCACGCCGCCATGATCGGCGAATACCTCTTCGAGAACCTTGCCAAGGTCCCCACCGAAATCGAGTACGCGAGCGAGTTCCGCTACCGCAACCCAATCGTCGAAGAGGGCACGGTCGTCGCCGCCATCAGCCAATCGGGTGAGACCGCCGACACCCTGGCCGCGCTGACCGAAGCCAAAGACAAGGGCGCACTCGCCCTCGGCATCGTCAATGTCGTGGGCAGCTCCATCTCCCGCGAGACCGACGCGGGTGTCTACCTCCGCGTCGGCCCCGAGATCGGCGTCGCCTCAACGAAAGCTTTCACTGGCCAAGTCGCCGCGCTCACGATGATGGCGATCTTCCTGGGCCGCCGCCGGCTCATGTCTGTCGAAGAGTGCCGAGCCATGCTCGACGAGCTCGAGAGCGTCCCCGACAAGATCGAGCAGATCCTGGCTACGGCCGACACCATCAAGCGTGTGACTCACAAGTACGTCGACCGCGAGAACTGGCTCTTCTTGGGGCGCGGCTTCAACTACCCGACCGCGCTCGAGGGCGCGCTCAAGCTCAAGGAAATCAGCTACATCCACGCCGAGGGCATGCCCGCCGCCGAGATGAAGCACGGCCCCATCGCCCTCATCACCGAGGGCATGCCCGCCGTCTTCATCGCAAACAAGGGCGCGCAGTACAGCAAGGTCCTGGCCAACATCGAAGAGGTCCGCAGCCGCGGCGGCCACGTCATCGCCGTCGCCACCGAGGGCGACACCGAGATCGCCGACCTCGCCGAAGACGTCCTGTACGTCCCCGACATCGCCGAGCCCCTCAGCCCGCTGCTCACCGTCATCCCGCTCCAGCTCATGGCCTACGAGGCGGCCGTCGCCCGAGGCCACGACGTCGACAAGCCCCGCAACCTCGCCAAGTCAGTCACCGTTGAGTGACGACAAGTCGCGCCGATACCGCCGCATCGCCCGATACGCGCCAGGCCGCATGACCTCGCTCGTCAACGCCGCGCCCGCGACCGCATAGACCATCGCCGCACCATGCGCCGAACCCGGATCGATCCCTCCTCCCGCCACGGCCAACCCAAGCAGCAGCACCTGCCACCCCGGCCCACCTCGACTCGACCGCACAAGCCAAGTCGAGAGCGGACGAGCACGCGCGTTCCCGCTTTCGAACAAGTTTGCACCGATCCACAACGCCACCAGCCGAGCATCACCCGCAAGCAGGCACGCCGCGCCGATGAGTACCGCCCCGCCGGTATCGACATCTGCCGCCGCGAGCGACACGACGAGCGCCGAACACATCGGCACCAAGACCGCCTCCACTGTCCACCGCGCACCCCGGCCGCCCGGTGCCACAGGATCAAGCACCCGGATCAGCAGGCCCAGCCCAGCGAACGCCGCGAGCGCCACCCCTGTCCAGACCCCAGCGAACACCGCAAGCCCGGCCGCGCACACCGCCATCGCGCCGAGCCCGTACCACCGCGACGCCGACATACCCCGCCAGCCGATCACACCACCCGCGAGCACCGCCCCGAACACCGCCCCGCTCGCGATGTCCACGCCGAGCGCCACGCGCGCCGCAACCGCTGCCGTCAGCCCTGCGAGCAGCGCGGCCACAACGCCCGACACGAGCGCGCCGCGTCGGACTCGACCTGGGCGCACCAATAGCACAGCCGCGAGCAACGCACACGACGCCGCGATCGCTCCGGCCGCACCGCGCCTCAGCGTGCGGTCCCGCTCAGCCTCGCGGCGCAAGAGCTCCGCCTCACCTCGTTCCTGAGCCTCGTGCTCCGCCGCCGCCACCTCGCTCACGCCCGACGCAAGCAGCGACTCGATCTCCCCCGGCAGCCGCGCCTCGATCCGCGCCGCCGCCGAAGACTGCACGACACCGCCCACCATCCAGTCCGCATACACCCCCGGCGCCAGCCCGCCCAGCACCGCCGGCCCGAGCGCAACACCTGCGCACACTCCGCCGACAACCCCCGCGCCACGCCGGTCCAAACGCAACAGCACCCGCCCGACGATCAACGACAACCCGACCGAAACGCCGATAGCCGCCAAGAGGCGGAGCAAGATTGCGACCGCAGGATCCACCGCGGAACTCTACCGCAAGAGAGCAACCAGCCGTGCAGCCACAGCAGCAATCGAAACAAACCCCCGCCCGGCCCGCACCTCTCAAGCCCGCGGCCCCGGTCCGGGTCGAGTCCCTCGCCCCCGAAGCACCCGCCGAGATCCTCACCCCGCGCCTCCGCCTCCGCCCGCTCGTCGAGGCCGACCGAGCCGAGTTCTGCGCGCTGCACGACCGCAACCGCACGCACCTCGAAGCGTTCCTCCCCCTCGGTGCCGAGGATCAGTCGAGCGACAGCATCTTCAGCCGCCAGCTTGAGCTCACGACCGCCGGCGACACAACCGGCAAGGCCTTCCGACGCATCGCCGTTGACCTCGAAACCGATCAGCTGATCGGCGCGTTCAACCTGGTCGTCGTCCGCCGCGGGCTCGAGTGGGACGCCGACACCAGCTGCTGGCTCGCCGCCGATCACACCGGCAGGGGCATCGCGTCCGAGGGCCTCGCCGCGCTCCTGTCCTACAGCTTCGCCGACCTGCCCGAAGGCCTCGGCCTCCACGCCATCCAGGGCTTCATCGCACCCGAAAACAGAGCCTCCCAGCGGCTCGCCGCCAGCTTCGGCTTCGAGAAGCAAGACGACGGTGCGACCCACATGACCGTCGGCGACCGCTGGCAGCTCCACGAGAAGTGGACGCTCTCGATCGCAAACTGGCAGAAGCTCGCGTCTTAGCCGAGCTCAGCCGCCCGGATCGAAATCATCAACAACAATCCCGCCGATCGGCGCGAGCGTGCCGTCGTTCTCCACGCGCATCTGACCCGTTGACAACAAATAGTCAAGGATCGAGACCCGAAGGTCGGCGACCGCCTGATCCCGCGCGTTCTCCGCGCTCAAGAGCGCGTTCTGCGTGTCAACCCGCTCCTGCGTCGTCACGTTCTCGGGGTCCAACTCCTGCCCGCGCTGCCGACGCCGGTTGATCTCCACCTGCTGCTCGGCCAGGCTCAGCTGGAACCGCGAAAGCTCGATCTGCCGCACCGCCGAACGCGCCTCGACAACAACCTCGTCGCGATCCTCCTCATATCCACGGATCGCCCGCTCAACAGCGATGATCGCGGAACGCAGGTTCAGCTGCTCGATCACGCGATCCAGCGGCAGGTCCAGCGTTGCACCCGCCGAGTAGCTGATGTCCTCCCCCGAGAACGCCAGATACGGCTCGTCAACATCGGGATCCGTCGGGAGATCGATCCGAGCATTCAGATCAAGATCGGGCAGCAACCCGTTCCGCGCGTTCGCCACGCCCCGCCGCGCGTCGAGCACCTCATCGCGCGTCACCTGCAAGTCCAGCCGGAAGTCGAGCGCCCGCCGCGCCGCATCGCTCGGCGAGATGTCCGGCTCGGGCAGCTCCAGCGTCACCGGCACGATGATGATCGGCTGATCCACCGGCAACCCGAGCCGCACCTTGAACCGATCCTCGCTCAGCCGATACGAATCGCGCTGCCCCGCGAGCGTCGCCTCCGCCGCGAGCAGGTCGCTCGACGCGATCGCACGCTGAAAGTCGCGCAGCGAGCCGGCATCGATCTTCGCCGACGTCTCCGCCACAAGCTGCCGCAACGCATCGATCCGACGGAGCTGGTTCTCGATCGCCGCCCGCTGCTGCAGAAGACCGAAGTAGTCGCTCGCGATCGACACAAGCAGCGTCCTGCGGAACCGTTCAAAGTCACGCGCCGCGTACACAAGGTCGCGCTCGGCCTGCACCAACGACTCCCGCGCCACCGTGCCCGCACCGCGCAGCAGCGGGAACGTCCCGCTCAGCACGATCGAGCTCGATTGCCGGTACCGATCGGTCGCCCCCTCGCGAAGGTCCTCGGTTGCCTCAACAAGCCACGACGCCGTCACCTCGCCGCCGCGCTCGAACCGCTGCCGCACGCCGAGCTCGTTGAGCACCGTCAGCGCCGCGGTAAACCGGCCATCTGTGCCATCGCCGGCAAACGTTGCGGTCGTCTGGTTAAAAAGCCTCGGGTTGAACAGGTGCCGTTCGATCAGCACGCGGATCGCCGAGAGGATGTACGTCTCCTGCGCGTTCAAAAACTCGCGCGCCGAGTCCTGGCTGATCTCGAGCGCACGCGTCAGATCGATCCGCTCGATGCCGACCGCATCCTCCGGCGCAACATCCTCCAGCAGATACGCATCGAGCCGCGACGCCACATCCCGCTCGGGGTCCGCCAGCGTCTGCGTCAGCTCTTCGGGCCTCGGGTTTGTCGTCTCGACGGTCTTGTCCGCCTGATCGCGCTCGTCGTACGACTCGGCGTCCGCAAACTCCCGGCCCGGCGGCTCGACAAACGGGTCCAACGCCCCGGACCGCTCGCCGAGCACGCGCTCAAGCCGGCGGTCGATGGCCGACAGCCCGCCATAGCACCCGGCCGCAAGTAGTCCGAACAAAGACAGTGCAGAAACACCAACGCAGCGTCGACTGTTCTTCACGCGATTGCCACCCCACACCTTGCTTGTTCAAGTTGCTGCTTGTTCGAGTTGCTCGCCCGAGTTTCCGGACCGCCGACCCTACGCCCGCGACAGCCTGTGTATGCCAAAGCCCAAGATTCGTTGCGGTTTGCGAAGTGCCCTCCTACCATCCCTTTCGCACGGTAGCGACCAGAGTAAAAACAGAACATAACAACCCAGAGCCACACAAAGGGTCCGAGATACCCGCCGCTGGCTCCTCCGGCGCACCTTCGATACAGAGCGGAGACCGAACGCGATGGCGACCGTCACCTACGACGACCAGGGTTTCATGATCGACGGCCGACGAATCTGGCTCGTCGGCGGCCAGATCGACTACGCCCGCACTCCGCACGAACACTGGGCCGACCGCATCCAGGCCGCCAAGATCGCCGGGCTCAACACCATCGCCACCAGCATCCCATGGTGCGTCCACGAACCCCGCCCCGGCCAGTTCGACTTCGAAGACGGCAACGACATCCGCCACTTCATCAAGCTCGTCGGCCAGGCCGGCCTGCACTGCATCGTCCGCGCCGGGCCCTACATCGGCAACGGCTGGGACATGGGCGGCCTCCCGCACTGGCTCATCGGCAAGGCCGACATGAAGTTCCGCGCACCCAACGCGGCTTTCCTCGAATCCTGCGGCAAATTCATCACCGCCATCGCCGAACAGATCTCCGATCTCCAGATCACAAGCGTCGGCGAGGGCGGCCCCTTGCTCATGCTCCAGAGCGAGGCGCACTGGACCTGCGGCGACGGCACCGCCGCACAGGGCTACCTCGGCGAGCTCGCACGCTACTTCCGCGAGGCCGGCTTCAACGTCCCAAGCATCAATGCCAACAACCTCTGGCAGGGCATCGAGGGCGAGATCGACGGCTGGGTCGGCGAGTCCGACATGCTCGCCACGCTCCGACAGCTCGCCGCCGTCAACCCCGACCGACCGCGCGTCATCATCGACATGATCACCGCGCACGACCCGGTCATCGGCGCGGCCGACCAGCCAACACCCACGCCCATCGCGCTCCAACGCCGCCTCGCCGAGGTGCTTGCCGGCGGCGGCCAGTTCGTCATGACACCCTTCGCCGCCGGTCGCACGCCGGGCTTCCTCGCGGGCAGGCCCGGCAAGGCCACCGACGACTTCAGCCACTCCACCCTCGGCACCCACGCGCCGCTCAACGAAGACGGCTCGCCCAACGCATCCTTCAACCACGCTCGCCGGCTCTGCACCTTCGCCAGCTCCTTCGCCCGTGTCTTCGCGTCCGTCGATCAGAGCTACCGCCCGACCCTGCTCGACCAACGCGTCTCCGCGGGCACAGCCGACTCCACATCGCTCGTCGACCTCCGCGGCTCGCAGGGCGACGTCACCTTCGTCTTCGCCGAAGAACCCGCCGAGAGTAAGACGCCCAAGCCCCGCGACGTCGACATCATGCTCGCCGACGGCTCGAGCCTCACCGTCCCGCTCGGCAAACAGGCCGTCGGCTGGGTACTCTTCGATGTCCTGCTGGGCCGCAACGCCACGCTCGACTTCTGCACGCTCAACACATTCGCCTGTGTGGGCCAGGTCTTTGTCTGCTACGGCCCCGCCAACTCGACCGGCGCCGTCAGCATCAACGGCTCCGTGCTCACCGTTGACGTCCCCCGCGGCAAGCTCCCCGCCGTCCACGAGCTCGAAGGCTTCATCGTCATCGTCGCCAACGAGGACCAGATCGACAACGTCCATCTCAGCGACGACGCCGTCTATCTCGGCGTCGCGGGCGTCGAGTCCTCCGGGGTTCCCGTCGCGCTCCCCGGCGCCAAGAACTGCACCGCCTACACCGCCGAGGGCGTCAAGCAGAAGATCGCGTTTCAGGAGACCGTGCCCGCCCGCGCCGCGACTGCGTCCGTTGCACTAAACGACTGGCAAGCCGTCTCCGCCGACGACCACATCCTCGGCACCAACCCCCGCTTCGCGCCCATCAACGGGCCCGGAGACCTCGCCGACCTCGGCGCACCCTTCGGCTACGGCTGGTACAAGATCGACGTCCGCTCCGCCAGCGCCCGCAAGCCCAAGGCCCTCGCCCCGGCGTCGCGCGATCGCCTCCACCTCTTCCTCGACGGCGAGTTCCAGGGCATCATGGGCTTCGGCCCGGGCGCCGATCACGAGCCCATGCCGCTCCCGCTCAAGAAGGGCGACCACACGCTCACCGTGCTCGCCGAGAACCTGGGCCGCCCCTCCGCAGGCCTCTCGCTCGACGAGCCCAAGGGCTTCCTCGATCACCTCTTCGAGGTCAAGCCGTTCAAGGCCGGCCGCCACAAAATCGAATCGGGCGACCCGGTCAACCTGCTCGCGTTCCAGTCGCCGCTCTGGAACGTCCGCCCGGGCGATGTTACTCGGCCCGACCGCCTCACCTGGTCCTTCGTGCACCGCAAGAAGAGCCCCGTGATCATCACCATCGAGAACCTGGCCTCCCGCGTGCTGGTCATCCTCAACGACGAGCCCTTCCGCCTGCTCGACGCCACCGGCCCCATGCGCCTCGTGCTCGATCAGGAAACGCTCACCCGTGGCAAGAACACGCTCCAGTTCGCCGTCCTCTCTGACGCCGAAGACGTGCACGAAGAGCTCAACACCATCGCGAGCAACACGACCATTCTCGAAGGCGTGGAGGAGCTCACCGGCAAGGGCAAGTGGTCCTACGCCCGCTGGGAGCCGCCCGCGCCCGCGAGCTACGAGGCCGTGAGCAAGTCCAAGCTCGCCGGCTTCAAGGGCCCGACCTGGTACCGCACCAGCTTCGAGCTCAAGGCCGACCACACGCCCGTCCGTCTCGACCTCACGGGCCTTTCCAAGGGCCAGGTCCTGCTCAACGGCCACCACCTGGGCCGATACTTCGTCCACACCAAGACCGGCGCCACCGTCGCCACCGATCCGACGTTCCTCCTGCCCACACCCGTGCTCAGCCCCGACGGCGAGAACGAACTCGTCATCTTCGACGAGCACGGCGCGTCGCCCGCCAAGACCCGCCTGCTGCTCGAACGCGGCACCCATCCCTTCCGCGCATGAGCCAACAGGCCGACACCCCGTTCGCACGCGACCGCGTCTGGCGTAGGGCCGCCGCCTACGCCGCACGCATGCACGCCAACCACGCCCGCAAAGACGGCCGCACGCCGTACTTCTCCCACCCCGCGCGCGTCGCCATGACCGTCCGCGACACCTTCGGCCTCGGCGACGCCGACGCCATCGCCGCCGCCTTCCTCCACGACACCATCGAGGACACACCGGCCGACTACGACGACATCGCCGATCGCTTCGGCACCGCCGTCGCCGACCTCGTCGCCGCGCTCACCAAGAACATGCTCCTCCCCGAGCCCCAGCGCGAGGCCGACTACGACCAAAGGCTCGCAAGCGCCGACTGGCGCGCCCGACTCGTCAAGCTCGCCGACGTGCTCGACAACGCTGAGGACATGCACACGAGACCCGACGGCAACCGCGCCGACGTATGCCGCCGAAACGACGAACGCATCGATCGCATCCTCAAGCTCACCGAGACCGACACCCACGACGCCGTCGTCCGCGCCCGCAGGGTCGTCGCAGCCGCCCGCTCGAACCGGGCTTAGCCGCCCTCGTCCAGCATCCGGCGGTACCGCGCGATCTGGCTCGCCACGATCTCAAGCTCGCCCTGCAGCACGGCCCGACGCGCCTCAAGCTCGATCACCGCGTCGGCGTCGTTCCGTGACTTCGCACGCTCGACATCGACCGCGAGCCGCGCAATGCGGTCCCGTTGCCGCTGGGCCCGTTCCTCAAGATCCAGCAGCGTCGCCGCAACGAGCCCGGCAAAGTCCGCGTCGCGTTCATCCAGCTTGGGCGACAGCCGACGGTTCACATCGACACCCACCGCCCGCGTCGCCCCGTCCCGCGCCTCGCCGCCGGCGACAACCGTGTCACGCCGAACGCCACGCCGCGAACCGCCGGGCAGCGCGCTCGGCCCGCCCGCCACCGGCTCGCCCAGCGTCGGCACCGTCTCGGGCTCGGTCAGCGATCGGTACGCCCGCGACCGATGCCGCCACGCCATCTCGAGCACCTCCAGCTGAGGCCTCGACGACGCCTGCGGCAGATCACGCCATGCGCCGAGCTCGAGCGCCGTCTCCATCGCGCCGCCGTCGCGGATGAACCGCACCGGCACAACCGTCCCGGGCGCGTTCGCGATGATCGACACCTGCAAGTCCGTCAGCGAGCGGATCTCCAGCCCATCGATCGACGTGATGATGTCCCCGCCACGCAGCTTGTTCACCGAGTCGAATCCCTCGGTCGTCCCGGTGATCGGCAAACCCAGATCCGAGATCTGCCCGAGCGTGATCCCCATCGCAGCCCGCGGCTCCGTCAGAAACCGCAGCTTCGCCGCCGCGCTCAGCCGCCGCCGCTGCTCGAGACTCAGCGCATCGACCGTCAATGCGGCTTCAAGATCGGCCAGCGTCACCGTCGGCAGATTCTGAAGCGCGTGCGTCGCCAGCTCGCGATCGACAAACCCTGGGCTGTCCAGCGCCGCGATCAGCTCGTCCACCGTCGCCGGCTGCGCTGCCGCGACGGAAGCCATCAGAACGCACGCGACGAAACCAGCACACTGCTTCACAGCATCACCACCGTCTCGTGAGTACCAACGAGCCACGTCGCCTTGCGGTCGACCATCTCCAGGAATGCGCCGCCGTCGATGCTCCCGAACCGCCCGGTCGCCGCGATCGGCATCGCGGCCTCGGCGATCAACGCCTCGATCATCAGCCAAGGCAGCGCCCGCAGCTCGGCCTGGCTCAGGATGCACCCCTCAACCGCGTCATAGGCCCGCAGGAACGCGTGCAACCGAACCGTGTCGAGCTCCACAGGCCACGCCTCGGGGTCCAGCCCGCTGCGCGTCACCGAGAACTGCAACGCACCGTTCGCAACGTCGAGGACCCGCGGCCCAACCCGGCTCGCATCAAAGTCCACCAGCGCCCGCACCATCCCACCCGCGAACACAAGATTCCCCGGGTGATAGTCGCAGTGCACGACCTGCCTGGGCCACGACGCCAGACCAAACTCGCGCACCCGCGCCGACGCACGCTCGTACACCGACGCCAGCCGCTCGCACACCGGCGCCATCGCGGGCCTCGATAGCGACGCAGCCATCCCCCGCAGCACCTCGGGCACCATCATGTTCGCGTGGTAGCTTCCCTCGTTCGATCGCCCCGGCGGGTTGAACCCCGCGAGCAGCCGATGGAAGTACGCCAGCGACCGCCCCGCGTCGGCGGTCTGCCCGACGCTCCGGTCGTAGCGCGACCCGTTAATGAACTCGAAGATCTCGTAGACCTGCCCCGCGACGGTCACGCTGCCACGCCCCTCACGCGAACGGATCAGCCGCGCCAGCGGGAACGACCGCTCCCGGAGCCTGTCCTGCACAGCGTGGCTGAACGCGACGTGCTGCGCCGTGTCCCGGCCCACCGAACGCCGCTTGATCAGCACGCGCCCCCGCGACGTCTCAAGCACGACCTTCGGCGACCGCCGCGACCCCCTGCGGAACTCGCGCACCGATGAGATCACACCAAGCTCGTAGTGCGAACACGCCATCGCCAGCTCGCCCGTCGCAAACCGCTCGTGCCCCTCGACCGGCTCGCGCTCATCGACCGCACCAGCAGCCGGGGCCGCCGGGAAGACCATACCGCCGATCGACGTCTCGTCGTTCGCGTTCACGCCGCCGGAGAAGCCGAACAGGCCCGGCGAGGCCTCGGCCACCGCCCCCGCCCGCTGCTCCGCCCCCCGGTTCGCCCTGGTCGTCTGCTCGCTCACGCGACCCCCGTCTATCGATACCGCCCGCGGAGAGTCTACCACGGATGCCGCCCATCCAACACACCGCACCGCGTCACTCGACGTTCTGCACCTGCTCCTTCACCCGATCGATCGCGCCCTTGATCTCCACGATCGCCCGGCTGATGTCCGTGTCGAAGCTCTTGCTCGACATCGTGTTCGCCTCGCGCAGCATCTCCTGAGCCATGAAGTCCAGCGTCCGCCCGACCGGCTTGTCCTCGCCCGATCCGATCATGCCGAGGAACTGTTCCACGTGCCCGCCCAGCCGCTGGATCTCCTCGGCAATGTCCGTCCGCTCGGCATAGCTCGCCACCTCGCGGATCACATCCGCCGGCTCGGCCGTTGCCCCGGCCTCGCGCACGTACTGCTCGATCCGGCCCTTCAGCCGCTGCTCGTAGTCCTGAACAACCTGCGGCGCCCGCTCGCGCACGATCGCCAGCTGCGCCGAGATCACCCCCATCTGCTTCCGCAGGTCCTCGGCCAGCAGCTCGCCCTCGCTCGTCCGCATCGCGATCAGCTTGTCGGTCGCCTCCGACAGCAGCCCGCGGAACACCTCGCGCACCTTCGCGACCCGCTCGCCCTCATCGCTCGGCGGCTGAAGCACACCCGGCAGCGACAGCAGAGCACCGACATCAAGCTTCACCACGCCCGACGCCACCGACGCCGACTGCTCGAGCTGCTCGACGTACCGATCGAACGCCTTGAGATTGATCTCCTGCGCCGCGTCACCGGTCTCGTCCGTGCAGGTCGCCTTGATCGCGGCTGTCCCCCGCGCGATCCGCTTGCGCAGCCCGCTCTCGAGCTCGGCCTCGAGGGCTTCGAAGTCATCCTGCAGCCGAACGGTCGCCTTGAAGTACTTGCCGTTGAGCGTGCGGACTTGCAGGAAGTAGTGCGTGCCGTCGATGTGCGCCGACGCCTCGCCGTAGCCGGTCATGCTGCGGATCAAGCCAGAGCTCCTGGTGCGCGATACCGCGCGTGCGAAGTGGGGGATGTGATTCAGCCGCCCTCGGCCGGGGCGTCACTTTCCGTTGCGGTTTCGGTCGCGCTCTCGGCAGCGTCGTCCGACGCTGGCTCGGTGTCAGCTTCCGATGCAGGATCGGCTTCAGCACCGGCCCCAGCATCGGAGACATCGTCCGCCAGCTGCTCCGCCGCTTCCTCTTCCGGTGCAACCGCTGCCGTCGGAGTCGCCGGTGCCTCGCTCGGCCTCGCCGCGAAGTTCAGACCGATCGCCGACAGCAGGAAGATCACGAAGATCGCGATCGTCGCGATGGTCAGCGCATCACCGGTCTTGGCACCGAAGGCCGTCTGCCCAGAGCCCGCCGCCGAGCCGAACGCGCCGCCCAAACCGCCGCCCTGCGGCCGCTGGATCAGCACGATCAGGATCATCACCACGCACACAAACAGAAACCCCAGCGTCAGCAGGCCGCTAAGCCAGCCCGCAAGTCCGAGCGTGAGCATGGGCGTCAGATCCGACATCATCAATCACCACCTATCAGCGCCCCGACCCGTACCACCGACCGGGACGGCAACTGTAGCGCCCACACCGACTCACGGGGCACCCTAACGAGGCCGAAGCGCCAGCGAGGCACTGCCTTTCTCGCCTCAGACCGGGTGCCTCGCTCGCGCTTCAGCATCGTCAGTCTCTTGTCCGCGTGAGGGGCCCCGCGTTAACCCTCCGCCGCCGCCTTCACGATCGCCGCGAAGTCCTCGACTTTCAGGCTCGCCCCGCCGATCAGCCCGCCGTCGACATCCGCCTGGCCCACCAGCGCCGCCGCGTTCGAGGGCTTCATCGACCCGCCGTAGATCACCCGCGTCCGCTCGGCCACATCGCCGCTGTAGATCTCGCCCAGCAGCGACCGGATCTTGGCGTGGGCGTCCTGCGCGTCGTCGGGCGTCGCCGTCTTGCCGGTGCCGATCGCCCAGACCGGCTCGTACGCGATGACCACCCGCTCCATCTGCCGCTGGCCGACCTCCGCAAGCCCCTCGCGGATCTGGATCGCGTTGATCGCGTCCGTCTCGCCCTTCTCCCGCTGGTCGAGCGTCTCACCCACGCACAGCACGACCTCGAGGTCGGCCTCCAGCGCCGCCCGGACCTTCAGGTTCACCTGCGCGTTGCTCTCGCCGATCACGTGCCGACGCTCCGAGTGACCCACCAGCACGCTCTTGCACCCGCAGTCGGCCAGCATCGCGCAGCTCACCTCGCCCGTAAACGCGCCGTTGCCCTCGTGGTAGACGTCCTGCGCACCCACGCCGATCGTGGTGGGGCGGTTGCGGATGATGTTCGACACACTCAGCAGATACGGCATCGCCGGGAACATGCAGATGTCCACCGCCGCCTGCGTCCCTTCGCATGCGTCGGCCACACCCCGGGCGAGTGCGCCCGAGGCCTCCTGATCCAGATTCATCTTCCAGTTGCCGCCGACGTAGGGCTTGCGTTGGCTCACGGAGCGTGCCTTTCGGGATAGATCTCTCGTTCACGGTCAGCCGCACCGGCCGCCGCGCAACGATACCGCCGCCGATCAGGCACATCCGCGAAAATGTTGGACTGTCTCGGATCGGCCCGTTAGCCCTGAGGCCCGGCCGCCCGGACCGCGTCTGGCATGATGAACTGCTCGTCATTCGCCCGGAACTTCGCCGCCAGCTCACGCGCCTTCTCGAAGTATGCCTCGCGGCTCTTCCACGTTTCCTCCGGGTGCAGCACACCCGCGGGCACGCCGTCGCAGTGCCGCGGCACGTGCAGCCCGAAGACCTCGTCCGGATCAAACGTCTCCCGCGCGAGCGTGCCACGAAGGATCGCCGTCACCATCGACCTCGTGAACTTCAGGTCGAACCGGTGCCCCTCGCCGTAGGGCCCGCCCGTCCAGCCGGTGTTCAGCAGCCACACGTTCGCGCGGTACCGGTTGATCCGCTCGGCAAGCATCTCCGCGTACTCGCTCGGCCGACGCGGCAGGAACGGCCCGCCGAAGCACGGGCTGAAGTTCGGCTGAGGCTCGGTCACACCAGCCTCCGTCCCCGCCAGCTTGCTCGTGTACCCATTGATGAAGTAGTAC
>JBCBMF010000046.1:0-16762 GCA_039822905.1 Planctomycetota bacterium
GGCGGTCCGCCGGCTCTGCGGTCCGATCTCGGGCGTTGCGCTCGCCGCGGCGGGTGCGCTCGCGATCGGCACGGCCAACCAGGTCGACGGCCTGATGCCGGGCATGCTGCCGTATGTGAAGGCCGTGATCGCCTTCGTCGGCGTGCTGCTCACGCTGCTGTTGCTTGGCGTGGTCGACCGCTTTGAAGAAGAGGCGATCGATCGCGGCGAGGCGGGCTTCGATCCGTTGCGTGCGACACGCGGCGAGTTCTTCGCGTTCTTCCTGTTCTCCATGACGGGCCTGATGCTCTGCGCCTCGGCCGACAGCCTGATCTGGCTCTTCCTCGCGCTCGAGCTGACCAGCCTGCCGACGTACGTCATGGTCGCAATGAGCTCGCCCCGGCAGAAGGCGAAGGAAGCCGGCGTCAAGTACTTCTTCCTCGGTGCGCTCGGTGCGGCGGTCTTCCTATACGGCTTCGCGCTCATCTACGGCGGCACCGGCTCGGTGCACTTCGGCGAGATACAGTCCGCGATCGCCGCCCAGGCCGCGGCCGGCGGGATCAACCCGATCACCCTCGCGGGCATGGTCATCGCGCTGCTCGGCATCGGCTTCAAGATCGCCGCGGTGCCCATGCACTTCTACACGGCCGACGTCTACCAGGGCGCGGCGTCGCCCGTGTCAGCCATGCTCGCGTTCGTGCCCAAGACCGCGGGCTTCATCGCGATCATCCTGCTCTGCGCCGCCCTCGGCTGGAGCTACGGCGAGAGCGGCACACAGCTGCCCGAGATCGTCCGCGTCACGCTCTGGGTCATGGCGGCCCTGACCATGCTGGTTGGCAACGTGCTCGCGCTCCTGCAGAGCTCGGTCAAGCGAATGCTTGCCTACTCGTCGGTCGCGCACTCGGGGTACATGCTCGTTGGCGTGATCGCGGGCCCCGGCAGCGCGTTCACCGAGAGCGGCATCGCGGCCGTGCTGTTCTATCTGCTGGCCTACGGCATCATGAACACCGGCGCGTTCGCGGTGGTGAGCGCACTCGAAGCACGGCAGGCCGCGCGGACCGACACGGGCGAGTTGGTGCACGACGAGGCCGACGATCTTGAAGCGTTCCGAGGCCTGTGCCGGCACAACCCGGTCTTGGGCTGGTCGATGGTGCTGTGCGCGCTAAGCCTGCTGGGCTTCCCGCTCACGCTCGGGTTCTTCGGCAAGCTGCCGCTGTTCACCGCGGGCATCGACGCGGGCGAGATCCCGCTTGTCATCGTGCTCGGCATCAACTCCGCGATCGCGGCGTTCTACTACCTGCGGCTTGTCGCGCTGCCGCTGTTCGAGCACCCGGGCGACGAGGCCGAGGCGTACGCCGAGTCGCCGTACCACGGCCGGCGTGCGGCGGGGATCATCGCGGCAGGCGGCGTGCTCGTGCTGACGGTGCTCGCCAGCCCGCTGATGGACGCCGCGTTCAACGCCACAGTCAACACCTCGGCGATCGTGCCCAACGAGGCAACGCCGATCGTCGAGCAATCTGCGTCGGCGGATCGAATCGAAACGGGATTCTGACTTTAACGAGCCCGAAGCGCGAACTTAGTCCCAGTCGTCGTCTTCATCGTCATCGCGACGCCTGCGACGTCGCTCGCGGGTCGCCTTGCGACGCTTTCGCTGATCATCGTCCCAGTCATCGTCGTCGCCGTCTCGCTTGTCGCCGCGCTCCTTGAGGCCGACGGTCTGGATGAGAAGGCCGGTCAGCGCGACGCCGATCCAGATGGCGGTCCACTGCACGGCCGACCGCTCGAGAATCGCCCGGCCCGGCACCTCGAGCGCCTGAAAGATCAAATAGACCGAGGGCAGCCAGATGCCGGCGCCGGCGAAGGCGGTGACCATCGCGGTCGACTTCTTCGGGAAGAAGACGCTGAAGCCGAGCCCCAGCAAGAGGCCCACGAAGCCGCCGCCGGCGAGCAGGGCGCGCTGCTGCGTGGTGAGCGGGTCCCAGGTCTCTGCCTTGAGCCCGACGAGAAGATCCTTGGCGAACGCGCCTGGATCGGCTGCGGCGTCTTGCGCGTCTTCAAACGTCATGTCACCGAGGCTAGAGGGCAGGCCGTTCTCTTCGTCTTCGTCCGGCGTGGTCGGCCGAACCTCGACGAAGGGCGACGCCTCGCTTTCGATGGTCTCGGTGGGTGGGGCGGGGTTCATCTGAATGAGCACGGCCGCGACGAGGATGCCGAGCCCCGCGAGGACGCCGGACGCGAGCACGCCGATGGCGAGCCGAAAGATGAGGAGCGCCGCCAGCCCGCCGAGCATGCCGCCGCCGACTGAGCCCACGATGTCGCCCCGGAAGCCGAAGAGCTCGTCAAAGCCAACAGCGGGCACGGTGGCGTGCCCGAGGAAGCCGCCGAGGAGCGCGCCGATCACGGCGAAGGCGGGCTTGAGCACGCGCCTGCCGCTGGCCCAGAGCATGACGCCGGTGACCAGCGCGATGAACAGCCCGGTGTGCGCCCAATAGGGGTGCTCGCGGAGGGCGGCGATCAGTTCGTTGACCTGTTCGAGCTGGTCCGGGTTCATGGGTCGTCTGCCTCGGTCTTCTGCTGGCGCGTCGGGCGCGTGTGACTACCACGATACGGCACGCGGCCGGGTGTTCATTGGGTTTTTGCCCGCTTCGCTGTCGAGGGCGTTGGAACGGGCCGCCGGGCGGACCGATAGTGTGACTCCATGAGCCGACGACCCAGCAAGAAGGCAGCCGCGAAGAAGCCGACCCTGGGCCCAAACTCGGGCTCGAAGCCCGAGCCGGACACGGTCGACAGCGGCACCGAGGCGTCTTCCGACCCGCGGCAGCGGGCCCGGCTTGATCGGCTGCGGACGAAAATCGACGAGATCGATCATCAGCTGGTCAAGCTGCTGAACGACCGGGCGAAGACCGTCGTGCAGGTGGGCAAGGTCAAGCAGGGTTCGGGCATCCCGATCTATGCCCCCCACCGCGAGGCCGAGGTGCTGGCGCGGGTGCTAGGCCACAACAAGGGGCCGCTGCCCGATCGCAGCGTCGAGGGCGTGTACAAAGAGCTGATGTCCGGCAGCTTCGCGATCGAACGGCCCCTGCGGATCGGCTACCTCGGCCCGCAGGGCAGCTTCAGCCACCTGGCGTCGGTCAAGCACTTCGGCACCAGCGTGGACTTCGAGGACCTGCGGACGATTGACGGCGTGTTCACCGAGATCCGCCGGCGGCATGTCGACTACGGGCTCGTCCCGATCGAGAACTCCATCGGCGGGGGCATCGTGGAGGCCCTTGACGCCTTTGCCGAGCACGCGGGCAAGGTCACGATCTATGCCGAGGCGCAAATCGAGATCCATCATGCACTTCTGGCGAACTGCAAGCCTTCGGACGTGAAGCGGATCCACTCGAAGCCCGAGATCTTCGCCCAGTGCCGAACGTGGCTGGCGACCCAGTACCCGGAGGCGGAGCTGATCCCGGCCGCCAGCAGCAGCCGGGCGGCGGCGACGGCTGCGGACGAAGCAAAGACCGCCGAGGCGATCGGGACGGTTCCGGTCGCCGCCGCGATCGGAAACCCTTTGGCCGGGAAGATTTACGGCCTGAGCACGCTCTTCGAGAACATCGAGGATCGGCCCGGCAACGTCACGCGGTTCCTGGTGCTGAGCCGGCAGAAAGCGCGTAAGTCGTTTGATGACAAGACTTCCGTGATGTTCAACACGCAGGACAAGCCCGGTGCGCTGGTCGAGGTCTTGCAGGTGTTCAACGCGGCCGGCATCAACCTGACGCACATCGACAAGCGACCGAGCGGGCGGGAGAACTGGCAGTACACGTTCTTCGTCGATGCCGAGGGGCACCGCGACGACCGCGTTCTGGCCGGCGCTTTGCGTGAGGCGGCGGGGCACTGCAAGGATCTGACGGTGCTCGGCAGCTACCCGCGATCGCGGCGATTGCTCTGAATCCGGCTGGCGAGACCGCTGATTGCCGGCAAATCGGGCCGGGACTCGCTTTGACGCGGATCAGCAGGTAGCGGGTTGTGCGCACATCGTAGATAATGCTCGGGGCTCGGCCGGCGACGGCGGGGCTCAGGGGTTGGGCGTCGGACGCACGGTGCGTCGGAAGCCTGCGCGAGGCGAACAGGTGTTCGGGCGGGCTTGAGAGTCGGCCTCGAACCCGGTAGCCTCCGCGGCACCCGTGAAGCGGCGCGCGTAATGGATACGCTCGCTGTGCGCACGGGTCAGCCGGTCCAGAGGAGGTCCCGTTCGGGCGGCGCGGCCGTCTGGCGGGCGAATCGTCGATCCCACGCGGGGTCGGCAGGACCGAGGCAGCGGGCGATGACGGCACGGACGTTCGTCGTTGCTCTGCGAGAACACGCGGGACAGGAAGCACCATGAGTCGTTCATCAGACGCGCGTCGTCCCTATGTCCGCTCCACCCGTTCCATCGTGCGGCGTGCCGCCGAGGGGCTGACGAACGCGGCGGGACGGGCGACACCGATCGAGCGTGCCAACCTCGAGCCGCTCGAGCCGCGCAAGCTGCTGTTCTCGCTGACCATTGATGATGCAGTTGATGCCGCCGACGGCATCGTTGACGGCATCGGGTCTGTCTCGACCGCGTTCGGGTACTACATCCCGTACTTTGTCACCGATGAAGAACCACCAGAAGATGAAGTCGACGAAATCGTCGAAGAGGACTTCAGCGATGACGACCTCGGCCCGGTTTTCTCGGGGACGACATTCGACGGCAGCGACATCCGGTTCACGTCGCAGGGGGCCACAACGGCGATCGCGGCTCCGTTCGACGCCGACGGCAACCCGATCGAAGAGCTTCAGGTCTTTGACGTTCAGTCGTTCTTCGGCGAGCAGGCGTTCATGTCGTTCAGAGTGCTCGCCGACGGAGATAACCCCGGCGCAGGCTCGGACATCAATAGAAGCGTGATCTTCCAGACAGGCACCGGCGGTTTCGGCCAGGTGCCGGGCCTGTTCAACGGCCAGATCGAGATCGAGCTCCGCCTGCAGGGCCAGGTGGTCGACAGGTACACGAACGCCGAGTTGCTTGCTTTGGCCGGCGGCAACGTGGCGACGACAAGCACGATCAACCTCACAGTCCGAAACCAAGACATCGAGCAGGCCTTCGACGAGCTCGTCTTTGTCACGAACATCCCGGACGGCGATGTTCCGCTCAACGCCGACTTCTTCATTGACAACCTAACGTTCTTCCAGGAACCCGGAGCGAACGCCGCGCTGATCGATGGGCGTGCGTTTGGTGTTGAGACGATCTTCACCGCGCCGGTGGGTGCGACCGTTTCGTTCTTCGATCTGTACGGCAGGCCCATGCGCGACACGATTGCGGTGATCAGCGGTGACCTAAACGTTCCCCTGGGCGACCTCGACGACGACGGCATCCCCGGCTTTAACGACGGCATCGGCCGGATCGTGATCACCGGCACCGATGCCGATTCAAGATTCAGCATGATCGGTCTGGAGATTGAAGAGGTTGGGGATGGTCCGAACCCAGAAGGGACGGTCCGGCGGGAGGGCCAGTTCGCCGCGGTGTACCCAAGTGGGTTGAACCTGTTCGAGGACTTCGCCGAGACTGGGTTTGGCTTCACGTTCGAAGCCCAGGACGACACTCTTATTGCCCTTGGTCTTCCCCCGGGCAGCGGCTCGGTGATCATCGGTTCGCCGTTCGTGCGGCCGCTGAACGATTACAACCCGTACTTCCTTCCGTCCGGCGGGCAAGACTTCCAGCGGTCCGACCAGGGCGTGTTTGTCAACGAGGACAGCGACGGCAACCCGGTGTCGATCGGTCAGCTCTCGCTGAGCGCCGCGCTGTTCGGGCTGAGCAACTTCAGCGGCTCGGTCGCCCACATCTCGACCGCTTACTTCATGGGTGCGGTGAACGTCGCCGGCGATCTCGGCAGCTTCTATAACGCGAGCGACGCTGGCGCGTGGATCCCGGCGTTCGAGGAGATCCCCGACGGGTTCCAGGTGAACCTGTTCACTGTCGGTGCTCAGATCGCGGTGGGGCGGACGCTGGGCGAGTACGCCGCCGCAGGCCGGAGCTTTGTCGATATCACGGTCGACGGCGACCTGAGCGCGCCCGCCGCGGCACCGGCCGAAGACGTCTTGGTGTACAACGAGCGGGAGGTGACGCTCGCGATCGATCCGGACGCTCCGGGCGCGGAGGTTGCGACGTTCTTCGAGCAGTTCCGCTCGATCGGCGCAAACGTGCTCCCGCCGGTTCTCGTCAGCTCGACGCTGTCGGTCATCGAGCAAACGACGGTCCTGCCGTCGTTGTACGCCGAGTCGAACTTCAAGAACGACTCGATCCTCAACGCGGAGTTCATCGGCGGCGCGTCGTCGACCGCCGTTGTGCGCGGCACGCTCGGCGCGGCCGACTTCTTCGTTGACGAGGACGACCAGGGCGACGTGTACGCCTTCGTGGCCGATGGCACGAGCGAGATCGTCATCGAGCAGCTGATCCGCGCACCCGGCAACGTGCGCGTGCTCGACGCCGACGGCCGCGTGCTGGCGGCGAGCCAGTTCAGCGCCGATACCGCGGGCGGCAACCTGATCCGGTTCACGCCGGACGCCCCGGGGGCGTATTACATCTCGGTTCTCGACCGCAACATTGGCGAAGAGACGCCGATCGACCCGTTCTTCTACGCGTTCCTGATCTCGGGCATGGCGCCGACGAACTTCGGCTCATACCGCACGGGGCTCGGCAATGCGGGCAACGACGAGAACCCGATCGCGCCCTTGGACCCGCTCGGCGAGGGCGACGACGACATCGCCACGCTCTCGCTGCTCTCGGGCGACTTCGGCGTCGTCCGGACCGCGACGGGCATCGTCGACACGGACGGCGAAGAGATCAGCCCGGTCGATGCCCTTCTCATAACAGATTCGACCGAGGACTCGCTGTTTACAACCTCGGGCATCTCGCTGTCGACGCCCGGCAGCCTGTACTCGTTCAACGCCGGCGGCGACATTAACGCCAACACGGGCGACGTGTCCACGCCTGTCATTCTGTCGATCGGCCAAGACCTGGGCCAGTTCTACACCGGTCGGTCGCAGGTTGTCGGCGGCGGCGACATCGGCGATGTGATCATCGAGACCGGCGGACGCGTCGGCACGATCGACATCAACGGCTGGGTCAACGGCGATCGCGACGCCTCGGCCTCCGACACCGATCTGCTCCGCATCGTGGGCGAGCCCTTCGTCATCCGCACCGGCCTCGACGATAACCAGAGCGGCGACATCGGGCTGATCATCGTCGGCGGCTCGGTCACCGGCGATGAGCTCATCATCGACACCAGCGCCACGCCCGGCTCGGTGGTCGGCGGCCTTCTGGTTGGTCAGCGGATCGGTGTTGCGGGTGATCCAACCTCAGACGACGGCTCACCCGGCGGCGGCGATGACATCGGCTTCTTCGATGGTGAAGAGGGCGTGATCCTCAACCTCGGCGACGGAAGCGACATCCGCTTCGTCGACACGCCCAACATCGACCTGCGAGAAGGGCTCGGTACATCTATCCCGATCATCACCGGCGAGGTGCTGGAGTTCGTGGACGACGCGGGCGGCCGAGTCAACGTCAGCGTGTCGACCGCGACCCCGTTCCCGGTGCAGGTCGGTGAGGTTATCGTTGTGCCCGTCGACGGCGCCGAGGGTGTCGCGATCGCGCGGATCTTCGTCAACCTTGCTGGTACGGGCATCGCCGCGGGCGGCGTGTCGCTCAACATCAACGCGTTGGGGGGACAGACCGAGGACGATGTCATCTCGATCGGCCGGATCATCATCGGCGAATCGGATGAGGGCAGCGAGATCCTGATCTCAGGCAGCGCCCAGATCGACGTTTACCGGATCGACGCGCCGAACGGGCTCGGCCGGATCGAGAACACGACGCCGGGCGGCGACATCGTCTCGATCGATGCCGAGTCGCTCGACACAATCCGCATCACGCAGGGCGATCTCGGGCGGACCGAGGTCGTCGAGTTCGGGCCGAGGCTCATCGGCCCGCGTCTGGGCATCCAGATCGGTGTTGCGAACGGCGTCTTCGAAGCTCTTGGTGTCGATCAGGCGGGCGACAGCGGTCCCATTCTCGATGGAGACGCCAGCGGCGAGATCTACCGGCCGACCAACGACGGCTCCGAGCTGCCGGGGGAGGCCTATCTCGATGACATCGGCTTCCCGATGGACGACACGCTCAACGGGCTTGTGGTTCGCGAGGACGGCCTGACGCTCGCCGACATCGGCGGGTCGATCGGCGACATCATTCTGCAGGGCGGTGACCTGGTCACGGCGCGCGCGAACGCCGACCGTCAGACCGACATCGGCGGGTTCGACGGCATCGTCGGCACAATCTTCTCGGCGGGCAACATCGAGTTTGTCGACGTCGGTGACGGTCTTCTCAGCAGCGAGACCGGCACAGGCACGCCGTTCGCCGAGGGCGGCATTTTCGCACAGAACAACATCGGCCGGGTCGAGGCGACCATCGACGGTGCGTTCATCAACGGCATCATCACCGCGTCGGCCGCGTTCCTGGCCGTGCCCGGGAACACGCCGACCGACGGCATCGACCAGATCATCGTCAACTCCAACGGCGGCGGCATCATCGACTCCGACCTGCTCACGTCGCAGGTCGACACGTGGTGGACGGGCGAGTACCTCGACGGCGACTCGGTCGCCCTCGTCAACACGCTGCGCGAGATCTCCGTCAACAACGGCGATATCTTCCGCTCGCGGATCGGCACGTTCGACATGCAGTCGCTGCTGATCACGGGCGGTGCCTACGACGCGACGCTGCTTGAAGTGCAGGGCGACCTATTCGGCGAGATCCGCGCCGACGAGTTCCGCAACACAACGCTCGACGGTGGGCTGCTCGAGTTTGCCGAGAGCACCATCGAGATCGGCCAGGACCTCGAGCGGCTGAGCACGAACAACAGCGGCCAGTTCGCCGACACTCAGCTCAGCGTCATCGGCGAGCTGCGCAGCAACATCACGACCGGCACCGTGATCCGGTCGGCGATCGAGGTCGCCAACACGCTCACGGCGTTCACGATCAACGGCGACCTGCTCGCGAGCGAGATCGTGACCGGCCGAATCATCTCGATGAACGTGTCCGACAGCATCCGTGTCAGCTCGATCTCTGTCTCGGGCCCGCTCGAGAACCTGCGCGTGCAGGACGAGATCGACCGGTCCGAGATCAGCGTGACCGGTCCGGACGGCCGGATCGACACGCTCGAAGCGGTCAACGACCTCGACGCGCAGATCTCCAGCTCGGGCCGCATCGGCACGCTTCGGTCGACGATGGGCTCGATCGACGGCTCCATCGTGACCACCAACGAGGACGCGGACATTGTCCTCATCGATGCGGCGATCGACGTGCTGTCGACAACCGACATCGGCGGCAACCTGGCGCAGATCCAGGCCGGCCGCAACATCGGCGACGCAGATGATCCGGGCGTCATCCTCGTCCGCGGCAACCTGACCGAGCTCGATGTTGAGAACGGCCGGCTCTTCAGCGACCTCCGCGTCGGCGGCACGCTGACCAACCAGATCACCATCGGCGGCGTCGTCAACCTGCCGACGCAGGAGAAGCCGGAAGACGGCGACATCCTCGTCTTTGGTCGGATCGAGGAAGTCGCGATCACAGGCGACTACGACGGCCTGATCACCAGCGAATCCTCGGGCATCGGGCTCGTGACGATCACCGACGGCTCGCTGCTCGCAGGCGGCGGCGTGATCGCAAACGACGGCGGGCTCGGCACGCTCTCGATCATCCGGGGCCACCTGTTCGGCACGGTCTTCGCAGAGCTCACGATCAACCAGATCATCGTCGACGGGCAGGGCACCGCCTTCGGCGACATCGGCATCAACCCGAACCTGTCGGCGGGTGTCGGCACCAACACCAACGACCCCAACCGGAACCAGCTGCCGCCGAACGTCGTCGCGACGCTCAACGTCGACGGGCCGACGATCGCCTCGGGCCGATCGATCAACTCGATCGTTGTGACCTCGGGCGATATCTACGAGTCGTTCATCTACGCACGCACGTTCATCGGCCTGATCGACGTCCGTGCCGGCAACATCACGCTCAACGACAACATCAACACAAGCCAGGCCAACGTCATCGCGGCGGGCGATCTCATCAGCGAGGTCAACGTCTCGGGCAATGTCCGCAGCACGCTCTTCCTCGCCGGCGTCACCAGCTTCGGAGACGAGTCGATCTTCTTGATCGGCGACCCGCAGTACGACGACATCGCGGGCAACCCGGTCACACCTTCGACGCTGCCCGGCAACGACACCAACGGCGCGGTCGGAGATGGCGTGGATACGCTCAAGTCCGGCACGATCCGCTCGGTCAACATCGGCGGCGACGCGACCAACGTGGCGTTCAACGCGGGGATCACCGCGGGCAACGACGGCGACTACACCGAGTTCGACGGCACCGAGCAGAACGTGCTGGGTTTCAGCACGATCCAAGAGATCACGATTGCCGGTAACGATACGAACGTGACGTTCAATGCCGACCGGAGGGCCATCGACCTAAGCCTCGGTGGTCAACGGGTTGAGGTTGCAGACATCGTGAATCCCGGTGCAACTTCCGCGAATGCGGGGAATCAGCTTGCTCGGCTGAACGACGCCGTATTCGACGGTCAGACAGGTGAGGTCGTCGACCTCAGTCCGCTCGGCACGCTTGTGCCCCGGAACGGGTCAAGCGATTTCTCGTGGAATGGCACCACGTTCCGTGTGCAGTGGAATGCTCCGGCTGCCGACGCATCGCTCAACGAAGACGACGGCCAGGGCGTGATCTGGGACGGCAACGGCACCCTGATCCTCGCCAACACGCGGATCGATCACGAGGTCATCGTGACCGTGCTCGACAACGACGACAACGCCAATACCGCGCTGCCCTCGCTGATCGACTTCAACATCCGCTCGAACGATGAGGCCTCGGTCGGCACGCTCCGCGTCCAGGGCGAGAACGGCCGATCGCGAATCCTCGGCAACAGCAGCATCGTTGTCGACAACTTCGTGCGGACCCTCGAGATCGACGATTACGAGGGCACGGGCATCATCGCCGTGGGCGAGGACATCAACACGCTCACCGTCGACCGTGTCACGGGCGGCACGTTCAGCGCCGGCTTCGTCGGAACGACGAACGTCAATCTCAGCCTGTTCGCGCTCAACGGCAGCGTTCCGAGGTTCGACTACATCGGCGCGGGCAGCTTCAATGTCTCGCAGAACGCGACCGCGACGGTGAACATCGATCGCTCGATCGGCTCGATCAACATCGCGGGTAAGGCCGAGCGGTTCCTCTTCCGCGCCGGCGGCAGCCTGAACAGCTTCACGGCCAACGAGGTCGAGCGTTCACGCCTGAGCGTCTCGAACGTCATCGATTCGATCGAGGTCGAGGGTGACGTGTTCGACTCGGCGTTCATTGCCGGCGGCGATCTTGGCAGCGACGCGCTCGACGGCAACGGGTCGGTCTCCAGCGCCATCGATCGCGCAACGTCCGGCACGATCAACTCCGTCGACATCGGCGGCGACTTCGGTGAATCCGACATCATCGCCGGCTTCCTGCGCGGCGGTGACGGCTTCTTCGCCACCGCCGACGACGATGGTGCCGCGGGCAACTCGTCCATCGGCACGGTCGACATCGGCGGGTCCACCGTCGGTTCGAACGTGAATTCCGAGTCCTACGGCCTGCTCTCGGCGGGAGGCATCACGAGCGCGAGCATCGGCGGTGACGACGCGGCGTCGTCGGGCAACTTCACCGTCGGCCAGATCGTCGGCGAGCCGATTCCCATCCAGATCGACACCTTCCAGGTGCTCCAGGACTCAAGGGTCTATACCGCCTTCATCACCTTCAACCAGAACATCGATGAGGTCTCGTTCCTCCAGGCCCTCCGCATCCGCGAGATCCGGGACGAGACGTCGGCCCTCCAGCCGTTCGATCCGAACGACCCGCTCAGCCTCGAGGCGCCCACGCTCGGCGTTCGCGGCAGCGGCGATTACTCCATCACCTACGACGAGGAACTGTTTACCTTCGCGGTGACCTTCGACCGCGAGGTGACCGACCGCGATCTGCTCCCAGAGGTGGACCCCGCGTTCACCGATGCGATCTTCATGGCCGAGCGGCGGGACATCGCGTCGCCCGGCATCTACCGGTTCGAGATCCTGTCCGACGTGCTGCGGGCGCAGAACGCGCAGGCACGCCTCGACGGCAACGGCGACGGCTTCGCCCTGCCGGGCGAGGACTTTAACTTCGACGACATCGTCGGCGACGCCGGCGACGTGGCCGGGCCGCGTGGGCTCGAACGCGTCGTTACCACAGGCCTCAACGACAACACCGAGATCATCGACTTCTACGACGCCATCGACCTCAACATCGTCCTCGACTCGAACATCACCCCCGACGGTCTCCCCGAGACCAACACCGAGTTCACGATCCGCGGCGCGCTCGCCGATCACCCGGACCGTGACCTCGACCTCTTCGGCTTCGGCGGCGACAAGGACGTCTACGCGATCACGCTCCAGGCCGGTCAGATCCTCCGCCTCGGCGAGGTCACGGGCCCGGCCAACCAGGCGGTGCGCTCGCTCTACTTCCAGCCGACCGACGGCTCGTTCCCGGTCCTTCAATACGAGGCCTCCGGCGTTGTGGAGCTGTCGCGTGAGACACCGCAGTCGATCACGCTGCCGAGCAACAGCGCCTTCGACTTCGAGGGCGACCTCGTCACCGACGGCTCGATCCTGATCAAGGAAACCGGGGTCTACTACCTGGTCGTTGAGGCGGGGAACCTCCCGTCGGCCGTCCTTATCGATCCGTTCGAGGACTCGTCGTTCATCCCAGGCCTCGTGGCAAACATCGACCCGCAGGCCAACCAGACCGGCAACTACGCCTTCACGTTTGAGATCTTCGACGACGGCGACTCGGGCTTCAACGCCGGCGCCGACTCGGGCAACGGCACGAACATCGTCAACGCCCCGGCGCTGTCGCTGTTCTCGACGACCGATCCTACCGAGCGAGTCGTCATCGGCGACTTCACGTTCCAGCGGCTCGCGGGTGCGGACGGCGTCTTCGGCAACGGCGACGACCGTGTCTCGGGCCAGACCTCCGACGGTGCGATCGTCTCGACGCGCTCCGGTAGCCGGCTCGAGAGCACAGTTACCACATCGCTCGGCCCGGCGGCCGCCACCGGCAGGCCCGGCGAGATCTTCTCAGACGTCGACGTCTTCCACCTCAACAACTTCCAGCCGATCACGGCGGGCACGTTCGTCACCCTCACCGTCAAGCTCGCGGATTCCGGTACCGATCTCGGTTCGATCACCGAGGCGTTCATCGCCGACGAGCGGATCGACATCTCAGAGGTCGGCGTCGACCCGAGCCAGGCTGTTCAGTTCGCTCTCTTCGAGACGACCAACTCGAACACACAGCAGAACGCGGACCTGGTCTTCAGCCCGACAGACTTCGGAGCGCGGGCCGGACAGCCCAACACGCTGATCGCCCAGAACGGTCCGAACCGTTACGGATTCGACGCCAACGGCGACTTCTTCATCAGCTTCGTCGTCCCGCCGTCGATCAACGGCGGCAACGGCTCCTACGCCGTGTACCTGCAGGGCGTGTTCCGCGGTGACTACCAGATCGAGGTCGTGACCCAGGGGAACGGCGTCGTGCAGACCGGGCCGCAGAACGTGCTCATCGAGGCCGAGGGCGGCACGGTCGACTGGCTCGCAGTCGATGGGTCGGAGGTCAGCTTCGGCGGTTTCAACGCAGCAGCGCTCGGCTTCTCGGGTCTCACCGACAACGTCGGCATCGACGAGTTCATCCTCACCGAGGTGCTCGCCAACCTGCAGACGCTCTACCGCGACCAAGCCGGTCTCGACATCAGGTTCTCGCTCGACCCGGCCGACTTCGAGTTCGAGGAGTTCTCAACCGTCTTCGTCACGAGCGACTTTGACCCGACCGACCTGATCTTCGCATCCGACTACGGCGTCAGCGAGCGGTCCGATCCGTTCAACACCGATGCGGAGGACGAGGCCGTCGTGTTCACACCGGTGTACTCGACGCTCGGCTACAGCCCGACCCCGGACGACCTCGACGCGTTCATCGACTCGCTCACCAACGGCGTCGCACGCCGCGTGGGCGAACTGGTCGGTCTCCGCCTCACGCAAGAAAATGCCTTCGCCGACGCCGGCGGGCCGATCGACATCTTCAACGAAGAGTCGATCGCCTTCCCGTTCGTCGATCCCGCCGACCCGATGACGACCACGACCTTCGAGCTGCCGACCCAGAGCCGCGAGCTCGTCAACCAGATCGACGGCATCTTCGGTGTCGACGACACCGGCTTCTTCATCGGCGATCAGAACGCCGTCGGTCTGCTCTCGCTCTACCTCGATTAAGCGAGGCTGTCCGCGGACAACCCAACACCAAGACCGCGCCGCTCGAACGAGCGGCGCTTTCGTGCGCAGACCGGAAGCAGGCCTAGGCCGCGGGTTTCGAAGAGGGCTCGGACGACTTCTCGGTAGCCGTTGTCGGTTTCACCTCTGGCTCAGGCTTTGGTGCCGATCTCGCCCGCGCTCCATGCGCCTTGGTGGATTTCGTGGGCTTCGTTTCCGTGGACTTCGCCGCGGGCTTGGCAGTCGCGCGCTTCGCCGCTGTTGCCTTTGTGGAGGTCTTCGCTTTGGAAGCCGGCTTCTTCGCGGTCGACTTGCGGGTCGACGGCTTCTTGAGCGTCGCGTCATTCGACTCAAGCACTCGTACACGCTCGGCTAATGCGGCGAGTGAAGCCGTCGCCATCTCCAACTCATCGCGTGTCTCGCGTTCTACCTCCGCGCGCACGGCGCTCGCGATACGCTCAACGAGCGAATCGTCTCCGATTGCACCAAGGTCAGCCATCAAGCTCTCAAGCCGATCCGACTCCCGCCGCGCATCTGCACCCAGCCGCGTGCCGCGTTCTGCGAGCCCGTCGATCCGCTCGGCACCCTCGACGATCGCGTCCGCAAGGGTCGCGCGAGCCGCGTCGGTCTGCGATGTGAGCGACTCGATCTGTCCGCATAGCTCGACAACGCGCCGCACATCATCGGATGCGGCGGTCTTCGTGAGAGACGTACTCGCCGCGCGAAGCGACGACTCGGCAGTCCGTGCATCTTCAACACCGGACCGGATCGCGTCTTGGTGGAGCGCAACCGCTTGCTCGAGACTCGATGCGCTGGCTTCGACCACCGATGCCGCCTCGGACTTCAGTTCCGCGAGGGCGGCTTCCGCCAACTCGCGTGATTCGAGCCCCAACGCCTCGGCCGCCTCGCGCACGGCCCGCTCCGTTTCTGTGGCCGCCGTCGTTGCGAGCGAGAGATCGTCGAGTCGCTGCTCGACGGCCGCCGCCGCCGACTCGATCTTCGCCGCACCAGCCTCAGCCTCGGCGATGAGCCTCGCGGCGTGCTCTTCTGAACCCGCGGCGAGGGCGGCAGCCTTTGATTCGATCGAGCCGAGCAGCTCGCGCACAGGCTCGCGGAGCGCATCGAGCCTCGACTGCGCCCTCGCGACCGTTTCCTCGGCCTCCTCCGAAAGCTCGCCCGCTTTGCTGTCCAGCCGCGCGATCGTTGCCTCACCGCGCGAACGCATCTGCTCAAGCCGATCCAGGAGCTCCCGTCTCGCCGACGCGGCACGCGCGGTCAGCTGATCCTCGGTGTCTTCGAACCGATCCATGGCGGCATCGACAATCGACCGAAGCCGCTGCTCGAACGCCTCGGCCCGTGCTTCAATGACCTGCTCGGCCTGCTGGCTCGCCTTGTGCAGATTTGTGGCCCGCCGGTCGACATCATCGAGCAGCTTCCGCGACGCGGCCATCCGCTCGTCGATGCCGGCGAGCACCTCGGCGGCGTGTTCGATGGTCTCACCGTTGCTGTCGATGAACCGGTCGAGCTGCTCGAGGATGATCGCGCCGGCCTCTGCACGCCGGGCGAGCAGCTCGCTCTCCTTCGTGGCGTTCTCGACCTCGGCGCGGAGCAGCGCGACGTACTCGTCGAACGCGAGCCGATCGATCACGCGCGGCGAGAGCACGATGTCCTGCGATACCGCGTCGAGCCGACGCTTTGGCACGGCGAGTCTCTCGGGTTGTCGTGCAGCCTCCGGCACGCGGTGCTCCCAGCTTGTCCCGATCGCCCGGCTCCGCCCGGGGCGTTCGATCGGCGCGGTCTCACCCGGGACGTCGGCCGAAACCGCCAGATCTGCCCACATTTGGCGGCTCGTGGAGCCGTCGCACGCATCGCTACACTCCCGATGTGGCCCGCCGACCCATCGATCCCAATGCCGACCCGCGCGAGCAGTGCCGCGACAAGTCGCGCGGCCCGCGGCTGCAACGCATCCTCGCCGACGCCGGCGTCGCCGCCCGCCGAGTCTGCGAGCAGCTGATCGAGGAGGGCAGGGTCGAGGTGAACGGCGCGATCATCGACTTCCTGCCGGCGTTCGCCGACCCTGATGCGGATCGCATCACCGTCGACGGGCGGCCCATCAAACGCAAGAGCCGCAAGCTCTATGTGATGCTCAACAAGCCGACGAACACGATCACGACGAGCGCCGATGAGCCCGAGTTCGATCGACGAACCGTGCTCCAGCTCGTCGATCACCCGGCGGCCGATCGCCTCTTCCCCGTCGGTCGGCTCGACTTCGATACCACGGGCCTCTTGCTGCTCACCAACGACGGCGACCTCGCCAACAAGCTCACGCACCCGCGCTTCGGCGTGCCCAAGACCTACCACGCCGTGGTCAAAGGCAAGCTGACCGACGACGACGCCCGGGCGATCGCCG
>JBCBMF010000047.1:0-16662 GCA_039822905.1 Planctomycetota bacterium
GCCGAGCACCCCACGAGAAGCTGACAAACAACTGCGGATAGCGCTAGCGACCGAGTCTTCATGCCGCACTGTAGTGAGGGAATGCGTGCCAGGGCCGGCGTTGTTCCGATCAGCCCTTGGTCTCAAGCTCTCCCATCGACTCAAGCTCTTTGCCCTTCGTCTCGGGGATCAGCAGCAGGACGAAGATGAGCGAGATGATGGCGCTAACGGAGTAGAAGCCGTAGGCGAAGGCAAGGCTCGCCGAGGCCATGAGCGGGAACGTCGCGCTGATGAGGTAGTTCGCGCCCCACTGTGCCGACGCCGCGACCGCGAGGCCCGCGCCGCGGATCTGGTTGCTGAACATCTCGCCCAGCATGACCCAGACAATCGGCCCCCAGCTCGCACCGAACGAGATGATGAACAGGTTGAGCGCGATCAGCGTGATGATGCCCATCGTACGCTGGTCGCCGGTCAGATCGGGCTTGAGTGTGAACCGTTTGGTTACGATGCCGTTCGCTGAGGTTGTAATGTCGCCGTCCTTTGCGGCCGGGTCGATGATCGCGGCACCGGTCGGCAGGTCCCGCAGCTCGATTTCGGTCGTGCCGCGCGACTCGCCCAGCACCGGTCTGAAGTCGAGCGTCACCGAGTTGGTCTCGCTCGGCTCGGCATCGGGATCGAGCGGATCGATCGTGATCGGCATCTGCACCGTTTCGATCACACCTTCCTCGCCGCGGGTCTCGACTGTGATCGTGTACTGGCCGGTGACGTCGGTCGGCACGGTTAGGTTGATTTTGTCGGGGTTCAGCGGGGCCGCGTTGAACACGAATGCCATGACGCCGAGCGAGACCGCCATGCCGATAGAGCCGAACGCAAGCAGCGGCTTGCGGCCGATCTTATCGACCAGCGCGATCGCGATGAACGTAGTGAGCACATTGGTCGCACCGCCGATCGCGGTGTTGATGAACGCCTGATCTTCGCTGAGGCCGACTGACTCCCAGAGCAGGTTCGAGTAGTAGAACACCACATTAATTCCAACAAACTGCTGGAAGACTGATAGCCCGATGCCGAGCCAGACGATCTTCTTAAAAAGGCCTGGCCCGAGGATGTCGGAGAGGCGCGGCTTGTGCTCGGACGAGAGCGTGCCGCGGATCTCTGCGATCTTGGCATCAGCCGCTTGCGATCCCAGGACCTTATTGAGCACCCCGCGGGCTTCATCGTCCCGGTCCTTGATGACCAGGTATCGGGGTGATTCCGGGATGCCGAGAGCGAGGATGCCGTAGAGGGCAGCCGGGATGGCCTCGATCCAGAACATCCACTTCCAGGCGGCGAATCCGCCGATCCACTCTGCGGCCGCGCCGCCCGCGATCTTTGCAATGATGAGGTTGCTCATCAGCGCGACGAAGATGCCGACGACAATCGCGAGTTGCTGCATTGAGCCGAGCCGCCCGCGGAGGTGTGCGGGGGAGACCTCCGCGATGTACGCGGGAGCGATCACCGAAGCGGCACCGAACGCCAGACCCCCCAAAAAGCGCCAAAAGGTAAAGTCGATAATGGTGAATGGTGCGCCCGAGCCGATCGCCGACGCGAGGAATGCGATCGAGGCGATAACCATCGCCGGCTTGCGGCCGATGCGGTTGGTCAGCGGGCCGGCGGTAAAGGCACCGATTGCCGCACCGATGAGAGCGATCGCGACGGACTGGCCGACGATCAGATCCACCTGCGACGCTTCAAAGCCCGCGGCGAAAGTCGATCCCGGCTCTGTAAACATCGCTCGCAGTACCGGGACCGCGCCGTTGATGACCGCGGTATCGAAGCCGAACAGGAAGCCGCCCAGCGCGGCGACCGTGACGATGCGGATGAGAAAGCCGAAGTTGTTGTCGTTGTCGCTCACGGCAGCCGTACCCCTCGGTGGAACTATTTCATCGATGCGTCATACCCACGCGACCGCGCGGGCCGACCATAGTACCGGCCAGCGTCGATGCAAGCGACACGCATGTAGAGATTGTCCGCCAGCGAGGATCCGTGGCCCCCGTGTGACGAAGCGGCCTGCGACAGACAGGGTCAGGCGCCGAAGACGCCCGCCTGGACCAGTGTCTGAGCGACCAACGCGAGGACGGCAAGGCCGCCGATCACCGCTCCGCCGATAACCACGCCCATGAGCAGCTTGTGCGTCTTGGCGTTCGCCTCTTCGAGGCGCACCTCTCGCTCGCTGTCGCGACGCTTCATGTCGGTCAACGTGTCGCCGAGGCGCTTGTTGCTCTCGGTGATCTCTGTGAAGGCGCTCGAAAGGTTCTCGATGGACGAGCGGATCTCCTGCTGCGAGCTGTTGGCCTCGGCGATGAGTCCCTCGACTCGGCCCAGCGATTCCAGCTGGAGAGACAGGCCCTTCTGCGTGCTCTCCTGGCCGTCGCGGAACGCGTTGGCAAGCTCGGACACGGCGCCTCGGAGCTCGGCCTGGCCTTCGCCGATGCTGCCGAGACTCTCGAGAGCTGTCGGGAGGCTCTCAGCGATCTCGAGAAGACGACGCGATCGCTCCTCTTGCGTGTCGAGGTGCTTGTCGACCTTTTCTGCCAGCGAGATCGCCATCTTGTAGCTGTCTTCGAGCTCGCTCTTAAGCGCGTCGCGGACCTCGTCTGCCTTCACGAGCTCGGTCGCCGGCTCGGCGGCGCGGCGCTTTGCCGGCTTTGCCTCTGCCGGGACTTTGACAGTTGACTCGGACAGATCAATCTTCACAGGCTCGTTCGGTCCCATGGAGCCCCTGCGTTCGGTTCCCGGCGGCGGCGCGACGACCGCCGTACCCCCGGCTGGCTTCGATGTCATGGGCTTTGAGTCGACGGGCTTCGGTGCGTCGGGCTGCGACTTGTCTTTCCAGCTCACCACCACCGGGTCGCCGCTCGCGACGCTGTCCGTGTCCGCTTCCTTGCCTCCACCGAAAACCTTTGCGATCGCCGAGAACATACCCATGGTGTTCCAATCCCTTTCCACCGGGCCGATGAGCCGTCAGTCTGTCAGCCGGCCGGGACCTCCGGTCCCGTGTCCAGTCCAGCTGTCGTAAGAATACCAGTTTCGCGCTCGGCGATCGCTTGTGAGCCTGAGGTTAAACGTGACCTCGCGCCGGTTGGCTGTCGTTTGACGAGACAACGAGCGTCGGAGCTTTACCGAAGTTCGATAGTCAAAGGCTCGCCGTCGCGGCCTGTGGCGGTGATCTCCTGCCCGTCGTTGAGGATCAGGCGGACGGTCATGCCACGGTCCGGGCGAGCCCGGTCGCCCTCGGTGCCCGCCACGCGGACGGTGACCGTGTCGCCGTCGCGTTCCGCCTCGTAGGTCGTGAGCAGGAAGTCGCCCTCGCGGTAGCCGAAGCCGTCGCCCGCGTCCTCGTAGAGCGTGCCGGTTGCCTCGCCGTTTTCATCGAGCGCGATGATCAGGCGGAGCGGGTCGAGCGGCTTCTCGCCGACGTACTGGATCACTGGGCCCGAGGGGATGATCGAGCCGCCCTTGATGAAGAAGTCGGGGATGTCGGGGTTGTCGGCCCCGTGGAGTGTGAGCGGGCGCCAGATGCCCTGCGGCATGGCCGGCACGCGATCCGAATTGAGCGTGAGCTGCGGGTGGACCAGCAGGCCGTCACCGATGAGGAACAGGTCGTCTTCCGTGCGCAACGCCGGGTCGGCCGGGTCGGCAAAGAACACGGGCCGCATCACGGGCAGACCGGTGGTGTGCGCTTCGTGGAAGAGCGTGTAATAGTAAGGGAGCAGCACGTAGCGGTTGTTGAGCGCCTCGCGTGCGGTGTTCTCGACCTCTTCGCCGAAGGCCCACGGCTCCTTGTCGATGTTGCCGACGGCTGTGTGCCCTCGCGCGAAGGGCAGCAGCGTGCCGAAGCCGAACCACCGCTCGAACTGGTCGGCATCGCCGTTGCCATTGAAGCCGCCGATGTCGGGGCCGTAGAACGGGAAGCCGGAGAGGCCCATGTTGAGGACCATGGGCACGGAGACCTCAAGGTCCCACCAGTCGGCCGAGTTGTCGCCTGACCAGCCGGCGGCGTACCGCTGGGTGCCCAGGTGCATCGCCCGGCTGAGAACGAACGGCCGCTTGTCGGGGTTCGCCGCCTGGATGCCCTCGCGGGAGGCCTTGACCATGAGGTGGCCGAAGACGTTGTGGAAGCGTGCGTGGTCGCCCGGGCCGCCCATGTCCGGGTCGCCGCCGTGCATGTTATCTTCGGGCATGGTCTTGCTCGCAACGTTGAAGATCGCCGGCTCGTTCATGTCGTTCCAGACGCCGGTGATGCCGTTGGCCATGTAGTCCATGTACAGCCGGGCCCACCACTCGCGGACATCGGGGCGGGTGTAGTCAGGGAACACGCACCAGCCGGGCCAGACTTCGCCCTGGTACACCTCGCCGTCGGCGGTCTTGACCGCGTAGTCGTTCGCGATCAGCTCCTCGTAGACGCTGTAACCCTCAGGCGGGAAGCGATCGGTCTCGGCCGCCACGCCCGGGTTGATCATCCAGACGTTGTGGAAGTTCTTGTCCTCAAGCAGCCAGTCGTTCAGGCCCTTGGGATCGGGGAACCGCTCGCTGTCAAAGCGGAAGGTGCGATATTCGTCCTGGTAGTGGATGTCCATCCAGATGACGTCGGCCGGCAGGTTCCGCTCGCGGAACTCGGTCGCGATCTCGCGCACGCGGGCCTCGGGGTAGTAGCTGTACCGGCACTGGTGGTAGCCGATCGCCCACTTGGGCGGCATGGGCATGGTGCCTGTGAGATCGCCGAGCGCCATGACGACTTCCTGCGGCGAATCGCGCTCGATCACGATCACGGGAAATTCGGGCCCGTCGGCGTGGAACATGATGTCGTCGGTCAGGTCGATTTCAATGCGGTAGGTGCTGTCGGCCATCACGCCGAAGGCGGAGCCGTCGGCACGCACCGCGAGCACCCACGGGTGCGACTTGTACAGCGAAGCCGTATCGTCCTTGTAGGCATACGAGTCGGAGTTCCAGAGCGTGGTCGAGCGGCCGTTGCGCTGGAGCGGGCCGGGGACCTCGCCCGTGCCGTAGAGCGACGTGCCGGGCTCGATGGCGATAGTAAACGAGTTGCGCCCGCCCTCGTCGACGAAGAACTCGGGCATGACCGGGAATCGGCTTGGGATGTTGCCGACCGCAGGCAGGTTCGGGTCGAGCAGCGCGAACGACGGCAGCGCGTTGGCCTTGGCCTCGGCGGAGGCGTGGAAGCGGACGGTGTTGTCGCCAACGGCTTCGGAGATCATCTGTGACGTAGCTTGTCCTGCTGCGGCGAGGAGCGAGACGCATGCAACAAATCGGGCCGCGGTGAAGTTCTTCATCGTAATCGGTTCCTCGTGGTCCGAATTCGTGGCGATCTCGTCGTCCGGGAACTCGGATCCGGGGCTGTTTCCAACGCTCGGAGATTCTCGGGATCAGAAACTCGGCCAATGATAGTCGCGTATCAGACGGCCATCGTGTACACATTGGTAGACATATCCGGGCGCGGTGCGCGCCCGCATTCATGCTTCAGGAGTTGACAGAGATGACGACCAGCCGACGTTGCATCGCCCTCGCCGTGCTCGCCGCCGCGGGCTCTGCCTCCGGGCAGGGACAGTACCCGCCCATGCTGCAGTGGTTCGAGATGGAATGGCGCGACATGGAGTACCGGATCCCGGACTTCTTCCTCGCCGGCTACGGCACAACGTGGCTGCCACCGATCTCGCGTCCTGTCGCCCCCGCCGCCGCCAAGTCGCCCGGGTTCGACCCGCTCGATCGCTTCCAGCTCGACGGAACCAGCTACGGAACAGAGGAGGACTTCCGTGCACTCGTGCAGGAGTTCCATGCGGCCGACGCCTACGTCAACGTCGACCTCATCATGAACCACAACGGCTTCCGCCGCGCCGACCGCGGCTTCCATGAGGAAGGCGGCTACCCGGGCTTCTGGGCGAACCCGCCGGCGGGCCGCGACTTCATCCCGACCGATGACTGGGGCGAGTTCCACAACTCGCCGACCAATGCGGGCTACCTGCAGTCGACCGATCCCGGTGCGCCGCTGTACGACCTCTTCCGAGGTGACCTCGTGGCTCTCTGTGATATCGATCAGTTCTCGCCGAGCCTGTTCGTCCGCCAGCCAACAGAGGCCGGCAACCCGTTCAACATCCCCGCGGGAACCATCCGCAACCTGCCCGACCCTGACAACGCGCGGTTCTACCCCGACACGGATCTTCCGGGCGAGACCATTACGAACCCCGGCACGTTCCGCAACACCGCGAACTTCAGCCTGACCCGGTACCCGTGGAACCCCTTCAACGCGCTAAACGGCGACCCGATCCTCGAAACACCCGGCGATCTGCTCGTGCGGCACACCCGCTGGCTCATGGAAGAGATCGGGGTTGACGGCTTCCGCCTCGACGCCGCCAAGCACATCCCCTCGGCGTTCTGGGATCTCCAGTGGGACAACGCCGTGCACGAGAACTGGGAGCACCCGAGCGGCCAGGTCGTCACCGCCTACAGCTTCGGCGAGAGCACCGCCGGCAACGGCTTTGTGTACGACCAGTACATCCGCCGGATCAATAACAACGTCCGCCAAGGCGACGACTGGGGCAACCGCGACTCGCTCGACCTCGACGGCGCGGGCGCCCTCCGAAACCTGATCGGCGCGGGCGGCTTCGGCACCTGGCAGGACACGCTTAACCGGCACTTCGACAACGTCGACGGCTTCAACGACGGCTCGCTCGGCGTGAATCACGTCTTTAGCCATGACAACGGCAGCGTCGGCAACGGCAGCGAGCTGCCGCCCGAGCCGACGCGGCAGCAGATGGGGCTCCCGCAGAACGTGTACGTGATGATGCGGCCCGGCCAGGGTCTCATCTACCAGAACGAGCGAGGGCTCACCCGCGGCCCGGGCAACTTCAGCCCGCGCAATGGCGTGCCAATCGCTCTGGGTCGTGATCGCTCGACCGGCCAGCCTGATGACACGATCACGAACGTCGTGCGCCTTGCCAACGAGGTCGGCCGGGGCGACATCGACGTGACGTCGTACACCGACCCGATCCAGCCCAACATCAACGACGTGTTCATCTTCGAGCGTCGCACGCCGGGCGGGCCCGCCAACGTGCTGGTTGCCGTCAACGACCGGCGGAACGCGGGATTCGAGACTCGGAACGTCGTGACCAACTTCGCACCGGGCACGCGCCTGCACGAGCAGACGGGTAACGCGGCCGACCCGATCGTTGACCCGAACGATGACATCCCCGAGGTGCTCACCGTCGGCGCGAACGGCCGCGTGAACGTGAACGTGCCCAACAACGTGTCCACCTCCGGTGCGCACGAGAAGGGCTTTGTGATCTACACCCCCGCGCTGCCGACCGCCGATCTAACTGTGACAAACGTCACGGGCCAGCTGCCCGGCGAGTTGCCCTTCCTGCCGATCTACCGCAAGCGGATCAACCAGATCGATGTGGTTGAGGGATCGACCTTCCAACTGCAGGTCACGACCACGCAGACCGACCCACTCGATCCGAACACCGACGACAACGCGCTGTTCAAGATCAACCAGGGATACACGGATTTGAACGGCAACGGCGTCGTTGACTTCCCGGTCGGCATCCAGGATTTCAACAGCAACGGCACGCTCGAGTTCCCGCAGGAAGAGACCCTTAACGGCGGCTTCGAGCGGTTCCTCACCGAGAACGCGCCCATCTTCGGCACCGGCAACACGACCGGCACCTACCGCCAGACCATCGACGCGTCGCAGCTTGAAGACGGGTACAACTACATCACGGTCAATGTCTTCCGCCATCGCAACGACGGCGGCCAGCCGATCTTCCGGCAGCTGCGTGAGGTCATCTACCTGGACAACGAAGCGCCGGGCCTTGAGATCGTTGATCCGCCGAGCGTCGTGAACTCTGGCGGCGTGAACTTTGACTTCCGAGCGCTCGACCGCACCGCGACCAACATCGTCGCCGCGATCGACATCCCCGACGGCGTCGACCCGGTCGAGTTCCTGCGTAACCGCCCCGCGGCGGCTCGCACAAACCGGTTCGAGTGGGAGTTCGCGTTCTTGGGGCTGTCGCACGGCTTCCACACGCTGACCGCGGTCGCCTACGAGCTCACCGGGAACGGCGGCGTGGCCGAGCACACGTTCTTCGTTGATACGTGCCTCGCCGACGTGAACATGGACGGCGTCGCGTCGCCCGCCGACTTCAACGCCTGGGTGCTCGCGTTCAACTCGGGCAACCTCCGCGCTGATCAGAACGAGGACGGCGTGCTCACCCCGGCCGACTTCAATGCCTGGGTGCTGAACTTCAACGCCGGCTGCAACTGACCGATTTTGACCGTTGATCCAATGAGAAAGGGCCGCCCTTCGCGGGGCGGCCCTTGTTTGTTTTTGCGATGCTTGGCTTCGATCAGTCCTTGCTGGCGATGTAGCGGATCATGTCGATGCAGCGGTGGGCGTAGCCCGCCTCGTTGTCGTACCAGCTGATGATCTTGAAGAAGTTGCTGTTGAGCTCGATGCCGGCCATGGCATCGTAGATCGAGCTACGCGGGTCGCCGATGAAGTCGCTCGATGCGACCTGCTCCTCGGTGTAGCCGAGGACGCCCGACATGCTGCCCTCGCTGGCTGCCTTCATCGCGGCGTTGATGTCCGCCAGGCTCGTGCTCTTGGCGGTCTTGAACGTCAGATCGACGGCCGAGACGTCGGCCGTCGGTACTCGGAAGGCCATGCCCGTCAGCTTGCCCTTGAGGGCTGGGATACACAGCGCCACGGCCTTGGCTGCGCCGGTGCTCGCAGGGATGATGTTCTGGTAGGCGTTCCGCCCGCCGCGCCAGTCCTTCTTGCTCGGACCGTCCTGCGTGGGCTGCGTCGCGGTGGCGGCGTGGACGGTGGTCATCAGGCCCTCCTCAAGGCCGAACTCGTCGTTGATGACCTTGGCGACCGGGGCGAGGCAATTGGTGGTGCAGCTCGCGTTGGAGATGATGGTGTCGCTGGCCGGGTCGTACTCCTCGTGGTTGACCTTGTAAGCCATGGTCTTGACCTGATCGGGCGTCTTGGTCGGGGCGGAGATAACGACGCGTTTGCAGCCCCGACCCGCAGAGGAGTCGTCGATGTGTTTTTGGGCGGTGTCGGCGGTCGTGAAAAAGCCGGTGGACTCGAGCACGTAGTCGACGCCCATGTCGCCCCAGGCCAGCTCGGCCGGGTCGCGGACGGCGCTGGTCTTGGTGGTGTAGCCGTTGACGGTGAAGCTGTCCTCGGTGGCGGTGATCTCGGCGGGCTTGCCATCGATCTTGAACCGGCCGTGCATGGTGTCGTACTTCAGGAGGTACGCGAGGTTGTCGGCGGGGACGAGGTCGTTGATGCCGACGACCTCGATGTCGCTGCTCTGGGCCGCGGCCCTGTAGACGAGCCGGCCGATGCGTCCGAAGCCGTTGATTCCGATTTTGATGGCCATGGTGGGTCTGCTCCAGTCGTTGGATTCGGGCACCGGGGGGGGCGCCGGGTGTGGGCTCAGGGCTCTCTCGCCCTCCGAGCGCGCAACGGTAGAACGCGCTCCGAATTCTGTCTACGGCCGTGTCCGGTGTGTACCCGCTAGCCGGCGGCCGCCGCGAGCCGGTTCATCGCCACGCGCCCGCCGACCATCGTGAGAACGGGCCGACCGTTGAATGATCGTCCAAGGAACGGCGAATTCGCGCTCTTGCCAGCCACGGCAGTTTCGTCAAACGTCCAGCCGTGGTCAGGATCGATGACGGTGATGTCGGCCGGCCCGCCCACTTGCAGCTCGCCGAGCCCGTCGTCGCCACGATGCTCTCGGTCGAGGTTGCAGAGCCTCGCCGGGTTGATCGTGAGCAGCTCAACCAGCTTGGGCCAGTCGATAAGCCCAGACTCGACGAGCGCCTCGGCGTAGCCCGCGACCGCGGACTCGAGCCCGATGATGCCGAACGGTGCTTCGCCGAACGGCAGCTGCTTCTCATCGGCGGTGTGCGGCGCGTGGTCGGTTGCGAGCACGGTGATCACGCCGCTCGCAACGCCCTCGCGGATTGCATCGACATCGGACCGCTCGCGCAGCGGCGGGTTCATCTTTGCGTTGGTGTCGTAACCAAGGCAAGCCTCATGCGTCAGCAGCAGGTGGTGGGGGGACGCCTCGGCCGACACCGGCAGGCCCATCTCGCGTGCGATGCGGATGATCTCGACCGAGCCGCCCGAGGACAGATGCTGGACGTGGTATCGGCAGCCCGTGTCGCGGACGAGCCGGACGTCGCGCTCGATGATGATCTCTTCGGCGACCCGCGGCCAACCCGTCAGCCCGAGCCGAGTGCTCACCTCGCCCGCGTGCATCGAGGACCCGCGCGTCAGGCTGGGCTCCTGGCAGTGCTGCATGAACGCGAGCCCGGTCGACGCCGTCGCTCGCAGCACCGACCGCATCATGCCAGCCGACTCGATCACATCCCCGTCGTCGCTGATGCCGACCGCTCCGGCCTCGGCCAGCAGCCGGATCTCGGTCATCCGCTCGCCCTTGCGGCCGATGGTGCCCGCTGCGACGGCGAACACCCGACAGGCAGCGGTCGTGCGTGCCCGGTCGCGCACGAAGCTCAGGATCTCGGGCGAGTCCAGCGTCGGGCTGGTGTTGGGCATGCAGCAGACCGTTGTGAACCCGCCCGCGACAGCCGCTGCGGTGCCCGTGGCGATCGTCTCCTTGTCCTCCTGCCCCGGCTCACGCAGGTGCACATGCGGGTCGATCAGACCCGGGCAGACGATCAGCCCCGCGGCATCGATCACCTCGTCGGCATCGCTCGCAGATAGGCCCGGGCCGATCTCAACGATCCGGCCCTCCCGCGCGGCGACATCCGCGGTTGTGTCGGCCCCGCTGGCGGGGTCGATGACCCGGCCGCCTTGAATCAGGGTGCTGCTCATGCTGGAAGCGTACCGGCGGGCTCGCCCGCTAGCCGGCCGGCGGCTATTGTCGCAGACGCTCCGGGGCGTGGCGCAGTTTGGTTAGCGCGTTTGACTGGGGGTCAAAAGGTCGCTGGTTCGAATCCAGTCGCCCCGATTTACTCGGCCGAGTTCGCGTGAGGCAGCACTGCGGGTGTTGCGGCACCGCGGAATTCACAATCCGGCCGGGCCTTCTCGAGCAAGATGAACAACGCATTATTGACGAACGTCGGGTGCCGCGTCAGAAGCATGTGATCGGTCGGCACGAACGTCACCGCGTCCCAGCGGATAGGCGTGACCACGCGCGGCACGCCCGTCATGCCTCGCCGTTCGTCCATGAGTGCGCTCGATCGCAGCACCGTGCCGTCGCCGTAGTCACGCTCCAGCACGCGGTAGCTGGTCCTCCCGGGGCCGACCTCGGCGAGGCTGGGTGTCAGCACGCCGTCACCAGCAAAGAGGTGGATCGCGACGTCCTCGGGAGCGTTGGCCGGCACGTCGAGTGCGTCGTGAAACTGCCGCGTCTCCTCGAGGCAGCGCGCCAGGTGATCGAGCGCAAACCGGCGTCGGTCCTTGGCGTCCTTGACATCCGGCATCAGCATCTGAAAGACGCTGTCCGCCTCCGGGTCGGCGAGTCCCCAGCGGTTCCGCTCCCAGCATTCGACCGAGAGCAGGTCGTCGATCGGCTTGCCGGTGCCAGGTTCGACAAACGGCTTATGACGTGTGCGCGGCATCAGCTGGTAGATCGACGGGTAGGTGCACAACGTCACCGGGTGATAGCCGGGCGTCGCTGGTGACTCCGGGAGCCCCGTGATCAGCCGTTCGAGACCGCCGTGCGAGCCCGCGTTCGGCGTGCCGACGATGATCGCGTGCTCGACCTTCTTTGCGCCGGCCCATGTGAGCTCGGGGAGCGAGCCGTCGTCGGGCAGCGGCTGCGTGCCGTAGCGGAGGTAGTAGCGGAGCAGCAGCCCCGCCATCGAGTGGGCGACGATGTCGACGCGCAGGTTGTCGCGGGCCTTCCCGCCGGCGTCATACGTTGCGAATTCGAGCACACCGTCGATGAACGCATCAAACCGCTGCATGTTGTCGACGATCGATCGCCTCCAGTCGTACGAGAACTCGAAGCAGTTGGCGATTGCGCGGTGGCTGTAGTTCAGAGCGAGCTTCTTGCTGCCCTTCTTGTCGTCGAGCGTGAAGCCCCCGACGCCGAGCATCTGAAGAATCGGTCCGTACGCCTGCACGTTGAGTGGGAAGCCGAGCACCTTCGCGCGGAGCTGGCTGATGCTGCCGTCTGAAGCGGTGTCGTCGATGCGCTCTCGGAGCGGCGCCTCGAACGGGTCCATCGGCAGCGTGATCGCGCGGAGCTGCTCGGGGTCGGTTGGATCGGCGAACTCGCGCTTCGTCGCGCCGCCCCAGAGCACCTGGCCCGTCGGCCGGTGACGCAGCCGAGAACCCATGATGCCTGGCATGACGACCACCGGGTTTCGGGTGGAGGCGTCCTGGTCTGTCGCGTCGCCGTAAAGGTCGTGCGCGGCAGGGAACGCCGCCCTCGAGACCGTGCCGGCGAGCCAGACCTTTAGGTTGTGTGCCTTCGCTTTGAAGTCGTCCATCGGTGGAACTGCCTCTGCTGTGGTCCCGCGGTCCGAGAACCCTACGCCTGCGCTGCGCGGCTCGGCGGACTGAAGTCGCCGTCGAAACGGCCGATATCCCTTCCAGACCTGTCGAGGAAGGGGCGTCGATGACCAAGCCAGCATCGGAGGAAACGCGTCGGGCGGGGAATCTGTTCGCGCGCACCGTCCCTGGCGCCCGGGCGTGCACACTGGGGCTCGCCGCGATGGTGCCGTTGTCCGGCGCCGGATTGGTTGCCCTCGATGCTCGCGCGACGGGTGTCTTCGATTGGGCTCTTGCTGGTGCCGCCGGCGTGTTCGTTGTTCTTTCAGCGTTCATCGTCGCCAAGGCGTTGCCTCGGCTGCGATGCGTCGCCGTCGTTGCGGATGCAGTCGAGGCCGCATCGCTCCCGGCTGTCACACCGGGCGAACTGCGAGTTGACCCAGCGCTCGGACGCCCGGCGCAGTCGTGGAATCAGATCGTCGATCGGTTTGAGTCTGGAACGCTCACTGGCGGTGTCGAGTCGCACAGGGGAGCGGCCATGGACCCGGTGATCGACTCACTCGCCGAGGGCATCATTGTTGTGGGCGGCGACCTCGCGATCATTCGAGCAAACCCGGCGGCAACCGCGCTGCTCCCGGGCGACACTGCCCCGGATGCCGGTGTGAATCTTACCGAGCTGCAACCGGCCGAGCTTGCGGAAGTGGCTTCCGCGGTGCTGGCGGGCGGCCCGGTACGGCGTGAGACGATCGAGTGCGGGACCGAAGAAGCCCCGCAGGTTCTGCGGGTGCGGGTGGGGCGTGTCACCGGATCGCGCGACCGCGTCCTCCTCACCATGGCGGATATCACACGGCAGTCTGTGGCGGAGTCGTCGCGAGGAAACTTCCTCGCGCGAGCAACACATGAGCTTCGGGCGCCGCTGACCAACATCAAGCTCTACGCTGAACAGGCCATCGAGGAAGGGGATGACGACCCGCAGCTTCGCCAGGAAGCCCTCAACGTCATCGGTCGCGAGGTTCTGCGGCTGGAACGCACGGTCGGCGACCTGCTCCGGGTGTCCGAGCTCGAGAGCGGCTCCCTCCGCGGCACGCGCACCGAGATCCGGGTCGATGACATGCTCACCGAGATCCGTGAGGCGTTCGTCGCCTCGGCCGAGGCCAAGTCGATCGGTCTTACGCTTGATGCGCCGCCGAAGCTGCCGACGCTCTTGGGCGACCGCGACCATATCGAGGCGGTCATCCAAAACCTCGTCGGCAACGCGATCAAGTACACCCCGGCTGGCGGCAGCGTGCTCATGCGCGCCGACGCCGACGAGCACGAATTCACGCTCGAAGTCATCGACGACGGCATCGGCATTGCCCCCGAAGAAGCATTGCTGGTATTCGAGACGTTCTTCCGTTCGGACGACGCCCGCGTGCACGACGTCGAAGGTTCGGGGCTCGGTTTGTCGCTCGCGCGGCAGCTCGCGAGGCAGCACGGGGGTGATGTCACCGTGGAGTCCGAGCTGAACCGCGGCAGCACGTTCACACTGCGAGTGCCCGTCGGCCGGGGTGAGGCTGCCGCCGGCGGGCAGCTGCACCATCGGCAGGCTGATGCGAGCAGCCGCCAGGCGGCGTAAGGGGGGCGCGTGCAGATCGATGAACAAAACCAGGCCGCGGTCACGGTGCTCACGCCACGCGGGCCGCTTACGGGCGAAGATTCCGCCGTTCTGGCGTCGCGCGTCGATGCCGCGGCCGACCAGCAGCGCGGCCGAGTCGTCGTCGATCTCTCGAACGTGTCGTTTGTCGACAGCGCCGGTCTGGAAGTCATCGCTGACCTCGGCGAGCGTTTCGAACGGGTCGCTCGCAGCCTCAAGCTTGCGTGCGTCAACGAGACGCTCCGCGAGGTGCTCGACCTCACCGAGGTCGCCTCGTTCTGCGAGCTGTACGAGGACGCGTCCGCCGCCGTGAGGAGCTTTGAGTGAGCCTCCGTCGTCGCGGCATGCGTGTGGGCGAGGTGCTCCTCGCCGCTGGCGCGATCAGCGAGCGCGATCTTGAGCGAGCGCTGAGCGAGCAGGCTCGGACCGGCGTTCGCCTCGGCGAGTTGCTCGTCGAAGAGGGCTATGTCACGCAGCTGACGATGGTCCGGACGCTCGCGCAGAGCATGAACGTCCGGGGCTGCCAGCTCCGCCACGGCCTCATCGATCCGTCGCTCCTGTCCGAGGTCGGCGAAGAAGAGTGCGAACGTCTCCGCGTGATCCCGATGTTCCGCGTCCGCGGTGTGATGACCGTGGCGATGTCGGAGCCGCAGAACCTCTCAAAGATCGATCAGCTGCGTCGGCTCGCGGGCTGCGAAATCCGACCCGTGCTCGCGCTTGAAGAGAACGTTCTTGAGTTTGTGCGCAAGTACCGCGGCGGCAACGTCAGCGTCGATGATTTCCTCACATCGCTCAACGAGCAAGACCTCGAAGTTGTCGATCGCGAAGCCGTCGACGACGGCGCGGAGGCCGATCTCGACCAGATGGTCGAGGGCAGCCCGATCATCAACCTCGTGAATATCGCGCTGCTCACCGCGGTGCGCGACGGCGCAAGCGATGTGCACATCGAGCCCGACAAGCGAGGGACACGGATTCGGTATCGCGTCGACGGCGTGCTCCGCGAACTGATGAACCCGCCTCCGGGTGTCCACGCCGCCATCGTCAGCCGGATCAAGGTGATCGGCAAGATGGACATCGCGATCAAACGGATGCCCCAAGAGGGACGCGTGCGGATCATCGCAGAGGGCCGAGAGATCGACCTGCGCGTGTCGAGCATGCCCACGCTGCTCGGCGAGAAGATGGTCATCCGCGTGCTCGACAAGTCCAACCTCCGGATCCGTCTCGACGAGCTTGGTTTCAAGGGCCCGGCCCTTGAGACATTCCAGCGGATGCTGCGCAAGCCGCACGGGCTGGTTCTCGTGACCGGGCCGACGGGCTCGGGCAAGACGACGACGCTCTACTCTGCGCTCGACCAGCTGCGCACGCCCGAGCGCAACATCGTGACCGTGGAAGATCCGGTCGAGTATCAGCTCGACATGGTGAACCAGATCCAGGTCCACGAGCAGGTCGGGCTGAGCTTCGCGCACTCGCTCCGGAGCATCCTCCGCCAGGACCCGGACATCATCATGATCGGCGAGATCCGCGATGAGCAGACTGCTCGCGTCGCGGTGCAGGCGGCCCTGACCGGGCATCTCGTGCTCGCGACGCTCCACACGAACGATGCGACCGGTGCTGTCGCGCGACTCGGCGACATGGGCATCGAGTCATACCTGCTGTCGGGCTCGCTCAACGGTGCCGTTGCGCAGCGCCTCGCGAGAACGCTCTGCCCGCACTGCACCGTGAAGTACTACCCGGGCGAAGCGGTTCTCTGCGATGCTGGTATTCCCGAAGACGCCGGCCGACCGTTCCGACGCGGCGCGGGCTGCCAGCAGTGCCACGACTCCGGGTTCCAGGGGCGCATGGGCGTGTACGAGGTGATGGAAGTCACGCCCGAGCTTCGGCGGATGATCCATCTCGGCGCTCCGTCGCACGAGCTCCGAGCGGAGATCCGCCGGCATGGGGTCGCCACTCTACGCGATGAGGGTGTGGAACTCGCTCGCTCGGGGCGGACGAGTCTTGAGGAAGCCCTGCGCGTGACACATAGCGACGATGCCGCGGCCCCATCCGATGAGGCCATCGCAACGGAGCGCGCAGCATGAAGTTCCGCTACGAAGCCTTCAATCCGGACGGTTCGACCGCAAGCGGCGAGATCGAAGCGGACTCACGCGGTGATGCCGAGCAGGCGATACGTGCTCAAGGCAAATTTCCATCGGTTGTCGTCGCATCGACGCAGCGAAGCTCTGCGTCAGCGCGCGGCGGCATGCAACTCGGGCAAAGCAAGCTCCGACAACTCACGGCGTTCACTCGGCAGCTGACCGTGCTCATCTCGAGCGGCACGCCTCTCGTCGATGCGATTGAGGCGACCGAGCGGCAGACGCCGGCCGGACCTTGGCGGGACGTGATCTGCGACGTTCGGTCCCACGTCGAACGCGGTGAGTCTCTCTCGGCCGCGATGGCCAGATACCCAACACGCTTTGATAGCGTGTACCGCAGCCTGATCCAGGCCGGCGAGTCCGGCGGCGACATGAAGCGGATCCTTGAT